>JAAVHT010000001.1 GCA_014799565.1 Clostridiales bacterium
GGTAAGCCGCCGCAGGGTACGGGCGTAGGTGCCGGTGATGGGGGGCACTACGCTGGACAAAATGGCACCGTCCACCCCGCCCAGTTCGGCCCGGTAGAGGTTGAACACCCCCATCAGGTCAATGGCGCAGCGGTCGTCGGTGATTTTGGCGTCCGTCTCCAGCTCCGACTGGAAGGACAGCGCTCCCTCTTCCGTGAACAGGGCAATGGTGGTGCGGATATTGCCGATGTCGATGGCCAGAATCATGACGTCTCTCCTTCTCTCTATCCATTCAATATGTCCATAATCTGCCGGTATCTATTCTCATAAAGTTCCCTGCTCCTGGGCGACAGCTTTTGAAAGCTCCGCTCCAGCTTATCTTTCACAAAATTTCTTCCTTCTTCAAAATCCATTCCCCGCTCCCGGTAGGCCAGATACAGCAGACTGGGCAGGCTGTCAAAATGGGAGATCGCATCCGCATCCGCCACGCAGACCTCCTCTACACTTTCCTGATCCAGCGATACGCTGCCCCGGTGATTTCGGATGCACCTTTGCACCCATTCGATCCTCTCCGTTTCGTAATTCCACTGGAGTAAGATATCCCTCGCCATCTCCGCCCCATGGATATGGTGATCTTGATACAGGCTGTAATCGGTGGCAGACGCAATATCGTGAAGCCACGCCACGATCATCACGATCTCCTTATCCGCCCCGTACCGCTCCGCTAAAAGAGCCCCATTTTTGACCACTGCCTCAATATGACCGTACAAGCCTATTCCAAATCGGTTAGATGGCTGCTCACAGCGGTGCCGAAGCTCCCCCTGCAAATAATTCAAAATGTCATTTCTCATCTTCTCGCTCCTCTTATAGTTTATTTTATCACGGGACACCGCTCATTGCAAGGAAACAATGAAAAGGCCGGAGCATCTCTGCCCCGGCCCTTTATTCAAATATTTGCCCGGATGATCTCACCCATCTGCTTCGTCCCGATGACGCTCTCCCCCGCTCGGGCAATATCGGCGGTGCGCCAGCCGTCCGCCAGCGTCTGATCCACAGCGGCCTCAATGGCGTCCGCCTCGGCGGCCAGCTTGAAGGAGTAGCGGAACATCATGGCTGCGGACAGGATGGTGGCGATAGGGTTGGCCTTATCCTGGCCCGCGATGTCCGGCGCGGAGCCGTGGATGGGCTCATACAGCGCCGGGGCCCCGTCCCCCATGGAGGCGGAGGGCAGCAGGCCGATGGAGCCGGTGATCATGGACGCCTCGTCGGACAAGATGTCACCGAACATATTCTCGGTGACCACCACGTCAAACTGCCCCGGGTCACGCACCAGCTGCATGGCGCAGTTGTCCACCAGCACGTCCTCGTACTCCACGTCGGAGTACTCCTCTGCCAGCCGGTGCATGACGGCCCGCCACAGCCGGGAGGTCTCCAGCACGTTGGCCTTGTCCACGCTGGACACCTTTTTGCGGCGCAGGCGGGCCATCTCAAAGGCTCGGCGGCCGATGCGCTCGATCTCCATCTCGGAGTAGGCCATCAGGTCGGTGGCCTCCACCCCCCGATCCTCGGTCTGGTACTTGTCCCGCTTGCCGAAGTAGATGCCGCCGGTCAGCTCCCGGACCATGAGCAGGTCAATACCCTTCTCCGCCGTCTCTTTTTTCAGCGGACAGGCGTCCGCCAGGGCGGGCCGCAGGGCGGCGGGGCGCAGGTTGGCGTACAGCCCCAGATCCTTGCGGATGGCCAGCAGGGCGGTCTCGGGCCGCTGCTCGGCGGGCTTGTCGCTGCCCCACTTGGGGCCGCCCACCGCACCCAGCAGCACCGCGTCGCAGGCTTTGCACTTTTCGGCGGTGCCGTCTGGGTAGCTCTTGCCCACCGCGTCGGTGGCGCAGCCGCCCATCAGCACGTCCACGTATTCAAAGGTGTGGCCGAACTTCTCCCCCACCCTGTCGATGACCTTCACCGTCTCGTTGACGATNTCCGGGCCGATGCCGTCGCCCCGGATCAGCGCGATNTTGTAATTCATTTCGCCACNCCNCNCGCTTTCAGNGANTTNAGCAGNCCGCCGTTNTCAATNATNCCGTTGACNAANTCCGGGAAGGGCGCGGCCTGGAACTTGGCCCCTGTGGTCTCGTTGACGATGACGCCGGTGTTGAAGTCAACGCTCACCGCGTCCCCGGCGGAGATGTCGTCCACCGCCTCCGGGCACTCCAGGATGGGGAAGCCGATATTGATGGAATTGCGGTAGAAAATGCGGGCAAAGCTCTTGGCAATGACGCACTTCACGCCGCAGGCCTTGATGGCCAGGGGGGCGTGCTCCCGGGAGGAGCCGCAGCCGAAGTTCGCGCCGCCAATGACGATGTCCCCCGCCTCCACGGTGGAGGCAAAGTTGGCGTCGATGTCCTCCATGCAGTGGGAGGCCAGGGACTTCTCGTCCGGGGCGTTGAGGTACCGGGCGGGGATGATGACGTCGGTGTCCACGTTGTCGCCGTATTTATAAATCTTCATGTTCGTGCCCCTCCCTTAAAGTGTTGCAGGATCCGTGACCACGCCGGTGACGGCGGATGCCGCCGCCACTGCGGGGCTGGCCAGGATAATCATGGAGCTGGTGGGGCCCATGCGGCCCACAAAGTTGCGGTTGGTGGTAGAGATGGCCCACTCATTGTCGCTGAGCACGCCCATGTGCCCGCCCAGGCAGGGCCCGCAGGTGGGGGTGGACACCACCGCGCCCGCCTGGATGAAGTCGGCCACCAGGCCCTCGGCCATGGCGTCCAGGTAAATCTGCTGGGTGGCGGGGATGACGATACACCGCACACCATCGGCCACCTTCCGGCCCTTGAGGATGGCGGCAGCCTCCCGCAGATCCTTCAGCCGCCCGTTGGTGCAGGAGCCGATGACCACCTGTTGGATGGGCTTGCCCGCCGCCTCGTCCACGCTCTTGATGTTGGAGGGCAGATGGGGGAAGGACACCGTGGGCCGCAAGGCGGACAGATCGATGGTGATCTCCCGGGCATACTCGGCGTCCGGGTCGGCCTCAAACGCCTGCCATTCCCGGCTGACGCGGCCCTTTAAGTATTCGACGATCCTGTCGTCCACCGGGAAGATGCCGTTCTTGGCTCCGGCCTCAATGGCCATGTTGCAGATGGTGAAGCGGTCGTCCATCTCCAGGGAGGCGACGCCGTCCCCCGCGAACTCCAGGGACTGGTACAGCGCCCCGTCCACCCCAATCATACCGATCAGGTGGAGGATGACGTCCTTGCCGCTGACGTACCGATCCAGCTTGCCGGTGAGGTTCACCTTGATGGCGGAGGGCACCTTGAACCACAGCAGGCCGGTAGCCATGCCGGCGNCCATNTCGGTGGAGCCCACGCCGGTGGAGAANGCCCCCAGNGCGCCGTAGGTGCAGGTGTGGGAGTCCGCGCCGATGATGACCTCGCCGGGGGCGGTCAGGCCCTTCTCCGGCAGGAGCGCGTGCTCGATGCCCATCTGGCCCACGTCATAGAAGTGGGTGATGGAGTGGGCTTTGGCAAACTCCCGGCAGGCGGCGCAGAGCTGGGCGGACTTGATGTCCTTGCAGGGGGTGGAGTGATCCAGCACGATGGCGATCTTGTCCTTGTCAAACACTGAGGACAGCCCCGCCTTGTGGAACTCCGTGATGGCCACCGGGGTGGTGATGTCGTTGCCCAGCACCAGGTCCAGCCTGCCCTCGATGAGCTGTCCGGCCTCCACCCGGTCAAGTCCGGCGGAGCGGGCCAGGATCTTCTGGGTCATGGTCATGCCCATGAAAAATTCCTCCTATATCTAAATTTGATGCACTCATTATGCCAGAACTTTGCCGGGAACAATGTAAACCATGATACAATATTGCCATCAACATCAGGACGGGAGGCGAACCACATGGCAGTTTGGGATCTGCTGGCGGAGGGCCGCAGCCCCCGGAAATACCATGCGGGGCAGATGGTCTATCTCCAGGGCGCCCGCCCAGAATGCTTTTATTATCTGATCTCCGGCTCGGTGCGCAGCTTTATCAGCTCCAGTTCCGGGGAGGAGCGGGTGCTGGCCGTCCACCGGGCCGGGAACCTGATGGGCGAGGCGTCATTTTTCGACGGCTGTCCCCGGGTCACCTCCGCCATGGCACTGGAGGACTGCCGGATTTTGACCATTGACCAAAGCCAGCTGGACGCCGCCTTCCAGCGTCACCCGGAGCTGGCCCTGCCCATGCTCCAGTACCTGGCCCGGACGGTGCGGATGCTGTCCGACCATGTGGAGTCCTCCTCCCTGCCCGCCCAGCAGCGGATCGCCCGGTGGCTGCTGGGGCAGCCGGGCATCGCAAGCGATGCCAGCGGGAACGCTGCCGGCGTAAGCACTGCCGAAGAAAACAGCGCGATCCGCGCCACCCACGAGGGCATCGGTCAGGCGGTGGGCCTGTCCCGGGTGACGGTGAGCCGGGTGCTGGGAGAGCTGGCNGCTCAGGGACTGGTGGAGCTGGGATACCGCTCCATCTCCGTTCTGGATCGGGCGCGGCTGGAGGATATGGCCTTTGAGGCATAAAAGGAACGGGGCGCTGACACTGCTCAGCGCCCCGCTTTTATTTCACCAGAGAATGGATCTGACATATGGCTGCTTCATCAATGGGGACAGCAGGCGATCCAGCTTCCGCTCAGGACAGGACAGATGGCCTATTTGGAGCTCAATGGACAGCACCCCGTCCGCCCGTTCATATTTGGAGGAGGAGGGCTCCAGCTTCAGCTTGGCCAGCTCCTCCTGGAAGCAGTCCAGAGCCTCGGGCTGATCGTCAATCTGGATGCAGATGACGGCGGAGCCGCCCAGAGCGTGATCCCGGTAGAGAACGGCCTGGATGACCACGATAAACACCGCGCCAAAGGTGCTGACGTAGTACATACCCGCCCCCATAGACATACCGACGCCCACCGTGGCCCAGAGCCCGGCGGCGGTGGTCATGCCGGTGATGCTCCGCTTGCGGGCGGAGATGGCGCCCGCGCCGATAAAGCCGATGGCGGTGACCACTCCGGCGGTGACGCGGCTGGGGTCGAGCTTGACCGCCTCAAACTCCATCATGTCGAAAAAGGCGTATTTGGACACCAGCGTCATCATGCACGAGGCGAAGGAGACGATGAGATGGGTGCGGATGCCCGCGCCCTTCAGCCGCAGCTCCCGCTCCAGGCCGATGACGCCGCCGAACAGAGCGGACAAAACAAGACGAAGAATACATTCCCACACAGTTGGGCCCATAAAACGGCCTCCTCTCCCCGGCTCCGGCCGGCTTNCGATGATTTATCATACGGCGGATATCTGTCAGGCGCTGATCCCCCGCCATACGTTATATATGCAGATGACCACGATCAGGCCCATCAGGCCGATAAACAGCCGCTCCACCAGCCGGTTGTCCATCTTTTTGTTGAGCATACGGCCCACGATGCCGCCGCCCACGCCGCCGCATACCATCACCGCCAGCACCGGCCAGCGGAAGTCGGGCACCGTGTGGGTGGCCAGCGTGGTGATCAGGCTGGCCAGCTGGCTGAACAGGATGATGTACAGGCTGTTGGAGGCGGCGGTCTTGGTATCCATGCTGAAGAAGAAATACAGCACCACCAGATTGATGGGCCCGCCGCCGATACCCAGGAAGCTGGACATGATGCCCAGCGCCAGTCCAATGGCCACACACACTGCCGGAGCGGTGATCTTATGGGTGGGGATGCGGCTCTTGTTCACCGTATACGCCAGCGTCCCCAGCGTGATGACCCCCAGGCAGCCGGCCTGGACGGCTCCCACCATGCCCTGGTTTGCGGACAGAGATTTTACCAGCTCAAACAGCTGCTTACCCGCCAGCCCTCCAAAGGCCGCGCCGACGGCCAGGGGCGTACCGGTGCGCAGATCCACTCCGCTGTCCCCCTTGGCCAGAGCGCGGGTGACGGAATAGCAGCTCATGGACAGCACCGTGCAGCCGGACAAAAAGCTGATGGCGGCCACCGTCTCCAGCCCCAGCATATCCAGCACCGGCTTGATGACCACGCCGCCGCCAATGCCGCAGATAGCCCCCACAACGCTGGCCAGAAAGCTCACCAAGAAAAAGATCGCCATAGACTCATCCCTCCTGTGCCCCGCGCCTTGACACCGGGGCCATACACCGATATAATAATTGAAATAGAGTGGAATTTCCACCTTTTTCTGAAAAAAATAGTGGGAGGCGGTGGACAGATGCAATTTGAACAGGGCAACAACCTGCCCCGCGTGCGAAGCACCAACCAATCCTCTATCCTGCGCATGGTGTACCACTGCGCCCCCATCACCCGGGCGGATATCGCCAGACGGCTGGATCTCACTCTGCCCACCATCACCACCAATATCAACAGCATGATCGCCGCCGGAACGGTGCGGGAGCTGGATTCCACCCAGCCGGTGGATCGCCGCCATGGCCGCCGCAGCCACCTGCTGGACATCGTGCCCGAGGCCCGGCGGTTCATCGGCGTGGAGATGCGGGGCTCGGAGAGCGCCGTATGCCTCACCGACTACCGGGGGCAGATGCTGGGCAGCCGCGCCGCCCCCGCCCCCAGCCGGGACTATGAGGACAATCTGGACATGACCTGCGACCTGGTTCGCGGCCTGCTGGACGGCTGCGGCCTCACCCTCGACCAGGTGGACGGTCTGGGCTTCTGCGTTCCCGGCCTGGTGGACAGCGAGGCGGGTATGCTGAAGGTACGCCCCAGCTATAACTGGTACGACAAGCCCATCCTCCGGGACGTCCGCCGCCGGCTGGGCTTCCACCGGCCCATCTCGGTGGAAAACAACGCCTGCGCCCGGGCCTACGGCGCCTCCTTATTCCAGAGGGAGCTGCTGAACAACGTNCCCACNTTCGCCTATCTGTTCATNCANGCGGGCATCGCCTGNCCGCTGATCCTCAACTCGGCCAACTCCTTCGGCTCCATCGTGGGGGCGGGAGAGGTGGGCCATATGGTGATGGAGCCCAANGGCCCCCAGTGTACCTGCGGCAACCANGGCTGCCTGGAGGCCATTTCCAGCGACCGGGCCATCATCGGCCGGTGCATGGANGCGCTGGCCCGGGGNGGNGCGCCCATTCTGCGCTCCCTGTGCCACAAGGGGGACGAGCCGTCCATGGCCCAGATCCTGGAGGCCCAGCAGGCCGGGGACTCNGACGTGTACCTCATNGTGGAGCGGGCGGTATACACCCTGGGNCTGGCCATTGCCAACATCGACAACTTCACCTGTCCCCACACCATGCTCATNGAGGGCGAGCTGTTCCGCAGCCAGGATAACCGCCNGATGCTGCTGGATGTGGTNCACCGCAACATCTGCAAGGTGACCCGCACCGACACCGACTTCGTCTTTGTGGAGCCGGACAANCTCAGCGGNGCNCGGGGNGCGGCGGCGGTGGCNATTTTTCACGACCTCCAGACNGCGGCGGAATGACCGCTGTCNCGCNGATAAAACCGCACCATGGCGGAGCCATGGTGCGGTTTTTCTTATTTCTCCAGCAGGCGGCCCCTGGTNAACACCATNTCCACANGGTTGTTCTCGTCCAGCACNACCAGATCCGCNTCCTTGCCGTNGGCGATGGAGCCCTTGCGGTCAAANACGCCGATNAGCTTNGCGGGATTCTCCGTCAGGGCGGGCAGCAGCTCCTCCATGGGCCGACCGGTGAAGGCCAGCAGNTTGCGCAGCGCCNCGTCCTGGGTGAGGGTNCTTCCCGCCCGCACGCCGGTGTCGGCCAGCTTGGCGTCGCCGTCCTCCACCACCACCTCGTTGACGCCCAGGTGNTAGTTGCCGTCGGGCAGGCCGGCGGCCATGATGGAGTCGGTGATGGCCACCACCTTGTCCAGTCCCTTGGTCTTGATNAGCAGCCGCACCGAGCCGGGATGGAGGTGCCGCCCNTCGCANATCATCTCNCAGTACACGTCCGACTCCAGCACGGCACCCATAATNGCGGGGCGGTGCTGATGGAACAGGCCCATGGCGTTGAAGGTGTGGGTGGCNGCCTCGGCCCCGGCGGCGATGGCCTCCAGNGAGGTCTCATAGCTGGCCCCGGAGTGGCCGATGGCGGGGACGATGCCCAGCTTCTTGGCCTCNGGGATCATGTCCACNACGCCCTCCANCTCGGGGGATACGGNGATGTAGCGGATATCGCCCTCCGCCCGCTCCTGATAGGCCCGCAGCAGGGCCGNGTNGCCCTTNNGCANCAGATGCTCGGGCATGGCCCCCTTGTANTCGNNGGCCAGGAAGGGGCCCTCCAGNTGGATGCCCAGCAGCTCGGCGGTGGGCTGCTCCCCCGCCTTGTGGGCCTTGAACNGGTCGATNCACCACTCNGTCTGCTCCACNGTGTCGGTGAGCACGGANCACAGCCAGGANGTGGTGCCGTTTCCCGCGAAGAANCNGCTGATCTTCTCCAGATCCTCGGCGGTGGCGCCGTTCACGTCCACCCCCACCGCGCCGTGGGTGTGGATGTCGATAAAGCCGGGCACCACCTTTTTGCCGCTGACGTCCACCACCTCCGCCCCCTCCGGGAGGTTGGCATCCGCGTCCAGCACTTCCAGCTTCCCGCCGGACAGCTTCAGCGTCCTGGCCTCAAACGCACGGCCGATGTAGACCTGGCCGTTGACAATATAAGTATCCTTCATCTCGCCGCCCCCTTCTCAGTCCGGCAGATTGGCCACAAATTCCGTGGTGCGGATCAGCGCGTCCGGATGGGTCTGCATCAGGGTGGTGGGGAAATGGCCGGATAGAGTCGTTGCCGCCGTTGTAGAAGAAGCAGTCGATATGGAACTTTTTCAGCGTCTCCAACACGGTGGGGTAGTCCGCGTCGGTGAGCTTCCGCCGGCAGGAGCCGATGGCGGAGGCGGGGGTATGCTGTAATCTGGAAATGGTGGCAGCGGGCACGTCGGTCAGGTCGATGAGATCCCCGGCCAGGATGCCCTCCGCGCCGAACCGGGCGGCGTAGATCTTATCTACCTCTCCCGACGCCCGGGCAGCTTCCACCACCCCTTGGAGGGAACAGTTGATGACGGCAGTTGGGCCGCCGCCGTGGGCCACCAGAATGTTTTTTCCCATATCAAATACCCTTCACGCGGTAGCGTTCCGCCATCTCGTCCAAGGAGACATTCTCAATCAGGGGGGCCTTGCCCACGCTGTCGAACTCCACGATTAGGGTACCCACGACCTCCTTCACGCCCCGCTCAATGCAGTCCACAATGCAGCCCACATCCTCGTCGGGCACGTTGCCGTACATGACGGTGTCCATGATGGGCGGCAGGAACACCCGGGGGTCGAAGGCGGAGGGGTTGGCCAGCAGCAACTGGTAAATCGCGCTGACGGTGGATTTCTCCCGCAGCTCCGGCTCGTCCCGGAACAGCTCCCGCAGGTTGCGGGTGACCGCCAAACGGATGTCGGTGTCCACGTTGATCTTGCGGATGCCCAGCTTGGACACCTCTTTGAGCTGCTCCTTCTTGATGCCGTAGGCGTCCTTCAGCGCGCCGCCCAGGGCGTTGATTTCTTTCACGATGTACTGGGGCACGGTGGAGGATCCGTGGCTCACCAGGGTACCCTCAATGCCCTCGTGCATCATGCACTCCTTGGTAGCGATGGCGATCTCCTTGCGGATGACGGTGTCCTTGCCCTTGTTGGCCCCGTGCTTGGTGCCGTAGCTGATGGCCAGAGCGTCCACCCCGGTCTGACGGAAGAACTTCACCGCGTCCATGGGGTTGGTATAAGTGGAGGTGGAGGCGAACACGTGATCCTCCACGCCCGCCAGCACGCCCAGCTCACCTTCCACGGTGACGCCCCGCTCATGGGCGTACTTTACCACTTCACGGGTCAGTTCCACGTTTTGGTCAAAGGGCAGAGACGAGCCGTCGATCATAACAGAGGTGTACCCCCCCCGCGATGGCAGCCACGCAGGACTCCATATTCTTGCCGTGATCCAAGTGGAGGGCCACAGGGATGGGGCTGGTCTCGGCGTACTTCTTCACCGCGTTGGCGATGTTCAGCGCGCCCTTCTTCTTGTCCTCCAGAGTGCCGTTGGCGAAGTCAGTGCGCCCGCCCATGAAGGCATTGGCCAGATCCGCCCCCTGCAAAATGGCGGCGGAGCGGAACATCTCATGAACCTCGATGACAGCCTTGGCCTGACATACAGCGTTCACATTGAACGCGCCTTGGGCGTAGTTGTACTTTTCGGTGGCGTCTAAGATGGCTTTCATTGGAACGAGCGGCATATTGACCCTTCCTTTCTTTTCCATGCGCGGGCCGGAACGGCCTGCTTTTAGCGTTGAACGACAGCGGTGTCTGCCGCCATCTGGCGGCAGACAAGGGGTATACCCCTTGTGCTGATCTTTAAAATTAATTAATTTAAGAATACATCAAACACTCTTCTGGCGCAAGTTGTAAAAGTAGATAGGATTTTTTCTGTATTTTTGTGGATATTATACAACGCAAACGCTTGTACATCGGGAGCCGGTGGCGCAGCGATGAGCCGGCACTTCGCCGCTCCGACTTCCGTCCGATGCGAAAAAATAATCTCCTATTTCACTATCAAAAATTATTTTAACATACTTCGGCGTTCTTGTCCACGCTTTTTGTAAATTTTGACCGAAACATATCTCCAGACTCCCCTGATAATAGGACATTTTCACAAAGCACAAGAATGATCTTAGATATATCCAAAGGGTGGACATTCCCAAAAAGCAGGTGTATAATATGGGCGCTGCCGCCTAATTTCGGCGGAACACACCAACTGCTCGAAAGAAGGAATGCTTAGATGAAGCAACACAAAAAGGGCCTGGCGATCTGGCTGGTGGTCGTGGCGCTGTTGTTCATCGCCGCGCTGCTGGCGGGCTCACCCGGCCAATCGGAGACCGTCCAGGAGGCCATGCGGGACGCGGTGCTCCACAGCACAGGCCAGATCAGCCTCTTCGGCCTGACCACAGTCAACCCAGGGATGATCTCTGCCCTGCTGGTGACGGCCATCCTGCTGATCGCCGCCGCGCTGATCCGAATATTTGCCATTCCCCGCTTCAAGCTCCAGCCGGGAAAGCTCCAACTGGTGCTGGAAGAGGCGGTGGGCCTGTTCGACGGCATGGCCCGGGGAAGCAGCCCCCACCGGAACCGCTTCCTGGGAGCCTACATCTTCTCCGCCGGGGCGTATATCTTCGTGGGGACGCTGTTTGAGCTGCTGGGCGTCCAGGCCATTACCGTCCACGGACACCCCATCACCCTGCCCGCCCCCCTGTCCGACGTAAACGCCGCCATTGGCCTGGGCGTGCTGTCCTATCTGGTCATCGTCTCCGGCGCCGTGGCAGAGCATGGCCCCAAGGGCGTGCTGAAAGCCCTGAAGGAGTTCTCTCTGCCCATATCCATGAGCTTCCGTCTGTTCGGCGCGCTGCTCAGCGGCCTGCTGGTGACCGAACTGGTTTATTACTACGTCAGCCTGAGCTTTGTGCTGCCGGTGGTGGTGGGAGTGCTGTTCACCCTGCTCCACGCCCTGATCCAGACCTATGTGCTCACCATGCTGGTGGCACTGTATTACGGCGAGGTATCCGAGCCGACTCATGAAAAGGACACAAAGGAAAAGCCCCAGGCGGAAAACGCCTGAACTACATTAAAAATATAATGGAGGTCATTATCCATGAATAAGCTGCTGAAAAAGATCATTGCCCTGGCCGGGGTCATGCTGCTCGCCCTGGCCCTCACCGCTCCCGCCTTTGCCGCCGAGGCCCCCGACGCCTCTGAAACCGCCGCCCAGACCCAGGAGGGCAGCTCCATCGGCTCTAAGGCCATCGCCGCGGGCATCGCCGTGGGTCTGGCCGCCGCCGGCGGCGCGGTGGGCATGGGCCTTGCCACCGCCAAGTCCACCGAGAGCATTGCCCGCCAGCCCGAGGCGGAGGGTAAGGTGCGCACCACCCTGATGCTGGGCCTGGTGTTTATTGAGACGGCCATCATCTACGCCCTGCTGGTGGTCATCTTAATTATCTTCGTACTGTAACGTTGGGGAGGTCATCATCATGCCTCTGAATATCAATCTGCAGCAGATTTTGCTGCACTGGATGAACCTGGCCATCCTGACAGGAGGGCTGTACTTCCTCCTGTTCAAGCCGGTAAAGCAGTTTATGGAAAAGCGTGAGGCTCATTACAGGGAACTGGATCAGCAGGCCGCGGACAAGCTGGCCCAGGCGGAGCGGTTCCGTGCCGACTGCCAAGCCAAGCTGGACGGCGCCGACGAGGAGATCCGCAAGGAGCGCTTACAGGCCCAGCAGGCCGCCGCCCAGGCCGCTCAGGAACAGGTGGAGCAGGCTCAGGAGCAGGCGCGGCACATCATCGCCAAGGCCCATGCCGAGGCGGAGCAGAGCCGGGAGCGGGCTCTGCGGGAGTCCCAGAAGGAGATGCGGGAGCTGGCCGCCCAGGCGGCGAAAAAGCTGGCCGCCCAACCCGGAGCTGACGTTTTCGACCAGTTCCTGGAGCTGACGGAGGGAGGCGGGGCGCATGAGGGCCGCTAGAAGCCGTCTGGCCGCCCAGCTGCGCAGCGCCAACCAGCCCACCGAGGCACAGCTCCAGCGCTTCGACCAGTTCCTCACCCGCACCTATAAGCGGAAGGTTCCCCTCCGCTGGGAGCAGGACGAAACCCTCCAGGACGGCTTCCGCCTCCAGGTGGGCTCCGACGTGTATGACTGGACCCTGGACGGCCGGGCGCGGCAGTTCCAGGACTATCTGCGGCAGCTCCAGCCCGGAGAAAACGACATTGTTCCCCTGATCCGTCAGGCGGTGGAGCAGTGGGAGCCCATCCCCGCCCCGGAGGAGATCGGCGAGGTACTCACCGTGGACGGCGACATTGCCACTGTAAACGGCCTGACCCACGCCCAATACGGGGAGATCCTGGTGTTCTCCTCCGGTGTAAAGGGCATGGTGCAGGATCTGCGCCCGGATGGGCTGAGCTGCATCCTCTTCGGCGACGGCGAGGAGATCAGCGCGGGCAGCATGGTGCGCCGCACCTTAAAAACCGCCGGTATGCCCGTGGGCAAAGACTATCTGGGCCGGGTGGTGGACGCCTTGGGCCTGCCTGTGGACGGCAAAGGCTCCATCGAGCCGGAGGGCTACCGCCCCATTGAGACCCCCGCCCCTGGCATTCTGGATCGCCAGCCGGTGAACACCCCCATGGAGACCGGCCTGCTGGCCATTGACTCCATGTTCCCCATTGGCCGGGGCCAGCGGGAACTCATCATCGGCGACCGCCAGACCGGCAAAACCGCCATCGCCCTGGACACCATTCTCAACCAAAAGGGCAAGGACGTGGTGTGCATCTACGTGGCCATTGGGCAGAAAACCAGCTCGGTGGCCCAGTTGGCGGAAAACCTGGCCCGCCGGGGCGCCATGGAGTACACCACCATCGTCACCGCTCCCGCCGGCGCCTCCGCCGCTTTGCAGTATATCGCCCCCTATGCGGGGTGCGCCCTGGGCGAGTATTTCATGTATCAGGGCCGGGATGTGCTCATTGTGTACGATGACCTCAGCAAGCACGCCATCGCCTACCGAGCCCTCAGCCTGCTGCTGGAGCGCTCCCCAGGCCGCNANGCCTTCCCCGGCGACGTGTTCTACCTCCACTCCCGGCTGCTGGAGCGCTCCGCCCACCTCAGCGACGAGCTGGGGGGCGGCAGCATGACCGCCCTGCCCATCGTGGAGACCCAGGCGGGGGACGTGTCCGCCTATATCCCCACCAACATCATCTCCATCACCGACGGCCAGATCTTCCTGGAAAGCGAGCTGTTCTTCTCCGGTCAGCGGCCCGCCGTCAACGTGGGCCTGTCCGTGTCCCGTGTGGGCGGCGACGCCCAGACCAAGGCCATGAAGTCCGCCGCCGGGGCCATCCGGCTGGAGCTGGCCCAATACCGGGAGATGGAGGTGTTCACCCAGTTCTCCAGCGACCTGGACGACGCCACCAAGCGCCAGCTGGCCTACGGCCAGGGGCTNATGCGCCTGCTGCGCCAGCCGCAGTACAATCCCCTGAGCCAGCACCAGCAGGTCATCGTGCTTGTTGCCGCCATGGATCACGTGATGCAGGACGTGCCGCTGGCAAAAATGGACGGCTTCCGCGCCGGACTGCTGGCCGCTTTTGAGGAGGAGGCCCCGGATCTGTGCGCCCGCATTGACCAGACCGGGCGGCTGTCCGAGGACGACCGGGCGCAGATTCTGAACCTGGCCCGAGAATATCTGAAACGGTTCCAGGGCGGCGGAGCCCGGGAGGACTGACATGGCCGGGACAAAGGAGATCAAGACCCGCATCGAGAGCGTTCAGGAGACAAAAAAGATCACCAACGCCATGTACCTCATCGCCTCCACCAAGCTGCGGAAAGCCCGGCAGGAGCTGGACAACACCCGGCCCTATTTCGAGGCCCTGCGCCGGGAGATCAAGCGCATCTTCCGCACGGTGAAGGACGTGGACAGCCCCTACTTCTACCCCGCCGATGGGGAGCCCCCCCTGAACGGCGCGTACGGCTGCCTGGTCATCACCGCCGACAAGGGCCTGGCGGGGGCCTACAACCAGAACGCCATCAAGGAGGCCCTGAAGCTGCTGGAGCAGCATCCGGACACCAAGCTGTTCGTGGTGGGCGAGTACGGGCGGCGGTTCTTCGCCTCCCACAACATCCCCATCGAACACAGCTTCCTCTACACCGCCCAAAACCCCACCATGGCCCGGGCGCGGGAGATCAGCGCCCTTCTGCTGGACGGGTTTCACCGGCATGAGCTGGAGAAGATCTTCGTGGTGTACACCGATATGGCAAACGGGATATCCTTTGAGGCCAAGTGTACCCGGGTGCTGCCCTTCCACCGCACCTATTTCGCCGACACGGCCCTCACCGAGCTGCCGGTGACCTCTCAGTTCGAGTTCCTGCCCAATGTGAACTCGGTGCTGGACAGCATGATGCCCAGCTACGTGTCCGGCTTCATCTACAGCGCGCTGATCGCCAGCTTCTGCTGCGAGCAGCAGGCCCGCATGACCGCCATGGACAGCGCCAACCAGAACGCGGAAAAGCTGCTGGGCGAGCTGTCCCTGGAATTCAACCGGGTCCGGCAGTCGGCCATCACCCAGGAGATCACCGAGGTGTCTGCCGGGGCCAGGGCCCAGCGCAAAAAGCACGAGAAGGAAGGTTGATGATGAATGGAACGAGCGATCATCACTCAGATATCAGGCCCCGTGGTGGATGTGGAGATTGTCAGCGGTGAGCTGCCCCGCCTGCGGGAAGCGCTCACCGTGGAGAAAAACGGAGAACACCGGGTCATGGAGGTGGCCCAGCACCTGGACAGCAAGACNGTGCGGTGCATCATGCTCTCCCCCAGCGAGGGGCTGGCCCGGGGGCTGGCCGTGGATATCCCCGGCCGCACCATCCAGGTGCCGGTGGGCGTCAACACCCTGGGGCGTATGTTCAACGTGCTGGGCGAGCCCATCGACGGCGGCGGGCCGGTGCCCGAGGANACCCCGGTGCGCTCCATCTACCGCAAGCCCCCCGCCTTTGACGAGCAGAGCCCGGCGGTGGAGATCCTGGAGACGGGCATCAAGGTCATCGACCTGCTGGAGCCCTACCCCAAGGGGGGCAAGATCGGCCTGTTCGGCGGCGCCGGCGTGGGCAAGACGGTACTCATCCAGGAGCTGATCCATAACGTGGCCATGGAGCACGGCGGCTATTCCATCTTCACCGGCGTGGGCGAGCGCTCCCGTGAGGGCAACGACCTGTGGCGGGAGATGAACGAGAGCGGCGTGTCCTCCAAGACGGCNCTGGTGTTCGGCCAGATGAACGAGTCCCCCGGCGTGCGTATGCGGGTGGCCCTGTCCGGGCTGACCATGGCGGAGCACTTCCGGGACAANGAGCACAAGGACGTGCTGCTGTTCATCGACAACATCTTCCGCTTTGTCCAGGCGGGCAGCGAGGTGTCCACCCTGCTGGGCCGGATGCCCTCCGCCGTAGGCTACCAGCCCACGCTGGCCAACGAGATGGGCGAGCTNCAGGAGCGCATCACCTCCACCAAAAACGGCTCGGTCACGTCGGTGCAGGCGGTGTACGTTCCGGCGGACGACCTCACCGACCCCGCCACCGCCACCACCTTCGCCCANNTNGACGCNACCACCGTTCTGAGCCGGAANATCTCCGAGCAGGGCATCTATCCNGCGGTGGATCCGCTGGANTCCTCCTCCCGCATNCTGGAGGCCGACGTGGTGGGNGNGGANCACTACCGGGTGGCCCGNAAGGTGCAGGAGATTNTGGANAANTANCGGGAGCTNCAGGANATCATCGCCATNCTGGGCATGGANGAGCTCAGCGANGAGGANCGCAANACCGTGGCCCGGGCCAGNNGGCTCCAGCGGTTCCTGGCCCAGCCCACCCANGTGGCGGANAAATTCACCGGCATNCCCGGCGTGTACGTGCCCTTGAAGGACACGCTGGAGAGCTTTGCCGCCATTGTGGACGGCGAGCTGGATCAGTACCCGGAGGCGGCGTTCTACAATGTGGGCGCTTGGCGCGACGTGGTAGAGAAGGCCCGGAAGCTGGAGGGCGTGTGATGGACACCTTTCAGGTACACATTCTGGCCGCGGACAAGACGCTGTACGAAGGCCCCTGCGTCAGCCTGACCATCCCCGCCAGCGACGGGGAGCGGGGTATCCTGGCTCACCACAGTAGCATGATGGCCGCTATTGTGCCGGGGATGATTCGCTGGCAGCCACCGGGACAGGAGGTTCAGCTGGCGGCGGTGTCCCCCGGCATGGTGAAGGTGGAGGCCAATGAAGTTCTCGTCCTAGTGGATTCCGCCGAACGGCCCGAGGAGATCGACGAGGCCCGGGCCCGCCGGGAGGCGGACGAGGCCCGGGAGGCCATTTTGCAGAAAAAGAGCCGCCAGGAGTACCAGCTGGCCCAGTCCACGCTGGCCCGGGCGCTGAACCGCCTGCGGGTGAAGGGCCGGGGGCTGTAGCAATTATCAGAAAGGACGTGGCCGCATGGCTAAAAAGGTACTCAAACGCGTGGGTATTGCCGCCGGTGCGGTACTCGGTGTGGTGCTGCTGGCCGTGGTTGGGCTGGTATTGTGGCTCACCGTGACGGAGTACAAGCCCGATGCAGTGGAGGACGTGGAAGTGATCAACCAGCGCGTTCAGACACCTCCCCTCGCGCCGGGTGACAGCCTGACGGTTATGTCCCAGAACACGGGCTACGCCGGGCTTGGCAAAGATTCCGATTTTTTCATGGACGGCGGCAAGGACGTGAAGCCCACCAGTGAGCAGGTGGACACCAACCGGGAAGGGCTTGCCGCCTGGCTATCGGAGCAGGGCGCGGACGTGTATTTCCTCCAGGAAGTGGACACCGATTCCTCCCGAAGCTATAGCATTGACCAGAGTCAGCGTTATCTGGAACGGCTTGGAACGTTCTATCGCAGCTCCCATGCCCTGAACTACTCCTGCGATTTCGTGCCCTACCCCCTGCCCCCCATCGGAAAGGTACACAGCGGCTTGCAGACCCTGTCCCGCTTCTCCGTAGACAGTGCCCAGCGCATCGCCCTGCCCTGCCCCTTCTCCTGGCCGGTGTCCGCCGCAAATCTGAAACGGTGCCTGCTGGTGAACTATGTGCCGCTGGAGGGTTCCGACAAACAGCTGGTGCTGGTCAACCTTCATCTGGAGGCCTACGACGACGGCGAGGGTAAGGCCGCCCAGACCAGGGTGCTCATGGATTTCCTCACCTCCGAATACGAAAAGGGCAATTATGTCATCGCCGGGGGCGACTTCAACCAGACCTTCCCTGAGGCGCTGGACGCCTTCCCCATCAAGGACGCCTCCCTGTGGACGCCCGGTGTACTGGAGGAAGATATCCTCCCCGACGGCTGGCAGTTCGCCTGTGATCTGTCCACTCCCAGCTGCCGCCTGCTGAACCAGCCCTATGCCCCGGACAGCCCCGACACTCAGTTTTATGTCATCGACGGATTCATCCTCTCCCCCAACGTAGCGCTGAACAACGTGGAAACGCTGGATTACCAATTTGAGTACACCGACCACAACCCGGTATTGATCCAGGTGACGCTGGAGGCGTGATCGCCTCCAACACGCATAAATGAAACGGCCCCGGGACAAAGTCCCGGGGCCGTTTTCGCGCTGTTTTGATTCAGGCGCGGCTTACGCCGCCTGAGCCAGGGCCAGCTCCAACTTGGCAAAGAAATTGTTGAAGATGACCTGGGCTTCCTCGCCCATGATGATGTCGTCCCACGCGCCGTCCAGCTCAATGAAGAGCTCACCGGGCTCCAGCTCAATGCCCGCGTACACGGCGTAGCGGTTCAGGAACTCCTGCAGCTCGCCCTCGGGGTCGATCTCCAGATCTTCCACGGAGCGCAGCACCAGGTCGTCGGGGCGGAAGTTGCCGTCCTCGTCGGCCACGGCGATGCCCATGTCCTGGGCCCAACCAATGGCCACGGCCCACTGGTGATCCTCGGGCACGTCCTCAAAGTCGGACAGCTCCCACTCGGGGCTGCCGCTCTGCTCCCACAGGTAGCCGATGGCGTCCGCGCGGGTGAACAGGCCGGCCAGAGGCACTTCCACGTCGTCGATCTCGACCTCGTCCTCAACAGGATCAACGGGATCAATGGGATTAACGATGACGGGATCGGCCTCAAAGACCCAGGTGCCGGTATAAACAATGTCCTGGAGCCTGCCGTCCTCATCAATCTCGTCCTGCGTGAGCGTCCAGTTCTGGAACTTCCACTGGCCGCCCGAGACCCTGACCGGGTCAAACGTGGCCTCGGCGTTGACCTCTTCGGTCAACAGCGCCATGACCTCTTCGGGCAGATCCTCGCCCGCGAACTCGTACTTCACGGTGTTGGTCACAGCCTGCAGGTTGGTGTCGGTCACCAGCTTGTTGTCCTTGCCGACCGTGTAGATCACGATCCTGCCGTCCTCACCATACCCGACGTAGTTGCCAGCCGCATCCTTGAGGGTATAGCTCCCCGCGGGCAAACTAATACCGAAGGAGTTGTACAGCTTGCCGTCAAAGCTCACGTTGAACTCAATCTCGTTGCCGTTCTCGTCCACGAGGTAGAAGACGGAGCTGCCACCCTGCACAGAGTTGGCGAAGTAGTCCGCATTGAACTGGCCGTTCAGGACGTATCCATCACCGCTGTTCTTCGTGATGGCCGGTTCCGTTCCATTGTTCAGCGCCAGCACGGTTGAGTCGGCGGAGATCTCGATCTCACCAGCCATCGTGCCTTCATTCCTGCCGATCGCGGCGACACTATAACCGCCGCCGATGGCCGTCACAACCGCGCCGTCGGTGATCACGATCTTGCTGCCCATAGGATTGCCATTGCCGCCGGCGCCGATGCCGGGGTCGCTGTTGGCGTTGGCCTTGGCGGTCACGTTGCCGCCGCTGATCACGATGTTGCCCTTGACCTGGCCGCCGCCACCGCCGCCGATGCCGGCGGCGCCGTTGCCGGTGGCCGTCACGGTGCTGTTGGTAATGGCGATGCCGCCCTCCATACCCCAGCCGTTGCCGATGCCGGCGCCGGAGTTACCGCCAGTGGCAGTCACGGTGCTATCGGTGATAGTGATATTGCCTTTACCGCCGCGGATGCCGGTGCCGCCTAAAGCATCACCATCGCTGCGGACTCCAGCCTCTACAACTGCACCATTTTGAATCGTGATATTGCCAGCTTCGCCGTTCCTACCGCCGATGCCGCTCGCGCCGCCGGTGACCTTCAGTTCGCCGCCATTAATCTCGATATTGCCAGTGGTGCCGCCGATGCCGGCGCCCTTGTCGCCGCCGCGGATGCTATCCCCGCCCCACTCGGTGGCTGTCGAATTGTTGATCGTGATGTTGCCGCTCATGCCGCCGGAACCAGCGCCGATGCCAGCGGCACTACTGCCGCCGCCGCCGTGGGCTCCCACGATCTTGCTGTCCTCGATCGTGATATTGCCCTTCATCTCACCGGTGCCGCCGCCGATACCGGCGCCGCCGCCGATGACTTCGCCGCCGTCTGTGATAACGGCGCCTATGGCGGTCACTTTACTTCCGGTAATCGTGATGTTGCCGGTCATGTCGCCGGTACCGCCGCCGATGGCAGCACCAGCGCCGGTGCCGAGAGCGTTCACAATACTATTCCTGATCGTGATGTTGCCGGAGCCGATGTTGTCGCCGCCGATGCCGGAGGCGCCATTTTCGCCGTTGCCATCATTACCGGTAACCTTCAGAGTGGCATCGCCTTCCTCGGTGCCGGTGCCCACGATGGTGACGGAACTGTTGTTCAGCTCCAGGCCGGCTCTGCCGCCGTAGCCTTCCAGGGTGTTGTTGCCCTTCAGGTTCACGGTCACGTCAGAGCCCTCGCCGATGGAGAGCGCGGACGATTCGACAGTTATTGTGCCACCGATGTTGGCGTTGTCTAGGGTGATATCGGTTTTGACACCTTCGCCCACGGTGATGGTGTTCTCCTTGGTCGTGCCGGTGATGACAATGGGGGTCTCATCCTTCTTGGCTTCATTCTCACCATGTTTGACATAAACACCATCTTCCTGGCTGGTGATCGTCACGCTTCCCTCGCCAATGTCATAGGTCGCCGCCAACGCGGGGGCCACCAGGCTCGCGCACAGCACCAGGGACAGAACTACAGACAGCATTTTGTTGAACTTTTTCATGTTCTTACTCCCTTTCTTTGCATTTCGGACGCAAAGAGTCCGGTAATCGAACGAGCATAGGGCGTAACTTCGCCTCCCCCCAGTGGAGGGAACAGAGGGCCAGCGCGCCCCTTAGCCTCTGATTTTGCGTCCCACGGTTTCCCGTGGTTTGCCGTGCAACCGAACGAACGTGGAGCTATGCTCCGACGCCTCTGGCTTTGCGTCCCATTGTTTCCAATGGTTTGCCAATCCCCTTCAGGGGTTACACTGTGCAGCCGAACGAGCGTAGGACGGGCCCGCGTTTCGCGAAGGTGACCGTCCGACAGCCTCTGGCTTTGCGTCCCATCGTTTCCGAAGGTTTGCCAACGCGCCTGACTGTCCCTGCCGTCTTAGGCGTATCACACGGCAGGCCGTTTTCCCCCGGCGGGTTGTTGCCCATTCGCATCCCCCTCCTCCGTTCGAAGTATCTTTGTTCGTGCTAAAGGGCAGCACGAACAAAGACCCATGGGTCTTTGCACTATCATTATAGCATTCTCTTGGATCAAACGCAACAGTTGAAAGCCGAAAAATATGAAATAATATGGGCGGAGCCAACGCTCCGCCCATATCTTTCCTGTCCGTCCGCCGCCGGGGTGAACTTTTTACAGAATAATGCAGATCAGCCCCCCGGATCCCTCGTTGATGATCCGCTGGAGGGTCTCCCGCAGCTTCTCCCGAGCCTCCTCGGGCATCCGCTTGAGCTTGCCGTTCAGATCCTCCCCCACCAGCTCGTGGAAGGATCGGCCGAAGATATTGGAATCCCAGATCTTCCCGGTGTCCCCCTCAAACTGACGGAGCAGGTAGTCCACCATCTCCTCAGACTGCTTCTCAGTGCCCATAATGGGGGATACCTCTGCCCGGATGTCCGCCCGCATCATGTGGATGGACGGGGCCGACGCCTTGAGGCGCACACCGTACCGCCCCCCCTGCTTGACGATCTCCGGCTCCTCCAGGGTCATCTCCTCCGGATTGGGCATGACGATGCCGTAGCCTGTGGCCTCCACCTGAGCCAGCGCTCCCTCCACCTTCTCATACTTGCGCTTCATAGCCGCCATCTGGGTGAGCTGATCGATGAGGTCGCCGTCGTCCTTGATCTCCAGTCCGCACTGTTCGGACACTGTGGAGTAGAACAGCCCTCGGGGCAGCTCCAGCGTGGCGGTGACTACCCCGCTGCCCATATCCATGCGGTTCAAAACGGCGGAGCTGACCTCCTCCCGGTCGCCCATGGCCAGCACCGCCCCCTCCGCGTCCCGCAGGCGCGTCAGGCCCTCCGTCTCCTCCCGGATCATGGCGTACAGCCCACTCTTGATGGGGTGGTCAAAGGGCAGAACGTCCACCCAGGGCGGCAGGAACAGATCCATCTGCTTCAACGGGAACTCGTGGAGCACCGCCCGGATGATCTCACTCACCGCCCCCTCGTCCAGGGTCAGGCAGTTGACGGCCAGGCACGTCACGTCGTACCGCTCGGCGATGTCCGCCTGGAGCGTCTGGGCCCGTTCACCGTAGGGCTGGGCGGAGTTGAGCAGCACCATGAAGGGCTTGCCCAGCTCCTTCAGTTCGCCGATGACCCGCTCCTCCGCCTCCAGGTAGTCCTCCCGGGGGATGTCGGTGACCGAGCCGTCGGAGGTCACCACGATGCCGATGGTGGAGTGGTCGGTGATGACCTTCTTGGTGCCGAACTCCGCCGCCTGGGTCATGGGGATCTCGTGGTCGAACCAGGGGGTGGTGACCATCCGGGGCTGATCCCCGTCCAGCTGGCCCAGGGCGCTGGGCACCATATAGCCCACGCAGTCGATGAGCCGCACGGAGAACACCCCGCCGTCCTCCATGGCCATTTCCACCGCGTCCTCGGGGACGAACTTGGGTTCGGCGGTCATGACCACCCGGCCCGAGCCGCTCTGGGGCAGCTCGTCCCGGGCCCGATCCCGGATGTAATTGTTCTCAATTTTGGGCAGCACCAGGGTCTCCATGAAGCGCTTGATGAAGGTGGACTTCCCCGTGCGCACGGGGCCCACCACGCCGATATAGATGTCGCCCTGGGTACGCTGGGCGATATCCTCATACAGTTTGTTTTCCAAAGCTGAACCCTCCTCACGCATACTCAATTCCATTTGTATGGGGATAAGCTGGGGAATATGACAGGGGCGGCATGGAATTTGTCCACACCGCCCCTTTTTGTTCAGCTTCTCCTGGCCGGGATGAGCAGCAGCGTGCCCACCGCCGCCTCATCCCCGGGCAGGGTGTTGGCCGAGCGGATGTCGTCCACGGTGGAGCCGCAGGACTTGGCGATGTCCCACAGCGCCTCCCCCCGTTCCACCCGGCGGATGACCACCGAAGGCCGGGGGCCCATGTCCCGCGCCTCGCCGGGCCTGACATCGCTGACACAGCTCACCTGTTCCTCTCGGGTGACCGTCCAGGCAAACTCCGCCTCGAAGCGCACCTCCAGCCCGCCAGTGACCGGGACGGCGGTACACTCCCCCACCGGGCGGCAGCGGCAGGCGCACTCGCACCCCTCCGGCACATCCACCCGGCAGGTCACAGGGATCTCTGTCTCCACGCCGCACAGGGCGTCATCCTCGCTGAGATACAGGATGGACGCATTTACCTGGGCAGTGAACTCCATGCCGCCCTCTGCTGGCGCACCGGCCAGGGACGACACCGTTGCGGCGCAGTCCAACACCTGCTTGGCTGGGATGCCCGACTCGCACAGCTTCCGGCCCATCTCCCGCCGGGCGGAGCGCTCCGCCATGGTACACAGCCGCACCGCTGTACGCTCCACATCGATGGGCTGACCCACGCAGTAGGCATCCCCGATGAGGCTCACCGACCGGCGCTCCCACACCGCCGCCTGGGCCAGCACCTCCAGAGCTACCTCCAGCTCGCCCTCCCGGGCGCGACAGTCCACGCTCTTCAGCGTCACCGCCACCTCCGGCTCCGCCTCATCGGGCAGCTCACCGATGTCCAGGATCTGGGAGTAGGGCAGCTCGAACCGGGTCTGGCAGACTCCCTCGCCGGAGCGGTACACCGCCGAAAGCTGCACGTCCCCCTTCAGCACCAGCTTTTTGCCGATAAACTTGGCGTCCGCCGTCCCCAGCTCCGCCCGGTAGGACAGCAGCTCCTCCAGCTCCGGCCGGGAGGCGGGCGGGCGCAGAACATCGGAAAAGGTGAAGCTCTTCTCCACCACATCCGGGATGACGCAGCACTTCCGGGGGGTAAACAGCTTTTGCAGCCCCTCTCCCTCGCCAACCGTCAGATCGGCGGACAACTCCCGGCGCTCCTTGTCGTAGGCCGCCGCCCACACGGCGATATTGACCCGTGCCAACAGCTTCCGGGGGTTGACGGTGCGGGCGTCCGCGGTTGCGGCCTGCACGTCCGCCAGCACCGGACACCCGGCGTGAAACCTGGGGTCGTCCCGCTGGCACTGGAAGGGGATGGACACCTCCAGCGAACGGGGCAGCTCCTCCCCCTCCGGTATGTACAGCACGCTGACCTTCGCTGTGCCGGACAGGCGGAGGGCGCCCTCCCCCAGCTCCTTATCCTTGAGAAATGCTTTGCCGGACGCTGAGACCACCCGGGCAATGTCCGGGAAGGCGTCTGGCACGATGCTCTCCAGGGTCTCCTCCTGGGAGAACATGGTGTGCGCCACGGGTCGGTATCCCTCCAGCGTGACGCGCCGCAGTTCCATATCCATAGGCTTCCTCTCCTTGCTCGTATTCTGTGGCAAGTATATGAGCGGGTTCGGATCAATATGCCTGGGCGGACATAGAAAGGCCCCCGGGCTTGCGCCCGGGAGCCTTTTGCGCTGTTTGATTTTGTCTGCGGGTTTACGCCGCCTGAGCCAGAGCCAGCTCCAGCTTGGCGAAGAAGTCATTGAAGATGACCTGAGCTTCCTCGCCCATGATGACGTCGTCCGCCGCGCCGGCCAGCTCAATGAACAGCTCGCCGTCCTCCAGCTCGATGCCGGCGTACACGGCGTAGCGGTTCAGGAACTCCTGCAGCTCGCCCTCGGGGTCGATCTCCAGATCCTCCACGGAGCGCAGCACAGGCTCGTCGGGACGGAAGTTGCCGTCCTCGTCGGGCAGAGCGATGCCCATGTCCTGGGCCCAGCCGATGGCCACGGCCCAGCGGTGATCCTCGGGCACGTCCTCAAAGTCGGACAGCTCCCACTCGGGGCTGCCGCTCTGCTCCCACAGGTAGCCGATGGCGTCGCCGCGGGTGAAGATGCCGGCCAGAGGCACT
>JAAVHT010000002.1 GCA_014799565.1 Clostridiales bacterium
GGATTACCTCAACACACCGGAGAAGATCCTTTGCCATCAGGAAGCCGGTATCCGTCAAGTATATTTTCCCATACCGCTCCCGCACCAGCAGGTTCCTGTCCATCAGATTTGCCGCCATTTTTGTGACGGAGGCTTTGGCGCAATCCAGAGCCTTTGCCACAGCCTGTGTCCCCACGTCTGGATTGCTTCTGCTCAATTCATAGATTGCCAATAAATAGCGCAAATGGGCTTCCCGCAATTCTGCCATCGGAATCGTTCCTCCCCAACATGAGGAGGCATGAACAGCTTCCGCTGCCCATGCCTCCTCACCCTGATAACCCTTGCGGACCAGCATATAGATGACGCCGATGACCAAGGCCGCGGCCACGATGGTACCGATGCCGAAGGACACCTCGCCCAGGATCACGCCGCCGATCTGATAGACGATCAGGGCCACAACATAGGCCCACAGGCACATATAGCCAATCGCGGCGAAGGTTCACTTCTCCTGCCTTTGTCATTGTCAACGGCATCATTGTTTCGCCTCCCTGCAATGTGGTTAGCAACTTCTAACTTACAGCAGACTTAGTTTACTGCCGCTAACTTCCATTTGTCAAGGCCCTGAAAAGACAAACTTGATTTTTTAGTTAGAATGTGTTAACCCGTGTATAGAAACACCTGTGGAAGGAGGATCTTTTGTGAAAATCCACGAATCAGCCGAGGACTATTTGGAGGCAATTTCAAAGCTCCGGGAAAATCACGGTATGGTGCGCTCCATTGATATTGTCCGGGAGCTGGGTTTTTCCAAGCCGAGCATCAGCGCAGCCATGAGAAACCTGCGGGAAAATGGGTATATTCAAATGGACGGTGACGGCTATATCACGCCTCTGCCTCCCGGCGAGGAGATTGCCCAGCGCATCTACGGCCGGCATAAGCTGCTGACGCAGATTTTTGTTCAGCTGGGCGTCTCCCCGGAGACAGCGGCGGCGGATGCCTGCAAGGTTGAGCATGACCTGAGCGATGAAACCTTTTTCCATCTCAGGGATGCTTTTTTGTTTACTATGTTTCACCTCGTTGGAGGTATATGGGTGCCACCCAACCTGTTAGTAGGGTACAACCCCCTCACAGCGGCCAACATGGGGCTTCGCGTTTTCGATCCATAGCCGACATAGGCATTAGCAGAGAAAAAACTGACGGGGGAGTCACTTGTGGAAGAGTCCTCTCTTTGTTGTTATTCGTCTTGTTTACTTATTTCCTCCCCAACTGCCTCCCGCCTGGACAAGGTTTCGGGAACGCGGTATAATGAACCCATATGGCAAGGGGGTAGAGCGATGCAGGAACTGCGTTTGGGCGAGATGATCCGCCGCAGGCGGGAAGAACTGAATATCAGTCAGGAGACGCTGTGTGAAGGAATATGCAGCCGGGGCACGCTGTCCCGGTTTGAGAACGGACATCAGGCGCTGTCTTATCGGCGGACGTCCGTGATCCTCCAGCGGCTGGGCCTGCCGGACAGCTGGTTCTTCGCCCGGCTGTCCGGGGGTGAGCTGGCCCTGAGAAATGCGGAGGTGGATTTTCGGAACGCCGGCGTGGCGCTGGCGCGGGCTTCGAAGGCGGAGCGTCCCCTGGCGTGGGCGCGGTTCCGGGAGAAGCTGACGGCGCTGGAAGCGCTGGGGCCGGACGACCCTCTTATTCGCCAGTGTTCCCTGTCCGTCCGGGCGGTGCTTGGGGGGGAGGACGGTGCCTATCCCTTTGAGGAACGGATCAGGATGCTGTTGGAGGCCATTCGGATCACTGTCCCCCGGTTTGACCTGGAACACATCGGCCGGGGGCTGTACAGCGCGGAGGAGCTGCGGATCGTCATGCACCTTGCCGAAATGCACATTGGAACTGGACAATACGATGAGGCTTTGCGCATCTGCCGCGAGGGTACAGAGTATCTGGAGGCCAATTTTAAGAGCCTGCCCCAATACCTGTTTCTAAAGCCCTCATTTACTGCCACCCACGCAAATACCCTGGCCTGGATGGGCCGCTATCAGGAGGGGTTGGAGATGGCTGAGGAGGGCATCTTGGCGGGTCTGGATACCAGGCGTCATCACGCCTTGACGACCTGCCTCTGGATCAAGGCCTATTGCCATGGCCACCTGGGACACAGGGAGGAGAGCGCCAGGCTGTACCGCCAGACACATTCCCTTCTGCTGGCCACCAGGGAGATGGGCCGGATTCCGATACTAAAAGAACAGGTCTGGGAACTGCTGGGCATCGAATTGGAGGAGTGACCCGAGGCAGGATGCATGATATGGGTTAATCGTCAAAACGCACAAAATTTATAGGAGAAAATTTTCTCGGGGTGTTCGCGAAACGACATAGACAGGGTGGCTTGTTCATGCTATACTTTATTTAAGTAAATCACTAAATTTCGAGATGCCGTGCTCCGCCAACCTATAAAGCCCGACGGCGGATTCCGCCGCCGGGCCCTCTTTTATCCTGGGAGGTGCCCTATGTTCCACAAACAAAACGCCCGCCAGCCCCTGGCCGCCGCCCTGCTGGCCCTGCTGCTGGCATTGACTTCCGCATTCTCGTGCATCGGCCTGTCCGGCTGGGCCTCCTTCCGCCGGCAGCTGGCCGCCCTGGACGCCCAGTACACCACCGTGGCCTACAGCATGAACAACAGGTCGCCGATTGCATATAACTATATGCCCGTTGAGGAATATGAAGACGGCTCCCAGTTGTTCCTGGACGGGGTAATCTGGGCCAGCCCGGAGCGGGTGGAGCGGCTGGTGAAAAACGCCCCGGGGGTGCTCCGCCGGGATGCCAACGTGCTGACCGCCGCCCACACGCCCAATCAGAAGGGGATGAGCTCCGGTGCCGCAGACCCTCTGACCTATGCGGCCGTCTACGACGAAGGCCGTTACGCCCAAACGGTGGCGGCCATGCGCTGCCTGGAGGTAGTGGAAAACCCAAACTTCAACTGGGCGTGGCAGGAGTACTATTTTTTTTGGTTTGAGTGGATCGACCCAGTATGCCGGATAGACGCCTACGACCTGCCGGAGCATTCCACAATATTTATGGTCAAATGCAACCAGCGTATGTGCGTGGATGAAGAGGGGAACCCGCGCCCACCCTTTGAGGAGGGCAAAACCTACCTGATGCGGGGAAATTTCGTGGATTTTGATTCGGAGTACTGGATGCGGAGGGTGGAGGCCACCGAGGACGAGCCGGAGCATATGGAGAATTACTGGTACCGCCACACCCAAGACTACGTCGCGTCGCTCACCGGGATGGACCCCAACCAGGACCCCGCCAGCCACCGGAACGACTTTCCGTGGCAGGAGTTCGATATGTTCCTGCCCCTCCGGGGGGAGGACGGCGCTTCCCTTTCTCAGGATTCCATCAGCCATCCCTACCCCCTGACGGCCAACTTCTACCTGGACGCGACAGAGCTCTCTGAGGAAAACAATAGCTTGGGCCTGACTTGGGCGGCCTCGGTGCCGGAGGACAGCTGGCCGCTGTTCACCGAGTACGAGGGGGACTGGCGGGACTTTCTGGACACCGAGGAGGGCCGGGTGTGGCGGGACGAGATCATCCCCAACTGTGAGTTGAACCACAACTCCGTCCCCGTCCTGTTCACGGACAATGTCCAAAGCTTGTCCCAGTTCTGCCAGGAGGAGTCCGCCCTTCTGGAGGGGCGGTTCATCACTCAGGAGGAGTATGACCGGGGGGACGCGGTGTGCATGGTCAGCGCGGATTACGCCCTGTACAACGGCCTCCAGGTGGGGGACACCCTCACTCTGGAGCTCTACAAGCCCGCTTACGCCACCTCGTCCGGGTATTTTCAGATGATGGCCACGTACACGTATTTCTACTATACCTACTGTATGCCTCTGGCGGAGAGCAACCGGTTAAATATCACCAAGGATTACACCATTGTGGGGCTGTACACCGCCCCGGTCCGGCCCATGGACCCGGACGGCCATGGCTTCCGTGGGGACACGGTGCTGGCCCCCAAGGCGTCTGCCCCCGAGGTGGTGAACGCGGCGGAGGAAGATAACGTGACGCCGCTTTTGAACACCCTGGTGCTGAAAAACGGCTCCATTGAGGAATTCGAGACATATATGGCGGAAAACGGCGCGGCAAACCGCTTCCGCTACTACGACTACGGCTACAGCGAGATGAAGGAGTCCGTGGAGGCTATGGAGGACAGCGCCCTGCGGCTGGCCCTGCTGGGCGGCGCGGCGTTCCTGATCGGGGCGGCGGTGTTCCTGCTGGCCAGTTTCGCACGGATGTCACCCTCCGCCCGGGGCCTGCGCCTGCTGGGGGCCAGCCCTCGCAAAGTGACGGGGGAAATGCTGTCCGCCCTTCTGCCGCTGATGGCGGCGGGGGTGCTGGCGGGCGGCATCCTGGGCGGCCTGCTGTACGGCAAGGTGTGCGAGGCGGTGCTGTCCCAGACCTTGGCGCCGGACTGGCCGGGACTCGCGGTGTGCGCGGCGCTCCAGCTGGCGGCGCTGGGCGCTGTGGCGGCGGTCTGGGCGGCGCTGACAGCCCGGCGCGGGCTCATGCGGCGCAAACAGGAGTGAGGAGGGATCGGCATGGGTGAGAAAAAGGGCGTGCTGGGCTATCTGCCCCTGCTGTCCCTGCGGGTGCTGCTGCGCAGGCCGGGGGCCAGCCTGCTGCTGGCTGCGGTGGCGGCGCTGGGGGTGTACGCGGGCTGCGGCCTGCACAGTCTGGTGATCCAGCAGCAGCGGGCCATTGAGGAGACCATACAGAATACCGTCATCCACTGCACCGTCACCGATGTACGGGGGATGAACGCCGACAACCTGAACCTGCTCAGCCCCTATGTGGAGATGCTGCTGGGGCGCAAGGCCGACCGGGATCCCAGTCTGGCGGACATGGATCAGGCGGTGGCCAACGTGAAGGCCAAGGCGGACTGGGAGCTGGCCCGGCCATTCGGCTTCACCCTGTGCCGCCTGCTGACCCTGGCCAGCGACGACCGGCTGGACGGTGCCCAGGTGACCTTTGAGCCCGGCTGGAGCGAGGAAAATCTGCTTTGGGACGAGATGGTCTGCCTGGTACCCGAGGGCATGGACGCAGGGGAATACGTGGAGGTCATGATGACCCAGCCGGAGATGCACGCCAGCCTGCGGGTGGTGGGCCGCATTTCCGGAGGGCCGGAGGACGTGATCTACTGCCCCTTCTTCATGCCGAACGGGGACGGGATGTCCCACGCCTTCACCATCCGATCCTGCACCTTCGACATCCGGGACACGGCGCGGCTGGAGGAGTGCAAGGAAAAGCTGTTCTCCACCCCGTTCTTCGCTGTGCCCTCGGTGAACGCCACGCCGGACGGCTTTGCCGTGGGCGTGCTGGTGCACGACGAGGTGTATCTGAACTCCCTGGAGGAGCTGCGCTCCAACCTGGATATGCTGGGGCTTTTGCAGCCGCTGCTGCTGATTCTGATGGGCGGCATCAGCTTCTTTGCCGGGTATCTGGTCAACCGCCGCCGCAAGCGGGAGTTCGCCGTCATGCGCTGCCTGGGAATGCGCCGGAGGGCCATCTTCGGGCAGGTGCTGGGGGAGCAGCTGGCGCTGGGGCTGGCGGGCGGAGCGCTGGGGCTGTGCGCCGCCCTGGTCACGGGCATGGAAATCCGCTCCGGCGGGCTGGCCTTTTCCGGAGCGGTGGTTGGAATGTTCCTGCTGGGCGCGGCGGTGTGTGCGGCTATCGCCGCCAGCGGCAGCGTGATGAAACTGATGAAAACGGAGGAGTAAGGCGATGGCGATTTTGACAGCCGACCACGTGGAATATACCTACCAGACGAAATACCAGACCGTTTACGCCCTGCGTGGGGTGGACTGCGCCTTTGAGACGGGTCAGATGACGGCCATCGTGGGCACGTCGGGCAGCGGCAAGACCACGCTGCTGTCCCTGCTGGCGGGGCTGGATGTGCCTACGGTGGGCAGTATTAACTTCCGGGGGCAGTCCACCGCCGAGCTGGACCGGGACGCATGGCGGCTGGAAAATGTCTCGGTCATCTACCAGAACTTCAACCTGTTCGCCCATCTGACGGCGCTGGAGAACGCGGCCTACCCGCTCTACCTGCAAAAGCGGCCCAAGAAGCAGGCGGAGGAGGAGGCCGCCGCCCAGCTGGCGGCGGTGGGCATCCGTCCGGACCAGTTTGGGCGCTATCCTCGGATGCTGTCCGGCGGCGAGCAGCAGCGGGTGGCCATTGCCCGGGCGCTGGCGGCGGGCAGCGGGCTGATTTTGGCCGACGAGCCCACAGGCAACCTGGACGAGGAGAACAGCCGGAACATTTTCGCCATCCTGCGGGATCTGGCCCATGAGCGGGAGCGCTGTGTGGTGGTGGTCACCCACGACATGGCCCTGGCGGAGCAGACCGACCGCGTTCTGCGCATCCAGGACGGGAGGATCGCGGGGGAGATATAAGCGGGCCGGAGTCGCCGCCTCGAGGGTAGTAAACGCAGGAAGGTCAAAGCCTTCCTGCGTTTTAGTCTGCCGAAAAACGGTCTGTCTGGCGCTTACCAGACAGGCCGTAAAATAAATGGGAGAGAACGATCAGCGAAAGCAGGGCATAAAACAGCGAGATATTATTTGTAAAGAAATATGTTGCATTTTGCTTTACATATGGTATAATAAAGATGAGCTGAAGGGGGTGGCTTTCATGGCACAGGTTATGGTCAACTTTCGCATGGATGAGGACGTTAAGAAAAATATGGAGCAGGTGTGCAGAGAGATGGGGCTGAGTATGACGGCTGCCTTTACCATTTTTGCCACAAAGGTGGGCAAAGAGAAGCGAATCCCCTTCGAGATCACGGCGGAACCCCGCAGTTCAGAGCTGCATCGATGGCCGTCCCGCACTGCGGAAATCCGTCAAGGCCGCGGGGAAGAAGCGTTTGCGCTGATGCGGAAACAAGATCGCTTGGAAGCCTTATGCACACAAATCCGTCAGTCGCTGACCTCCATCCACACCGCAATTCCTTCCTCAATCACAGGGCTTTCCATGGAGCGAATCAGGCTGCTGTGCGGCAATGAACTCAAGGATAAAACCGCAAAGATTTCCAAGGCCGCCCAAGCACTGTTTTCCAGCAGGAACACTGAGATGCTGCGAGAAAAAGATCTGAACATTCTGGACGAGTATACGGACAGTCTCTCATCTATTTCGACGGAGCTCCAGCAAATTGAGCACACCCTGATCCCCGCCATGAAATCATGGCAGGGTGAGGATACGGCTGGCTTTGAACAGGATGAGCAGCGGCTTGCCGCGGTATCGCAAAAGCTTGATGGGCTGTCCCCTGTGATGCAGCGCTTCCTGTGTTCGACCGCCTGCAATGGCGGCACGCGCGCAGTCCAAGCGCGGCTCCGGCAGGCCGCGGGGTCTGTTGAAACAGCCTATGTCCTGACAGCTTTAGAAAGCCTGGAAGCCCTGGTGCTCCGGCATTACGACTCATTGGAGGAGCCGACGAAGGCGCGCTTGGAGTCTGATTACCTTCAGACGCTGGAGCTTACTCTGCGGGAGCTGGGCCGGACAGAGCAGAGTGGCGGGGACGCGGTTGGGAAAGCGGCGCTCTGCCTTCGGGCCATCAACGTGGTGTCCCAGGTGATTTCCGACAACGCACAGGCCCGACAGGAGTGGAACGGGCGGAGCTTAGAGGCGGAGGTGGCCGCCCTGGAGCGCCTTGCCGCCATGCGGGGGGACATCGGAGGCGGCATAAACCCGGAGGCGTGAGAAAAATTCCAAGCCGTCGGGAAGCGGCCCACGCCAGAGGCTGCCATCCCGGCTTGTTTGATATAGAGAGAACGCTGTCATGTCAAATTTGAAAGGAGGAGTCCCCATGCTTGACTTCATTCTGAACGCATGGCCTGTCATCGCGGTTGTCATAGTGGTGCTCGTCATCATTATGCTTGGCTATGTCAAGGCCCCGCCCGATCAGGCGTACATCATTTCCGGCCTCAAAAAAGAGAGCAAGGTACTCATTGGCCGGGCCGGCATCCGTGTCCCGTTCCTGGAGCGTATGGATAAGCTGTACCTGGGCCAGATGACGGTGGACATCAAGACCGAGCAGTCCGTCCCCACCAGCGACTTCATCAATGTCAACGTAGACGCCGTGGCCAAGGTTCGTATCTCCCCTCACGCGGACGGCATCAAGCTGGCCGCCAAGAACTTCCTGAACAAGCGCCCTGACGACATCACCCGCGACCTCCAGGACTCCCTCCAGGGAAATATGCGCGAGATCATCGGCACCCTGTCCCTCAAGGAGATCAATACGGATCGGGATTCCTTCTCCGACCAGGTGATGTCCAAGGCCAGCAAGGACATGGACAAACTGGGCATTGAGATCCTGTCCTGCAACATCCAGAACGTCACCGATGAAAACGGGCTGATTAAGGATCTGGGCGCCGACAACACCAGTCTCATCAAGAAGAACGCCGCCATCGCCAAGGCCCAGGCCGACCGTGACATCGCCATCGCCCAGGCGGAGGCGGAGCGGGAGTCCAACGAGGCCCGGGTTCAGGCGGACACCCAGATTGCCCAGAAGCAGACCGAGCTGGAGATCCGGCGGGCCGAGCTGAAGATCATGGCCGACGGCAAGAAGGCCGAGGCGGACGCCGCCTATGAGATCCAGAGCCAGGAGCAGCGCAAGAGCATCGAAACCGCCACGGTCAACGCGGAGATCGCCAAGACCCAGCGTCAGGCCGAGCTGAAGCAGTACGAGGTCGAGGTGGAGAAGCAGAAGCTGGAGGCCGAGATCCGGGCCAAGGCGGACGCCGAGCGCTACCGTCAGCAGCAGGAGTCCGAGGCCGCCCTCTTCAAGCGCCAGAAGGACGCCGAGGCAGCGCGTTATGAGCAGGAGCAGCGGGCCGAGGCCGAGCGGAAGAGCGCCGAGGCACAGAAATACGCCAGGGAGCAGGAGGCGGAAGGCATCGCCGCCGTCGGTAAGGCGGAGGCCGAGGCGATTCGCGCCAAAGCTCTGGCGGAGGCAGAGGGTATCGACAAGAAGGCCGAGGCCATGAAGAAGTACGGCGAGGCCGCCGTCATTGAGATGGTCATGCAGGCCCTGCCCGAGATCGCCANNNACGTGGCCGANCCNCTGTCCANGGTGGACAANATCACCATGTACGGCGAGGGCAACAGCGCCAAGCTGCTGGGGGACATCATCACCGGAACGACCCAGGTCACCGAGGGCATNACCCAGGGCATGGGCATCGACGTCAANTCCCTGNTNGCCGGTATGCTGGGCGGCAAGCTGGCNGGNGGNGAGGATAAAACGATCATTATCCAGANCCCTCCNNCCANGGANAANNCCGAGGNTNCCCCCGCCGNTTCCGATGAGGATAAACCTTTCNATTANGCGGTTNAGAAGGGAACTCAGCTAACCNGCNGCATACGATNGNGGTCATATTTTGCCCCCCACCCGGATNATCCGGGTGGGGGGCTTTCAGATTGCCNCCNCCCGCTCCCGACGTGGCCTGGGGCNGCGTTTGAATCTAGNCATCCCGCGCATAGTCCAATCGCCCTTGCCTGCGATATTCTGACGGCGTACATCCGTTCAGCGCGTGAAAGGTCTTGGCAAAATAACTGGCATCCTGGAAGCCGCACCGGGCCCCCACCTCGGCCACATTCAGCTCCGGCGTGAAGAGCAGCAGCTCCTCCGCCTTTTGAACGCGGTACTGTATCACATATTGGATGGGGGTCAGCCCAACAACGCTGCGAAAACACCGCAGGCATTCGCTCTCACTGACTGCGGCGGCTTTGGCTATGGCCGCGGTAGTCAAATGGGAAGCGTAATTCTGGTGGATATGCTCCAGCATGAGTTTCACCCACCACTCATTCCGCAGCGCCTTTCCCGATTTTGCGGAAGGGCTGGGAGCCTGGCGGCGGGACAGCAAAAGGATCAGCCGGGACAACGCCTCCCGCGTCTGGAACTCATAGCCCCAGGGCTCCGACCCGCAGCTTTTCCAAGCGGTCTCAATGGACTGGAGGGCTTCCGTATGCCAATCTTCCGAGCCGTCTAAAAGAATGCCGTTCTGCCCGCCTCTGGCCAACAGGGGCGTGAGGTACCTGAACCAGAAAACAGTGTCCGGGCTGCCGCCCACCAGCCGGGGATGGAACACCGCCGAGTGGATGCGGCAGCCGGTTTGGTCATATACCCATGCCGCGTGGAGAACCCCGGAGTTGAGGAACATCCCCTGTCCCTGTTTCAAAGTAAATCGTTCCGCCCCGACAGCTGCAACAGCCGTGCCTTCCGATATGACGAACACCTCAAGCTCCGGGTGCCAGTGCCAGGGCACGGGGCTCTTTGCCAAATCGTCATGATAGCAGGCAATGGGAAACTGGGTCGTGCCATGCTGTGCCAGTTCCCTGCCCTGTTCGTTGATCTGCGTGCCGCACGATGCAAGAGCCATGCCGCTCCCCCTCCGATTTCTGACGGGATATTGATAGGATTGCGCTGTTTTATTATAGATATCCCATATCCCTGCTGGTATAATCATACCAGCAAAAAAGGAGGAGCGCAATATGATACATNTGCTCTTAGCTGTTATTTACCTCTCTTTCATCAGCCTGGGCTTGCCCGACTCCCTGCTGGGCTCTGCCTGGCCGGTGATGCACGCGGCATTGAACGTCCCCATGTCCTGGGCCGGGGTCATCTCCATCATTATCTCTGCCGGCACNGTCGTGTCCAGCCTGCAAAGCGACCGGCTCACCAAAANGCTGGGCACGGGAANGGTGACCGCCATCAGCGTGGGTATGACGGCAGCGGCCCTGTTCGGCTTTTCCGTCAGCGGTTCNTTCTGGATGCTGTGCCTGTGGGCCATCCCCTACGGGCTGGGGGCCGGCAGCGTGGACGCGGCGCTGAACAATTATGTGGCCCTCCACTACGCCAGCCGCCACATGAGCTGGCTCCACTGTATGTGGGGGCTGGGGGCCGCCGTTGGGCCCTACGTCATGGGCTTCGCCCTGTCCGGCGGTTCAGGGTGGCATATGGGCTATCGCTACATCAGCATGATCCAGGCGGTACTCACCGTGATCCTGGTGGTAAGCCTGCCCCTTTGGCNTATCCACCGGGGGGCGANGGCCGGCGAAAATGAGACGGCCGCGCCGCCGCTGACCCTGCCGCAGATCCTCCGCATCCCCGGCGCGAAGGAGGTCATGATCACCTTTTTCTGCTACTGCGCGGTGGAGCAGACCGCGATCCTCTGGGCCAGCAGCTACCTGAATCTGCACAAGGGCGTCCCAGCGGAGACGGCGGCGAGCTACGCCGGACTGTTTTTCATCGGCATCACAGGGGGCTGGGCCCTCAGCGGCTTCCTCACCATAAAGCTCAGCGACAGTCAGATGATCCGGCTGGGTCAGGCGGTCACGGCGGTGGGCATCGCCGCCATGGCGCTGCCGCTGCATGAATACGTCACCCTGGCAGGTCTGGCGCTCATCGGCCTGGGGTGCGCCCCTATTTACCCCTGCGTCATCCACTCCACCCCGGATCACTTCGGCGCGGACAAGTCCCAGGCCGTCATCGGCGTGCAGATGGCCAGCGCTTACATCGGCACCTGCTTGATGCCCCCTCTGTTTGGTCTCATCGCCGCCCANATCAGCGCGGCGCTGCTGCCGGTGTATCTGCTGGTCATCCTTGCCGTCATGGTTGTGATGCACGAGGCCCTGCTGCGCAAGAGCGGAACGGCGCATAAAGCGCGATGATCGGCCCGCATATGCGCGGCGGGCACAGTTTAAATGAGCGGGGATATCCCAAAGGATATCCCCGCTCACTGCCTTCCTATGACAACAAATCCCGGCGGCGCCTTGCCGCGTAAAATAAATCGATCCTTACTTTAAGAGCATTCTATTTCCCACAATATGGATGTTGCAGTTTTCCTCCGCTGTCGTGATTTCTTCCGTCAACCTGCCAATCCGAACGGTCACAAACGGATGCATTTTTTCGCACTTTATTCTTCCGGTGCTCTTTTTGTCCAGCACCTTGTCCAGATCGTTCAGCTCTGCCGTCAACCCTTCTCGTTTCTCAACATAAAGATCCCGCTGTATCACGAGTTGATCCAGCACCGACTTCTCTACATCCGAAATGCGGCTGCCCTTTTTCCGCAANTCNCCAATCGACGACCAAAGCTTTTTAATNGTGGACTGTACCTCCGCCAGNTCTGNCTTNACCCGGTGCCACGACTCAGGGCTGTTCGGGGGATAGCCCACTGAAAACTGGCTGCGGTCTCCAGCGAGATTACCAACCCGCAGGCACAGGATACTATCTCCCGCCTGAATCACGCTGCCTGTGATCATTCCACGCCCGGACAGGGCATAAACCGTGCCTTCACACTGGATCGTGCTGTTGGAGATCATTTCAGCGACCACGTCGGTTCCGGCGCTGATTTCCGCCCATTCCACCACAGGAGACTGCACCTGACGGGCCGCGCTTAAAAAGGTCTTACCGCTCGTTCCATAAATACCCTGCTGAACATGGATCGTTCCGCCCAGAGATTTCACCCGGGCCTGGCCCAGCTTCCCATTGATTACAATATCACCGGATGCCTCTATATCGACCCCGCCGTCCACATTCCCGCCGATGTAGAGATTGCCGGAAATCTGTAATGTTCCCTGGAATTGGTCTACATCACCGTCAATGATTTTCTGCTCATGAATGCAGAACAGGTCATTTTGAATATATAGAATCCCATCCACGGTCGCCGTGAGAGCCTGTCCACCCCTGCTGATGGTGGTGTTCTCCCCTTGGGGGATATTGGCGCTGACGGCCTGTGGGCAGGGAAGCTTGCGCCCCGTTACGTCCATGCCGTCCGTCCCTGCCTTTGAGGGCCGGATCAAACAGATAACTGCCCCCTTCCGAACAGGCTGCAGTGGGACGTCCTGGCTAAAATCCACCTGGCCCTCATTCTGTATTTCCAGACACATGGTTCTGCGCCGCTGGAAAAGCTCTGTCACCTTGCCGTCTTCCCCTGCCTGGGGCGACGTTCCCCGCGCGATCGGAAATATACGAAAGTATCCGGACGCCAGCTCCTGCGGGATCTCTTCCTGCAAAATGCCATAGTGAATGCCCTCGTAGCGCATATCCTCCAGAAATTCTTCCAAGGTGATCTCTTCCCCACCGTTCTCCGGCGGGAGCAGGCACGCGTAGGCACTCATCCGATCCGCTGTCAGAAAAAAGCACGCCTTTGCCTTCAGAACCTGCGGATTGCCATCCGGCGCCTTCTTGCATCGGGCTTTGTAGGCATCCTTTACAGCCCTGACAAAANTATCCACCATTTTGCCGTCATCCGGATATTGCGCCTTCAGCTCTTCGCCTTTCGCGTCCAGTTCCGAAAACAGCTTTTTGTAAGGATTGGGGGAAAACGATTTTCTTTCCTGCTCGTCCGTTGCCTTTGAGGCAAAATAATCAAAGATGGACATTCTATCCCCTGCCTTTTTTGGATTCCGTATTCGCGTCAATGGTCATTTCCAGGTAACTGCAATAACCCATTTTACAGTTAATCACTTTTATCATATCATTTATATGGGAGATTATCAAGTGCTATTCCGCCTATTTGCGCTGAAAAAGCAAATGTGGAGGAAAAACCGCCCCATTTCTTTGCCCCGGCTCACGGCAGACGGTTCCTGTCTCCCCATTCACACACGGAATACAGCCTGACGGACTAGGGGCTTTCCTGGCTCCCAGGCAGGATGGAGCGCCAAACAGATGACCGCCATGAACGCGCGTGCGTTCATGGCGGTTCATACTGTCCTATTCCCCGGTCAGCAGCGCTCTCGGAGCAATTTTTTTGATCTTCAGAGACAGCAGGCACAGCGTCCCGAAGGCGAACAGCACCAGGCCCACCCCCGCGGCCGCGGTAAATCCCACCGGAACGGCAAACGTGCATTTGACGACCCCGATGCCGCTCAAAAACAGCGCCATCAGCGGGTTGATGATGAAGCCGCACAAGACAAGCCCCAGCGCGGTGGACACAATCGCCGTGGGCATGAAGGACAGGGCCGTCTGCAAAATCANCTGCCCGGTGGTGAAGCCCAGAGCTTTCATGATGCCGTAGTCCCGGCTNTTCTGGTTCAGCATGGTGCGCACCAGCAGGTANAGCACAAAGGCGATGATGACGGCNGACAGCACCAGGATGGCGNCCACGATCACNGTCATCANCGAGACGTANANNNTNGCCNNGGCNNCCANNGNNGNNNGNNNATTGATGGCCGCGTTNANGCTNCCGNCAAACNNNTCCTCCATNTCCNCNTTGAAGCCGTCGATGTCCNNCCCNTNNGNAAGNTTGAGNTAATANNTGGNNTTGGTNAGCGTNCCNAGCNNNTCNTAGCCCGCNCGGGTCAGCAGNCANTCCCNGCCNAGNTNGTTGGANATNTGGGTNAAGCCCGTNATCAGATANTNCGNCTGCNTGCCNTTGGANGTGATCTCGATCTCGTCCCCGATNGCAANNCCCTGCNCCCGGGCNTACTTNGCCGCNATGGCNATCTCGTTGTCNAATTTCGGGAATCTCCCATCAAATACCACGCTTTGGTTATTGACCTGTGCGAAATCATCGCACATGGTGGCCATGAGCTCCACTCCGCCCACGTGCCATACGTTGGCGCTATGATACAGATAAAACTTTCCCACCCGGCTGTCCGCCCCCAGCTCAGCCAGGAGGTCGTCCTCAATATCCGCCTGGACGTTGATGCAGGCGTCCGCCGTTTCACCCACGATCAGGTTCAGGAAGGGCTCCGTGTCCCAGATCATGTTTTCCAGCATCAGCCCGGAAAACACCACCACAAGGGAGAGCACCAGCATGGTGACGCACACCGTCACATTGTGCTTGAGCCCGGACAGGGTGGTCTTGAGCGCCAGGGCAAGGTCCAGGGGCGCGCTTGTCCTGTCCAGCGGAATATGATTGCGCTTGAAATTGTGGGTTGATAGCCCCGCGCGCAGCGCTGTGATGGGCTCAATTTTTTTGATCCTGCGGGCGGCCAGCCAGACCGAGAGCGCCACCGCCGCGCCTAACATGGCCAGGGTGAGGGCAAAGGGCAGGGGCAGTAAGTGAAGCGCGTAGGGGATGCCCGTCTGCCCGATCATCATGGAGTTGAGCCCGGGAAACAGGGCATAGGAAAGCCCCGCGCCCGCCACCGCCGCCGCCAGGGACAGCCCCAGAAACTGCACCAGCAGGGAGCCCATCAGCTGCCGGGAGGTGTAGCCCACGGCCTTCAGCGCGCCCAGATCCTTCATGTTGACCTGGATATAGTTGATGATGTTGGATGCGATGACGATTAGCGCGATGAGCAGCACGAAAAAGGCCATGACGCTTATGATGCCGGAGCAGATCATCTGGGAAATGTAGCGGGACTGGGTCACCATGGCATAGGAATTGCTCACCGCCCGGGCCTCCGGGAATTGGCCGGACACCGCCGTTTTCAGGTCCGCCTCAAATACCTGGCTCTCCGATTTGTCCTGGAGCCGCACGGAGCACAGCACCGCTCGGGGCGCGCAGCCCAGCGTTTCCAGCTCCTCGTATTTGTCCCCGGTCAGGATCAGCTCCGTCATGGCGCAGTTGTGGGAGCCCATCATCACGCTGTTGAAAAAGCCGCACACCGTGTAGGTCACCTGGGTACTCCCGATGGAGATTTCAATGGGCTTGCCCAGGCCGATCTCGCCCGTTTTGTAGAGCATGGGCAGATAGACCCCGCTGGAGCCGCCGCCCTCCTCCACCAGTTCCACCATCCCGATGGAGCGGGACAGGGCGGCGTCCTTGTCCAGAAAGATCATCTCGCTGTTGATCTCACCGCCGTTGTAGCCGAAGCTGGCAACCATGTGCATACAGGGATCCAGCCGGAACTGGTCCATGCGGTCGTCCTGCTCCAGCGTCCCGGTGAGGAAGGCGCGGAACTCGGGGGTGTCGCTGTCCACCGCCAGGGTGACGTGCCCGTCGTTGAGCTTGTCGTGATACCGGTCGAAGTTGGCCTTGTAGTCCATGGCCAGCATCAGCCAGAGGTTGAGCATCATGGCGGCGATGAGGATCAGCACGACGATGGCCACCGCCTGGCCGCGGGCGCGGCGCATATTGGAGCGGGCAATCAAAAAGCTCTTTCTCATGATTACCACCCCATGTCCTGGAGGAAGGCGGACAGCTTCTTGTGCCGTTCACCATCGCCGGGGGCATACCGTCCCAGGTCGCACTCGCCCAAAATCACGCCGTCCTTGAGGTACAGGATGCGGTTTCCCCGCCGGGCGGAGCGCATATCGTGGGTGACCATGACCACGCTCTGGCCCCGCTCGTTGAACCGGGTCAAGGTGTCCAGCACGTCAAGGCCCGTCTGGGAGTTGAGCGCGCCGGTGGGCTCGTCGGCGAACAGGATCTCGGGCGAGTTGATGAGCGAGCGGACGATTCCCACCCGCTGGGCCTCGCCGCCGGAGATCTGGGTGGGGAATTTCCGCTGGGTTTCCTCCGAGATGTCCACCGCCGCGAACAGCTCCTTCGCCCGCCGAATCAGTGCCTTTTTGTCATGGCTCACCAGCAGCCCGGCGGACAGCACGTTGTCCATCACGCTCATGCCGTCGATGAGGTAGATCTGCTGGAACACAAAGCCGCAGTGCTCCCGCCGGAACACCGCCAGAGCGTCCTGGGACAGGTCGGAGATGACGCGCTCCCCGAAGGTGGTAGTGCCTAACGTGGGCGTGTCCATCCCGGACAGGGCGTACAGCAGCGTGGACTTGCCCGCGCCGCTGGCCCCCATGATGACGGTGAAGTCGCCCTTGTACAGCTCCAGGTCGATGTTTTTCAGAACGTGCTGCATGGCTCCGCCGTTTGAAAAGGATTTGCTCAGCTTTTCCGTTTTCAACAGGATTTCTTTCATAACAGGATAACCCTCCTTTGTACGCTCCATTATGAGGGTTCAAACCTTAACTGTCTTTATGCAATCCTTAACAGTTCCTTAAATCCCATGGCTGAGGGCGATCCATACGGTCACTTTCAGCCCGGAGGCGCCGTTTTCCAGCTCCAGCCGTCCTCCCATTTCCCGCATACAGTGGTCGGAGATGTACAGCCCCAGTCCGGCGCCCTCGATGTCTTTGGCGTTAGAGCCCCGCTTGAATTTTTCTTTCAGGTGGCGCAGCTCCTGCTCGCTGACCCCGCCGCCATAGTCCTCCACACAGACCGCCAGACACCCCTCTTTCAGCTCCGCGGTCACGTCGATTTCCGTACCGGCGTATTTATAGGAGTTGGCAAATATATTGTCAAAAACCTGCTGTAAACGGAGCCTGTCCGCAAACAAAAGGCAGTCAGGGACAGCGGGCAGCGCCGCCCGGTGCAGATAGTCGGCATTCTCCAATAGGGTGCGTAGCTCCCCGCTGTTCAAATCCCACGGCGTGACAGTCAGCTCGTGAAGCTCCTCCAGCGTGGCGGAAAACAGGTTGGTCACCAGCGTATTGATCTGATCCGCTTTCTGCGTGATCTGCCGGTAATTCTCCCGATCCTTGTCATCCGAGGCCCGCGCCGCGCCCACCTCGGACGCGGCCTTGATGCTGGCCACCGGCGTTTTGATGTCGTGGGACAGCTTGGCTACCAGCTCCTTTTTCGCCGCGGCCGCTTTCGCCTCGGCAAGCCGCGCCTGTTTCAGCTGGCTGCGCATNAGGTCNAAGCTCTCNGTGAACGCCCCGAACAGATTGTGCCGGTCCATTTCCAGTGGGACGTCCAGGTTGCCCTCCGCGACCCGCTGGGCGAACCGCTCCAGCTTGTGGAAAGGGATCACTATCGTGCGCCGCAGATAGCAGAAATACCCCGCGCAGATGCCGAGCTGCAAGAGCATTGCCGCCGCCACGGCAAGAATAATGGTTCGCTGTTCCGATTGAAGCGCCAGCACATCGTCATTGTAAATGACGAGCTTCCCCGCCGGCATTCCGCCAACTTCAACGTCCAGCATCGTGTCCCTGTGGGCAATTGCGGCGTTTATGCTTTCGCTCAGCCCCGGCCTTGTCCGGTATAAAACCGCCCCGTCAGCGCCCAGCACCACGTAGTCAAAATCGGTGCCGCTGGCGTGGTTGACCAGAGAATCCCAGTCACGCTGTATGGTCTGCACGATTTCATTGACCGCCACCGTATCCTGGGGGCTCTCGGTTCCATGGCCCATGAGCAAAACCAGCATGGTAAGCTCTGCCGCGAAAACCAGGAACAGGCCGGCGAAAAAGGCGCGGCCCCTCATTGGCCGCCTCCCCGGAACCGGTAGCCCTCGCCCCAGACCGTGAGGATATATTCGGGGCTGCTCGGCTCCCGCTCGATGGCCTCCCGGATTTTGCGGATATGCACGTTCAGCGTGCCGTCCCCCGTGAATTTGTCCTCCCAGACCTTTTCAAACAGCTCCTGCTTGGGGATCACCCTGCCTTCGTTCTGGATCAGATAGGCCAGCAGCTTGAACTCCAGGGCCGTCAGCTTGATGGGAACCCCATCGGCAAAAACCTGCCGCCCGTCAAAGTCCACGCTCAGCCGCCCGTCGGCATAGCCTGCGCCCCCCTGATTCCCGCAGCGCTTCAGCACTGCCTTGACCTTGGCCAGCAGGACGCTGAGGGAATAGGGCTTTTGAATGTAGTCGTCGCCGCCGATGCTCAGGGCGATGATCTGGTCGTCATCGCTGGTTCGGGCCGAGATGAACAGGATGGGAATTTCCGTAGTCTCCCGAAGCTCCTTGCACAGCTCAAAGCCGCTCCCGTCGCCCAGGTTGATGTCAAGCAGCAGCAGACGTGCCGCGTTTTTGTTCAAAAAGTCCCGGCAGTCGGAAGCGCTGTACACAACCGCGGTTTTGACCCCGAACAGGTTAAAATATTCCGCTGTGCTGTCCGCCAGCAGCTTTTCGTCATCTATTATCAGGCAGTCATAGATCATATTCCGTTTCCCCCAGCCTTTCAGCCATACACCTGAACCCTCGCAGGCAGATTTTTAAGTGGAATTTTACTACTTGCAGGGGAAAATTTCAAGGGAGGGACGCTTTTACGCGATATCCTTCCGCCGGTACCACCACAGGCCGAAGCCAGCCCCCAGCACACCCAGGGCACAGCCCGCCAGCATGGGGCCCGCCAGCGTTTCCCCGGCAAAAATTCGGGCCGCGTCGGCATAGTAATAGGGTGTCACAAAGCGCAGCCAGTCCAGCCCCTGATCCAGATTGATGAGCAGCCCCGCGAAGTACAGCAGCGCGGCCATCCCCATGGCCAGCCCCAGCCCGCCCCGGCGCAGCAGCGCCGACAGGCCAAAGCACAGAGCTCCGATCTCCAGCTGCATCAGCAGCAGTGCGCCATGGTAGCGGAGCAGATCGCCCCAGTCCGCTTCCTCACCAATGGCCAGGATGCCCCCCGCGCCGCAGGCGAAGCAGATCAGGTTCAGCCCCACCACCAGCACCGCCAGCGCCGCCAGCTTTTCCAGACACACCCGCAGGCGGCTAATCGGGTGGGTGAGCAGAAATTCCGCCGTATGGCCGCCCTCCTCGCCCGCCAGCAGGCCCATGGCGGTGAGGGCGGCGTAAAACGCCCCGCCCAGCCCCAGGATATTGCCGCATTCCGTGCCGTAAAATCCCATCATAGAGCCGTACTGCAGCTTATCCAACCCGAAGGCGGCGGAAAAGTCCCCCATTCCGGCAAAGAGGGCGGACATATCCTCCATGGACTCCGCCATGGAGGGATAAACGCCGACGCACACCGCTATCAATCCGCCTATGATGGCAGACCACACCAGGAAGCCCAGCCCGCCGGAGCGCAGCTCCTTGCAAAACACGGTCATTGCCCTGCCCTCCCCTCGTAATAGTCGAAAAACCGGTTCTCAATATCCAGCTCGGCGGTGGTTCCCTCCACCACCAGCCGCCCCTCCCGGATGATGGCGGCCCGGTCGCAGTGCCGCTGCACCTCATAAAGCACGTGAGAGGACAGGAACACGGTGGCCCCCTCCCGCCGCCGCTGCCCCAGCTCAGACCAGAAGGCCCGCTGAACCAGGGGATCCAGGCCGCTGGTGGGCTCGTCCAGAATGTACAGCCGGGGCCGGTGCTGCATGGCGCACACGATGGACACCTTTTTCCGGTTGCCCAGACTCAGCTCCCGGATACGCTTCCGGGTGTCCAGCTCCAGCGCCTCGCACAGCTCGTCCGCCTGGGCGCGGCAATCCATTTTGCGCAGATTGGCGGACAGCTTGATGACCTCCGATACCCGCATATCCGGATAAAACATGGCCTCGGAGGGCATATAGCCCACCTGGGCCAGTATTTTTTCCCGATCCCGGACGCAGTCCAGCCCCAGCACCTGTGCCGTCCCGGCGGTTGGGGACAGCAGCCCCAGCAGGGTGCGGATGGTGGTGGATTTGCCCGCCCCGTTGGGGCCGATGAAGCCGAAGCAGCTCCCCTCTGGCACATACAGCGTCAACTCCGTTACCCCCCGGGCTTTGCCATAGC
>JAAVHT010000003.1 GCA_014799565.1 Clostridiales bacterium
GGCTGCACCGTGGGCTGCGACTGCGACCGCTATATCGAGGTGTGGAACGTGGTGTTCTCCCAGTTCGACAACGATGGGGAGGGCCACTATGAGGAACTGAAGCAGAAGAACATCGACACCGGCATGGGCCTGGAGCGTCTGGCCTGTGTGTGCCAGGGGGTAAACTCCCTGTTCGACGTGGACACCGTGATGAACATCACCAACAAGGTGTCCGAGATCACAAAGGCCCATTACGGCGAGACCCGGGAGAAAGACGTGTCCCTGCGGGTCATCACCGACCACATCCGCTCCGCCACCTTCATGATCTGTGACGGCGTGCTGCCCTCCAATGAGGGCCGGGGCTACGTGCTGCGTCGCCTGCTGCGCCGTGCCGCCCGCCACGGCAAGCTGCTGGGCGTCAATGAGCCCTTCCTGTACCGGGTGTGCGACACTGTGATCCACGAGAACGAGGGTCACTACCCCGAGCTGCGGGAGCGTCAGGATTATATCACCAAGGTCATCCGGGTGGAGGAGGAGAACTTTGCCAAGACCATCGACGGCGGCCTGAAAATCTTCAACGAGATGCTGGCCGAGCACCAGGGCAAGGGCGAAAAGACTTTTTCCGGCGCGGATGCCTTCAAACTGTACGACACTTACGGCTTCCCCATCGACCTGACCCTGGAAATGGTGCAGGAGCAGGGGATGACCCTCAACGAGTCCGAGTTCAAGCAGCTCATGGAGGAGCAGCGCCAGCGGGCCCGCAAGGCCCGGGAGGCCCTGGGCGACCTGGGCTGGGCCGGTGTGGAGTTCGGCAAGGACGTGCCCGAGACCGAGTTTGTGGGCTACGACCACAATGCCGTTGAGGATGCAAAAGTCGTCGCCCTGGTGGTGGAGAACGAGCTGGCCGAGGAGCTGATGCCCGGCGTGGAGGGCATTGTGGTGCTGGACAAGACCCCCTTCTACGCCGAGATGGGCGGCCAGGTGGCCGACCATGGATTTATTGCTGTCAAGGACGACGATAGCGAAGTCGATGCCCCGTATCATGTACCCGGAGTCAATGCCGTGTTTCAGGTCACCGACGTGCAGAAGAACAAGGGCGGCAAGTATATGCATTACGGTAAGGTGATGGCGGGCACGCTGAAGGTGGGCGACATCGTGAAGGCCGTCATTGACACCGACCGCCGGGCCGCAATCAAACGGGCCCATACCGCCACCCACCTACTGGACGCAGCCCTGCGGGAGGTGCTGGGCGACCACGTCCACCAGGCCGGTTCTCTGGTGGAGCCCGACCGTGTGCGCTTTGACTTCACCCACTTCAACGCCATGACCCTGGACGAGATCGCCGAAGTCAGCCGCGTGGTCAACGACGCGATCCTGGCGGGTTACCAGGTGCGCACCGACGTGCTGCCCATCGAAGAGGCCAAGCAGCGGGGAGCCATCGCCCTGTTCGGCGAGAAGTACGGTGACACCGTCCGGGTGGTGGATATGGGCGACGGATACTCCGTGGAGTTCTGCGGCGGCACCCACCTGGACAACACCGCCAAGGCGGGGTGCTTCCGCATCAAGAGTGAGTTCTCCGTGGCCTCCGGCGTGCGCCGCATCGAGGCCACCACCGGCAAAGAGACCCTGCAATTCTTTGAGGATGTTTACCAGATGGCGTCCCAGGCCGCGTCTACGCTGAAGGCCAAGCCCCATGAGCTGCGGGAGAAGGCAGAGGCCGTCATGGGCGAGATCAAGAGCCTGCACCAGCTGGTGGAGAAGTACAAGGCCAAGGAGGCGGCGGGGGAGACCGACCGCATCATGTTCGGCGCCCACGAGGTGGGCGGCCTGAAGGTGCTCACCGCCACGATGCCAGACGCCGACGGCCAGCGCCTGCGCCAGATGGGCGATATGCTCCGGGAGAAGGATCCCTGCGTGGTGGCGGTGCTGGCCTGCGTCAACGACGGCAAGATCACCTTCCTGTGCTCCTGCGGCAAGGAGGCCGTGGGCAAAGGGATCAAGGCCGGGGATATCATTAAGCAGGTGTGCGCCATCGCGGGCGGATCCGGCGGCGGCAAGCCCGACTCCGCCATGGGCGGCGGCAAGGATATTCTCATGCTGGACAACGCACTGGCCATGGTGGACAATGTTGTCGCCATGAAGCTGGGGCTGTAAGTCATGACCAGGGATGATCTGAAGCGTTTCCGGGCGCTGGACATCGACTTTGATTCCATTGGACTGCTCCAGAGCGGGGCGGACGACTTTGCTTATTTTTGCACTCCGGCGGACGCGGAATTTGTGGGCAGAACCGGCTGTGACGGTGTCCACTTCATCCTCCTGCCAGAAGATGAGCGGGTGTTCTGCGTGGATCCTTCCATGGGAGAGCGGGGGACGTATGTTCTCCCCGTAGCCGGCGATTTTCGGGAGTTCCTCTCCTTTGTCCTCTACTGCCAGGACGCCAATCCGCTGAGCCAGATCTACTGGCTGACCCGAAAGCAGTATCAAGAGCTGGCGGCGGAGGACGCCGCCGCTCGGGAGAACGAGCACATGGCAAAGTTTTTTGAACAAAAGGACAAAGCCTTGTCTGCCGTCGCAAAGGAATTTGGTTTGGTACCTGTTGACCCTTTTAAGAAAATCAAAGCCATGCAGAAAAAATTCGACCCGGCAGTACTAAACTTTTCCGAGGAATATTATGACGCGGTGGGCTATGAACGCCCGGAAGAAGAGACCGTTCAAAGAGCTGCGGTTGCGGTCATAACAGCCACCAGGGAGGTGCCTATGTTACCACAAGACCCCTATATCCTGCTCAGCTACGTGAACACCAAGCTCCGGGATGAATATTCCAGTCTGGACGCCCTGTGCGATGGGCTGGATGCGGAGGAGTCGGAGCTGACGAAAACCCTGGCCGGGGCGGGCTATGCCTATGACCCAAATGCCAACCAATTCAAACCCATCTGAAAGGAAACAGTGCTATGCTCATCGACTTTTCCAAAATGGCGACGGAAACCATTCCCCATTTCATGGGCGGCGAGGGCGAAATTCACGCCAAGATGCACGTGGACGAGCGCAACCGCATCCTCCACGGCATCCTGCCTTCCGGCTCGTCTATCGGCTATCACACCCACGAGACCAGCAGTGAGATCGTCTATATCCTGTCCGGCACCGGCAAGGTGAGGGTGGAGGACGGCGAGGAGCCGCTGAAGGCCGGGGACTGCCACTACTGCCCCAAGGGGTGCGCCCATTCCCTCATCAACAACAGCGATGGCCCGCTGGAGTTTTTCGCGGTGGTGCCAAATCAGTAAAGGAGGCTTACCCATGTCCGACGTGTTGAGATACGACTCCAACTGCCTGTTCTGCAAGATCATCAAGGGGGAGATTCCTTCCAACAAGGTGTATGAGGATCACCTCTGCTATGCCTTCTATGACATTGACCCCCAGGCCCCTGTTCATTTCCTGGTCATCCCCAAGGCCCATATCGGCTCCTGCGGAGAGATCACCAAGTGGAATTCCGCATTAGTGGCTCACTGCTTTGAGGTCATCTCCAAGGTGACCAAAGATTTGGGCGTCACCGATTTCCGAGTGGTGTCCAACTGCGGTGAGCAGGCGGGCCAGTCCGTGCCTCACCTCCATTTCCACGTGCTGGCGGGCCGGGATATGACCTGGCCGCCCGGTTAACAAGGATTATAAAGCGCGTCCACTTCACAGGAAGTGGACGCGCTTTCTTTAAGGAAATTTTAGGATTTCTTTCGCATTTTTGCCGCTTTGCCATGATATGCTGTAGCATAACAAAGGAGGCGGTAAGCATGACAAGGGAGAGTGTGATGGCCGCGGCCAGAAGTCAGGCAAAGGAAGAGGTCAAAGCGGCGGCCGCCAAACCTCTTACTGCCTATCGGGTGTTTTGGCTGTTTCTCATTGCGGGCTTTGCGGGTGATTTGATTGAAGTGGTGTTCTGGTGGGTGACCCGTGGGGAACTCATCAGCCGCAGCAGCCTGCTGTATGGGCCGTTCAGCTTGGTATGGGGGCTGGCGGCGGTTCTGCTTACTCTGGTATTTCGACGCATGGATGACCAGGGAGCGGTGCAGATCGTGCTTGTGGGTACGGTGCTGGGCGGTGCCTATGAATACATATGCTCCTGGCTCCAGGAGGCGCTGTTTGGGGCCTGCTTTTGGGATTACCGTCATCTGCCCTTGAATTTGAATGGGCGGATCAACTTGGTGTTTTGCCTGTTTTGGGGTTTTGCCGCCTTGGTGTGGGTGCGGCTGATTTTTCCGGCGATGTGCGTTTTGATTGACCGAGTACCCAGGCAGACAGGGCGGCGGGCGGCTGCAGCGGCAGCGGTGCTTTTGGCCTGTAGTACCGTGTTATCCGCCGCAGCACTATACCGGATGGATCAGCGAAGGGCGGGAGTGCCTGCCATGGGTGCGGTGAGCCGTTTTCTGGACAAAACCTATCCAGACAGCAGGCTGAAGGATCGGTATCCCAACATGGGCATTTTGGACGAGATTGGATGGTAAAGAAAAGCTGTCCCGAAAAATCGGGACGGCTTTTTTCATATTTTGGGGTGCTTTGCGGGGGAATGGGGCAGATCCCCGGTGGCGGGGCCGTCCAGCAGCTGCCCATCCCAGGCAAAGCGGGAACCGTGGCAGGGACAGTCCCAGGAATGCTCCTGGGGATTATATTTGAGGGCGCAGCCCAGATGGGGACACCGGGGCCGGGTGGGGGTGAGCAGATTCAGTGTGCTTTCCCCGGCGTTGACCGCCAGTTGGGGGCGAAACACAGAGCGGGAGGGAGAAAATACCTCCTGATAGGGGCAGTCTTGGCCCAGGATCAGGTCAGTCAACAAATTTGCGGCGACCATGGAGGAAGTCATTCCCCATTTGTTGAAGCCGGTGACGACATACAGTCTGGGGAGGCGTGGGGAGTACAAGCCGATATAGGGCGCACCGTCCAGCGTCATGCAGTCCTGAGCGGCCCAGCGGCAAACGGGTTTGGCGTCTGGATAATGGTGGCGGGCGAAGTCCTCAAGCTCAGTCCAGCCGCCGCCTTTTTTACCTGTGCGGTGCCCGCCGCCTCCCAGCAGAAGCAGATTGTGGTCATTGCGGAAGGACAGCCCCTTGCCGCTCCCGTCCACATACATCCCGCCCAGATCCGGCCCACCCTCCAACGCCAGCACATAGGAGCGGCTCTGGTACATCTTCAGCCAGTAACAGCCGAATTTGTTGAGAAAGGGAAAGTGGGTGGCTACCACGATATGATCCGCCTGGATTCTGCCGCCACCGGTCACCGCTTCCCCTGTTTTGACCTCCAACACCCGGGTGTGCTCATATATTCTCAGTCCGTTTAGCAGGCCGGCGGCAAATTTCAGCGGGTTAAACTGGGCCTGACGGTCAAACCGTACCGCCCCGGCCACGGAGAAGGGGAGAGGCACTTCGTCGGTCAGAACGGTGGGATGACCCAGCTTAGTCAGGGTGGTCACCTCCTGTTCCAGCTCCTTCCGACTGTCCAGGGAATAGACATAGCTGGGTCTTTCTTCAAAATCACAGGAAATATCCCGGCACAAGGCGCGGAACTGTTCCAAAGCCGCCTGGTTGGCCTCCAGATAAGCCCTCGTCCGCTCCGGGCCAAACTCCTTCAGCAGCTTGTGGTAAATCAACCCATGTTGGACTGTGAGCTTGGCGGTGGTATTTTTCGTCACCCCGCCGCACAGCCGTCCCGCTTCCGCCAGTACGCAGTCCACGCCGGCTTTGGTCAGTTCATAGGCGCACAGCAACCCCGCAAGCCCGCCGCCGATGACCAGCGCGTCGGCGCGGATGTCTTCCCGCAGCGGCTCAAATTCGGGCAGCTGGACGGTTTTCTCCCATATAGATTCCATCAACTCACCTCTTTTCCCTAGTATGTGTGGATTGGAGGCAAATCATAAGCAAAAAAGAACCGCTTTCGCGGTTCTTTTTCCGTCAATCGGTTTTCTGTTTGAAAATGATGAATTTGCTCAGCACGTAGTTGACGATCACTACCACCACATTGGCGGCAAGCTTGACCACGAGATGGTTACAGTGCAGCGTATCCACGAAGAACCACATAATGGCCATCTCCAGCCCCAGAGAGAACAGCCGGGCGGCCACCATCTGCCACAGCTCCCGAAGAGCCACCCGCCAGGCCCAGTCTCTGGACTGGAATACGAACAGCTTATTGACGAAGTAGGCGAACAGTACGCTGACTGCCCAGGCGATGACGGTGCTGGTGAGGTAATAGATGTACACAACCTCAGTGAGCAGGGTATAGGTAACGTAGTTGACCACAGTGGTCATGACGCCCCAGAATACATAGCTGACTAGCTCCCGGTGCTTGCGCAGCAGAGCCAAGATGGTGTCGAACATATTATTCTCCTCACAAGGCCGGGATGAAGAGTGGCCCAAATCATGAATTTACAACCATTATACCCTATCAGGCGTCAAGATTGCAACCCGTTCAGCGCAGCAACTGGCCTACGTCCTCCATCCCGCGCTGGGTTAGAAAAACAGCCAGGGGGGATTGCCGCAGCACCTCGCGGATATCGCACACCAGCGTATCGGCCTCGCCGGTGGTTCGAATCACACTGGTATAGCTGTGGAAGCTGTACATGCTGCTGAAGCTCTGCCCAAGCTGGCCGTACATTGCGCCATAGGCTCCCTGAAGCCGGGTGACCCAGCGGCGGTCAGCGGCAAGGACAGTCATGGCGGCCCGGGCCGCCTCTCGGGAGGTGAGATCAAGGGCGTCCAAGTGCAGAGCCTGGGCGGAGACCCGGAACCGGGGCAGCGTCACGGCGCCTTCGCCCACTTGGAGGGAGAGCCCCTTCTGGGTCCAAAGCTTAGCTCCGCCAATATCCGTTCCGGCGGACACCTGAACTTTTCCGCAGTTGCCGAACAAGCAGCCGCCGATGTCCCCATCGGGCCCGCCTCCCTGTGCTTTTACCACTCGAGCGGAGCCAGTGATGATGATGTCGCCGCACGCTCCCTGTATACCCGCGCCGATGGCGGCGGCGCAGCAGGCGGCTTGGGCGGTCACTGTGCCGCCTTGAATGCGGATATCCCCTACAGGCGCACCCAGCGCCCCGCCAATGCCGGCGCCGCCCCCGATCCCGGTGGCGGTGATCACTCCGCCGCGGATGAGGATGGGGCCGGTGCGCTCCCGGCCCACGCTGCTGTCCCGCCCGATGCCCGCCCCACCGGCTCCGCCGGTGGCGGTAAGAGTTCCATCGGGCGCACCTTTGGCGGCTTTGACCTGGTCGATGTGCAGGGAAGTGCCGTCTCCCAGGGATATGCCGGCACAGCCTGTGCCGCTTTCAAAAACATTGTCTGTCCCGCGCTGCAAAAGCAGGGTCACATCGTTCCCACGGCCCAGGTTGAACGCTCTGCCGGACGACACCCGGCACTCCACGCCCTCCAGGGTCAGTTCCACTGCGCCGATACCATCAGCCAGGGAAATCCTTCCGCTGAAGGGCAGTTGGTTTCCGTCAGTGCCGGTACCGCCGGCAATGGCGGTCACCTCTCTGGAGAGGATGTGAAGGGTACAGGTCTCCTCCTCATAGCGCCAATCTACGTCCTGCTCGCCGCCAGTGACGGTGAACGGGTTGGGATACATGGAGATTTCCCGAAAGCTCCCCGCCTTTTCGTCCCAGCGCACATAGATATACCGTGTCCTGGGGTGGCCCGCCTTGTCCCGACCCCGGAGGGCAATGGTGTGTGCGGGCCATTTTTCGTCGGAATCCTGCTTCAGCAGCCACAGCCGGACGGGATCCATCTGATCTTCCCGCAGGATCAACTGTCCCTGTCTGCCGTCCAATGCCAGGGAGGTAATGGAGCTCCATTCTGGAAGCAGCATTTTCCATACGATGTCAAAAGGCTCCAGAGGTTCTCCCTGGGCGTTGCGCACGGCGACTCCCTCCGCCGTCAGCAGGACGGCAGGGCCGTCCACTACCACCGAGACCGCTGAGGCTTCATTGGCTTCCTCACTCAGCACCACCGCGCCTCCGGTCAGCCGCAGGACGCTGGACGCCCCGCCCCGGATCTCGCCGATGCGCAGCAGTCCGCCGCCATCCACAGTGAGGGTCACACCGTCTTTTAGCTGAACCTGGGCCAGCGTATTCTCGCCCGCGCTGAACACCCGGGTTTGGGGGGATTCGGCGGTCAGCAGGGGGGAATTTATCTGCTGAAGGGTTATTGTTCCCGAACCCGTGAGCCGGAGCGCCGGGTTTTCCTGGCCCTCCTGCCCCAGATCCCGGAGGATCATGTTTTCCGTTCCGCCTGCTGTCAGGGAACCGGCCTCCGGGCCAAAGTTCACAGCGGACAGATCCTGGCCCGACATCTGAACTGTTTCCAGCTCCAGCGTTTCCATTGGAGGGGCCGTATCCTGTACATTCTCAGATGTGCCGATTCCGTCCAGCAGACCCATCAGTCCGTCTCCGGAACCGCCCAAGGCAGCCAGCAGATCCATCAGCATTTCCAAATCTCCGCCGGCGCCTTCTGCTAGAAGAGTCAGCATGGAGGACATGGACAGAAGATCGTCGCCGGACAGCAGCAGATCCATCAAAAAAGTATCCAGCCCTGGGGCTGTGCCCCCGGTGAACTGTGCCTGGAAATCCTCTAAGCTGGTAAATGCGCCGCCGGTCAGCAGCTCCAGCGCCTGATCCGGTGAAATGCCGTCCGCCACCATCTCCAGCAGCTGCCGCAGTCCTTCCGCCGCCTGGGTTGGATCTGCCGCTCCAGAGGGCGTGCCGCCGGAAATGACCGCCCCCAGGTAGAGCGCGGCCAGATATCCCGCAGCGGAGCTGCTCTCCAGGGGAAGTTTTCCCAGAGCGGCCAACAGCTCCGCGCCGTTGGCGGAGCCGTCCACCCCCAATGCGGCCAGCAGGGCGGCTTTGTCGGGAGCGTTGTCCATTCCTCGAAGCAGCCAGGAGGGAAGGCTTTGAATCCCTTCCTGCCGGGCGGAAAGGCCGTCCATCACTGCGTCCACCAGCGCGTCCAGACCTTCTTCGGCCTCACCGTCCTGAAACAGCCCTGCTTCCACGCCGTTTTGGGCGATGCGGTCGATTTCCCCACGCAGCTGCTCCAGCTCCGCCTGGAGGACGGCGCGATCCAACCCGCTGTCCTCTGCGGCCTCTCGAGCCAGCTCTTCCATGCGGCCCAGGTTGTTCTCCACTTCCGCCAAGGCGGCTTCTCCCGACTGAAGTGTACGGCGGCCCTCCCGGGCCTGACGCCCCGCCTGGGTTACCCAGGTCATCAGCTGCCGCAGGGTTTCCGAGACGGTGGCCGCTGTCCGGTTGGGTTTGGACGCTTGCTGGGTTTGGCTCGTACCGGTCTGCTTCTCCGTCTTGTTCATTCCCTGATATCGGGACACGGCCAGTTCTCTGTTTCTGCGAACACTCAGCTCTCCCATCTCATGGGCCCCCTTTCGCTAGGCAGCAAAAGCCATTTCTTCTTTTTATTAGTATCGTCTCATTAGCAGGAAAAAATAAGGTTCCTCTTTCGGCAGATAGTCGAAAGAGGAAACCTGGTCATCCATGTTTACGATCTGGGCTCCAAACCTTCTACATAGTCCAGTGGGGTGATCCCCATGTCCAAAAGCTGCTTTCTGGCAACGGGCAGGCAATCATCCCAGACTTGTTTAGGCTCATGGCAGTCGGAACCAATGATGACCGGAATGCCGGAGCCCACCACTTTGTCCCAAAACTTTTGATGGGGGTACATCAGTCGGGGGCCGTCAGGATAGTCATGGATTCCCCGCCGCAGGCCATTGGCGTTATATTCCAGGATCACACCATTGCAGAGGGCAGCTTCGATGATGATCTCCGAAGCCTGATCACAGTTCTGATCCCAAGCAAACCGCCCCAGCGCAAAAAGATCCGGATGCGCCGCTATGCGGAAATAGCCGGTTTTCAGCGCCGCCGCAATTGCCAGGGCATATGCTACGTAGTCCTCGGTGCTTTGGGAGTAATAGATGTTGTGAAGCTCGCCATGGGCGTCCGGATAGAAATGCTCACCCAGGATCAGATAATCTAGCTTTTTCTTGGTCAGAAGCTCCTCGTAATAGGGGTGATACTTTGGAAGATACTCGATCTCCACTCCCTTATATATGGTAATATCTGAACGATATTCCTGGGTCAGCCGGTCAACGGCGGTGATGTAATCATCCAGTTCGGCATAGGGCATTCGCAGGCCGTAATCATAGTCGGAAAAGGGAGCGTGGTCGGAAAATCCCAAGACGGAAATGCCCGCTTTTATCGCTTCAAGCACATAATCGCGCTCAGTTCCCTGGGCGTGGCGGCACCGCTGGGTATGTGTGTGATAGTTTGCTTTCATAAAACTGCTTCCTTCCGCCGCCGGCATCCACCCTCTGGAGGGACTGCCGGATTTTCGATCTCATTATAAGGTGAATTTGCCTATGGGAAACGAACATATGACTTATAAGGCCCCAAGAGTGCCGCCTGGTTTTGGTGCGGTGATTCTGACCGGGCAGCGCGAGAAAATGTCAGAGCTTTTGCGAGGCTAGTTCCAGCGTTTTTTCATAGGCGGCAATGACCGCCTCCATCACCGCGCCGCGAAACCCGGCCTGCTCCAAGGCCCGGACGCCCTGAATGGTGGAGCCGCCGGGGGAGCAGACGGCGTCCTTCAAAACGCCGGGGTGCTGGCCGGATTCCAAAACCAGCTTGGCGGAGCCCGCCAGCATCTGAGCGGCAAGCTCTATCGCCTGGGCTCGGGGCAGACCGCAGGCCACGCCGCCGTCCGCCAGGGCTTCAAGAAACAGATCCGCAAAGGCCGGACCGCAGCCGGATACGGCGGATCCAGCGTCCATCAAACGCTCCGGCAGAGCGGAAAATCGGCCCGCCCCGGCCATGGCGTCCAGAAACAGCCGTTCCTCCTCCTCGGTGACACGCTCTCCGCAGGTATAGAGGATCATTCCTTCGCCAATGGAGGCCGGGGTGTTTGGCATGATGCGGATGACGGGATAGTCTCCGCCCGCCAGCTCTTGAATTGTATTGATGCTCAGTCCAGCGGCCATGGTGACCAGAAGAAAACGGTCCTGCCGCGCGGCCAGCACCGGACGCAGTCCTACCAGCAGATCCGCCATCATCTGGGGTTTCACGCCCAGGAAGATGAAATCCGCCCATCCCGCCACGCTGGCGGCGTTGGATGTCCTGCAGCCCAGCTCTTCCGCCAGGGCTTCCGCCTTCTCCGGCGTGCGGTTGGCGAGATGGATGCAGCCTCCGGGAATGTTCCGCCGGGCCGCACGAGCCAGCGCTCCGCCCATATTTCCAGTGCCGATGTAACCCAGCTTCACACCGCTGAGCGCTCTCTCACACATATCATTTCCTCCTATCTGACCTGCCCATTGCCATAGACGACGTACTTGCAGGAGGTCAATTCCTCCAGCCCCATGGGGCCCCGGGCGTGCATTTTCTGGGTGGAGATGCCGATCTCCGCCCCCAGGCCGAATTCGCCGCCGTCAGTGAAGCGGGTGGAGGCGTTGACATACACCGCCGCCGCGTCCACTGTGTCCAGAAAGCGCTGGGCCTTGAAGTAATTCCTGGTAATGATGCTCTCGGAGTGCTGGGTGCCGTGGGCGTTGATGAAGGCGACGGCCTCCTCCATGTCTTTTACGGTGCGAACCGCCAAAATGTAGTCGTCATACTCCGCGTCCCAGTCGCTGTCCTGCGCCAAAACGCCCCGGCTGCCAAGGATGCTCAGCGCCTTTTCGTCACAGCGAAGCTCTACCTTGTAGTTGTCCAGCAGGGGAACGGCCTTTGCCAAAAACGGCTCCAGCACGTCCTCCTGGATCAAAACACACTCCACCGCGTTGCACACCGAGGGTCGGGAGCATTTGGCGTTGCAGAGAATCTCCGCGCCCATATCCAAATCCGCCTCGTCGTCGATGTAGATGTGACACACGCCCTCGCCGGTGCGGATGACGGGGACGCTGGCCTCCTTTGCCACAGTGCGGATCAAATCTGCGCCGCCCCGGGGGATCAGCACGTCCACATATCCATCCAAGTGCATCAGTTCCCTCGCCGTCTCGCGGCTGGTGTCCTGCACCAGAGAGATGCAATCCTCCGGCAGACCCACGGAGGTCAGAGCCTCCCGCATCAGGGCCGTTACACAGCGGTTGGAGCGAATGGCTTCCTTTCCGCCTCGAAGAATGCAGGCATTGCCCGATTTCAGGCACAGAGCCGCCGCGTCTACAGTGACGTTGGGCCGAGCCTCAAAGATGATGGCAATGACCCCCAGGGGCACCCGCCGCCGGCTGATGATAAGCCCGTTAGGCCGAGTTTCCGTCTTATCCGCTGTTCCAATGGGATCCGGCAGGGTGATCACCTGCCGCACGCCGTCTACGATCCCGGCGATCCGCGAAGGGGTCAGGGTCAGCCGATCCAGCATGGCGGAGCGCATTCCCGCCTCCTTGGCGGCGGCCACGTCCTCGGCGTTGGCGGAAAGCCATTCCGCCTGCCGCTCTGTCAGAATTTGCGCGATGGCCTCCAGGGCCTGGTTCTTCTTCGCCGTCCCGGCGGTGGAAAGGGTATAGGCGGCGGCTTTAGCCAATCCACCCTGAGCTTGCAATGTGGTCATTGGGTGATCCTCCCTGCAATAAATCTTGTTCCGATATCCTGACCCTCTACGATGCCGTAGAGATTCTCCATCTTGGCTCCGTTGGTGATTACCATGTCGAATCCGGAGGTCATGGCCACCCGGGCGGCGGAGAGCTTTGTCGCCATACCGCCGGTGCCCCTCCAGGTGCCAGCGCCGCCGGCCATTTCCAGAATCTCCGGCGTCAGCTCCGCGACCTGATGGAGGAGCCTGGCCTCCGGATGGACTTTGGGGTCTGCGTCGTACAGCCCGTCGATGTCGCTGAGAAGGATCAGCAGATCCGCGCGGCACAGCCCCGCCACAATGGCGGACAGGGTGTCGTTGTCGCCCAGAACCTTGTGGTGTCCTGTCTCGATCTCAGCAGAGGAGACAGAGTCGTTCTCGTTCACCACAGGGATGACCCCCATAGAGAGCAGGGCAGAGAATGTGCCCCGCAGATGTTCGGCCCTGTCTGGATTATCTACGTCGTCCCCGGTCAGCAGAATCTGGGCCACGGATTGATTGTACTCGGCGAAGAGCTTGTCATAAATGTGCATCATCCGGCACTGACCCACCGCTGCCGCGGCTTGCTTCATCCGCAGCTCACGGGGCCGCTCGGGGAGCCCCAGACTCTCTGTGCCCACGGCGATGGCGCCGGAGGATACCAAAATGATCTCGTGGCCTAAGCCATGGAGATCCGCCAGTGTGCGGGCTAAGCGCTCCATACTTCTGAGATCCAAGCTTCCGGAGTCATGGGTGAGGGTGGATGTGCCCACCTTGACTACGATACGCTGTTTTTTCCCTTCCACCTCTTTGTCCTCCCGATGTTTTTTACGAGGCATTTATTGAAATGACCTGATTATAACACAGCGAGGGGAAAAAGAAAAGCCTGTGAAGTGCTCAAACGTTTCTTATATGTCCCAATCATTTCCCTTCTTGATACTTAGCCTATGGGTTGGCAAGGGGAGGGGATATTGGTACGTAATGACTCTGGCGTTGAGCATTGCGGGCAGGTATAGATATTATGTTCAAGTTTTTATGCCGATTCAAAAATGTTTAGGTGCCTTGACTTTTGAGTTGTCATCTGTTATGCTATACTGGATATCAAAAGAACGATGCGAGATCAACGAGGTGGTATATTGTGCGTCTGATTTTTCGGGCTATGGGGCGCTATAAAAGAACCGTGGCCATATGTATCATCATCAAACTCTTTGGCACCATCAGCGAGCTGCTGCTTCCCTATATTTTGGAACACATCATTGATAAAGTGGTGCCGCTGGGCCAGTTGGGCTCGGTGATATTCTGGGGATTGCTGATGTTTGCCACCGCCATTCTTACCCGGCAGCTCAACGTTGCCGCCAATCGCCGGGCCATCCAAAATGCCCATCGGGTGAGCTATGACATCCGCCAGGAGCTGTTCCGCAAGACCGCCAATCTGTCCGGCAGTCAGTTTGACGCCTTCGGCCTGCCCTCTCTCATCAGCCGGATGACCAGCGACAGCTACAACGTCCAGTCCGCTGTGCAGCAGTTCCAGACTCTGTGCGTCCGAGCCCCCATGCTGCTCATCGGCGGTGTGTGTGTTTCGCTGGTGATGGACGCCTCTCTGGCAATGATTTTAGTGGCTATGCTGCCGGTACTCATCGTGGTGGTGCTTACGGTGTCCGCCAAAGGCCTGCCCATGTACCGCAAGGTGCAGCAAAAGCTGGACGTGGTGGTGCGGGTCATGAGGGAGAACATCACTGGCATCCGGGTGGTGAAGGCTCTGTCCAAAACGGAGTATGAGAAGCGCCGCTTTGCACAGGCCAACTGTGATATGACGGACAGCGACATCGCCGCAGGCACGGTGATGGCTATCCCATCTCCCTTTATGCAGCTGTGCCTCAACGCAGGACTCACTCTGGTGGTGCTGTTTGGGGCGCGGCGGGTGAACGCCGGGGTGATGGAACCGGGCGTGATTTTGGCGTTCCTTACCTACTTCAACATGATTACCATGGGCGTCATGGGCGTATCTCGCATTTTTATGACCATGAGCAGGGCAGGGGCCAGTGCCGACCGCATTGACCAGGTTCTTCAGACAGAGACGGATCAACGCACCCTGTCTGCCGATGATGAACTCACCCCTGCCGGGGATGAGTTCATCCGCTTTGAACACGTCAGCTTCAGCTATGGAGAGGGNTCCTCCGATGTCGCCGGGTTTGCCGGGGAGGAGCGGGAAAAAGCGCTTACCGACATCAGCTTTGCGCTGAAGCGGGGGGAGAGCNTNGGTATCATCGGCCCCACCGGCTGCGGCAANAGNACNATCATCTCCCTGCTCATGCGNTTCTACGATGTGGGNGANGGCGGTGTNTTNGTAGACGGCAAAGATGTGCGNNCNTATGACAAGGACGAGCTTCGGCGGCGGTTNGGCGTGTGNTTCCAGAACGANATGGTGTTCCAGGANACCCTGCGNGAGAANGTGTGCTTTGGNCGGGANNTNGACGANNNTGCNTTCCGNGCCGCNATNGAGGACGCCATGGCGGCGGAGTANATNGATAATCTGGAGGATGGGCCGGATNATCAGGCGGCNATCAAGGGGGCNAACCTGTCCGGCGGGCAGAAGCAGCGCNTGCTGGTGGCCCGGGCTCTGGCCGCCCGCCCGGANATTTTGGTGCTGGACGACAGTTCNTCCGCGCTGGATTATCAGACCGATGCCGNTATGCGCCGNGCNATCGGCCAAAATCATGCNGATTCCACCCTCATCATGATTGCNCAGCGGGTNAGNTCCATCATGGGCATGACCCACATCCTGGTGATGGACAATGGNAGATGTGTGGGCTATGGCAAACACGAGGAATTGATGNAGAGCTGTCCCGCATACCGGGAAACTTATCAAGTACAGATGGGTGAAATGGCATAGGTCGCCGCAAGGCGACCACGAGCGGTCATAGGCGGCCGTNAGGCNGCNACGAGCGGTCGTTGCCGCCGCAGGCGGCAATGACGCGAGATATACCCGCAGGGCCAANGACGCGAGATGGGCCGCAAATAACACGATTGCATTTGGTAAACCACGACATAGAGGAGAGATTTCATATGCCTGGACCGGGAGACCGGGGCGGCGTGAAAGCCAANCCCCGTGACGCAAAGGGAGCGCTGCGGCGNATCCTTCGATACTTGATGGAATANCGCTGGTGGGTGCTGCTGTTCCTNTGCTGTACCCTTTTAAGCAATACCGGCAACCTGTTGGGNCCNCGGTTTGCNGGAAAGGCCATNGGCGTGGTGGAGGAGGGNTANCAGNTNGGCCCCGGCCATGTGGANATGGGGATGGTGGGCCATTATGCCTTNTTGATGCTGGCCTGCTANGGGTTGGGCAGCGTGATGAGCTTTCTGGTGAGCATCGGCATGATGCGNGTGGGCCGCCGGGTNGCCCGCAATATGCGCCGGGACGTATTCAACAAGCTGATGACCCTGCCGGTGGGGTATTTTGACCGAAATCAGGCCGGCGACATCATCAGCCGGGTGAGCTATGACGTGGACGTGGTGTGTACCAGCNTGTCCACGGANGTGATCCAGATCGTCACNAGNACGGTGACGGTGGCGGGCAGCTTTGCCATGATGTGCGCCATTTCCGTCCCTCTTGTGTTGTGCATGGCGGCCACCATCCCGGTNTCCATCCTGTTTACCCGGTANATGAGCCGCAAGACGCGTCCCCTCTATGCACGCCGCAGCGCCGCCTATGGGGCGATGAACGGCTTCGCGGAGGAGATGTTTACCGGCCAGCGCACCATTCTGGCCTACGCCCAGGAGGATCGGGTGTGCGAGGATTTCAGCCAAATCAANCGAAATGCCGCCGAAGCGTATCGGGACGCNGACGGCATGGGCATGACCATGGGNCCNACNGTNGGNATGATCTCCAANTTTGGCCTGGCNGCCATNGGCATGGGNGGCGCCATCCTCTATATGCTGCGCGTGGTGGGGNTGGAGCAGATTTCCTCCTTTGTACTCTANTCCCGGAAATTTTCNGGGCCCATCAACGAGATCTCCAACATNATCAACGAGATATTNTCCGCCCTGGCNGCNTCGGAGCGGGTGTTCCGCCTGNTGGACGAGCCGGAAGAGGTCAAGGACATCTATGGCGCGGCGGAGCTGGAAAGACTGNCNGGGNNNTGTGNNGGCNGAGGACGTCAGCTTTGGCTACGANCCGGGTAAAACCATTNTGCANCATNTNGACTTCGAGGCCAAACCGGGCCAGACGGTGGCCATCGTAGGCCCCACTGGGGCGGGNAAGACTACCATTATCAATCTGCTCATGAGGTTCTATGACCCGGAAGAGGGCTGCATCTACGTNGACGGTGGGTCAAACCAGGCCTATACCATGGACTCCCTGCGCCGGAGCTACGCCATGGTGCTGCAGGATACCTGGGTGTTCCGGGGNACGATTTTCGACAACATTGCCTACGGCAAGGAGGATGCCACCATGGAGGAGGTGGTGGCCGCCGCCAAGGCCGCCCGCATCCACAATTACATCATGCGCCTGCCCCAGGGCTACAATACGGTCATCAGCGAGGACGGCGGCAACATCTCCAAGGGGCAGAAGCAGCTGCTCACCATCGCCAGAGCTATGCTTTACAACACGAATATGCTGATTCTGGACGAGGCCACCTCCAACGTGGACACCAACACCGAACGGCAGGTGCAGAAAGCCATCCGTTCTTTAATGGCAGGCAAAACCTGCTTCGTTATCGCCCACCGGCTGTCCACCATTCAGAACGCCGATCATATTCTAGTGGTGGATCATGGCGACGTGGTGGAGCAGGGCACTCACGAGGAGCTCATGCTTCAAAAAGGATTTTATTATAAGCTGTACGCCAGCCAGTTCGGTTAAGCATACCATATAGTGGCCGGCAGAATGTTTTGCATTAGCACGAAAAAGTGGGGGGATTCAATCCCCCCACTTTGCGTTTAGGGCGGTGCAGACAGCCTGGGGGTCGAAATCT
>JAAVHT010000004.1 GCA_014799565.1 Clostridiales bacterium
GGAGCAGGTGGATGAGCTGTCCTCCCATATCACTGATATTGATTACGACTTGGCCGCAAAAAAGGAAAAGGAACTCCGCCATGATGTGATGGCCCATATCCATGCCTATGGCGCCCAGTGTCCCCAGGCCATGCCCATCATCCATCTGGGGGCGACCAGCTGCTATGTGGGGGACAATACCGACATCATTATCATGCGCGAGGGACTGGAATTGGTTCGGGACAAGCTGGTGCGTGTGCTGAATGCATTGGCCCAATTTTCTGACAAGTATAAATCCTTGCCCACTCTTGGATTTACACATTTTCAGGCCGCTCAGCTGGTGACTGTTGGCAAGCGGGCCACTCTGTGGATGAACGAGCTGCTCCAGGATCTGGACGAGGTAGAGTACCGTATCTCCACGCTGAAACTGCTGGGCTGTAAGGGCACTACCGGCACCCAGGCGTCCTTTTTAGAGCTGTTTGAGGGCAATCACGATAAATGTAAAGAACTGGATCGCCGCATTGCCCGGGAAATGGGCTTTGAGGGCACTGCGCCTGTATCTGGGCAGACCTATTCCAGAAAAGTAGACGCCGCCATATTGGCTACACTATCCGGTATCGCCCAATCTGCCTGTAAATTTGCCACTGACGTGCGTCTGCTCTGCCACTTGAAGGAGGTAGAGGAGCCCTTTGAGTCAAGCCAGATTGGCTCGTCCGCCATGCCTTATAAGCGCAATCCCATGCGGTGTGAGCGTATTTGTTCTTTGGCCCGCTATGTCATCGCAGACGCGGCCAATCCTGCCTATACCACTGCTACACAGTGGTTTGAGCGCACGCTGGATGACTCCGCCAACAAGCGCATTTCGGTGCCCGAGGCATTTTTGGCAGTAGACGCCATTCTCAACATCTATGAGAATGTGGCATCCGGATTGGTGGTTCATAAGAAGGTTATCGAAAAACACATCTTGGAAGAACTGCCCTTTATGGCCAGCGAGAACATCATGATGGATGCTGTAAAACGGGGAGGCGACCGGCAGCAGCTCCACGAGCGCATTCGAGTCCATTCCCAGGAAGCCGGGCTCAATGTAAAGGAATTTGGCCTTACAAATAATCTCATTGACTTACTGGCCGCTGATCCACTGTTCGGCTTGAGCCGTGAGGAACTGTCCGTTCACTTGGAGCCTTCCCAATACATTGGCCGCTGTCCGGAACAGGTGACCGATTTTCTGACAGAATATGTTCGACCTGTCTTGGAAACTCACAAGTCCGCATTGTCAGACGAAGCTGTAGAATTGAAGGTTTGACTGAACATGGACTAAAATATATGGAAGGGATTTGATCATCATGAAACCTGCAGTCCGCCGTATCGGCGTATTCACCAGTGGCGGAGATGCCCCTGGTATGAACGCAGCTATCCGTGCCGTGGTTCGTGCATCTTTACATTATGGTGTGGAATGCATTGGCATCCGCCGCGGCTATCACGGCCTGCTCAATGGTGATTTTTGCAGGCTGGATTTTGAGAGTGTCAGCGATATTTCCCGCCGGGGCGGTACAATGCTTTACTCTGCCCGCAGCTTGGAATTTATGGAGGAGGCCGGGCGGAATAAGGCGTTAGCCACCTGTAAACTGTTAGGCCTTGATGCCCTGGTTGGCATCGGCGGCGACGGCACCTTTAAGGGTCTGCTTAGCTTGGCGAACAGCGGCATCTCTGTCATCGGTATCCCCGGCACCATCGACAATGATATCGCCTGCTCATCCTACACGATTGGGTATGACTCCGCCTGCAATATCGCGCTGGAGAGCATTGACCGGCTCCGCGACACCATGAAGTCCCACGAGCGGTGTTCTGTGGTAGAGGTCATGGGACACCGGGCCGGATATTTGGCTTACTCTGTGGGCATTGCCTGTGGCGCCACGGTGGTGCTGGTACCTGAGCGCGAGGTGGACTTTGAACGAGATGTCATTGAGCCGATCCGGCATGCCCGTCTGGGCGGACGGACCCATTTCATGGTCATTGTGGCCGAGGGCGTCCCTGGCAGCGCATACAATGTGGCTGACAAAATCCGTGAGGCCACAGCCTTAGATACCCGGGTCACTGTGTTGGGCCATGTGCAGCGAGGCGGTTCGCCCACTTCCCGAGACCGTATTGTGGCCACCTATATGGGCTATGAGGCGGTCAAGCTCCTGGCGGAAGGGAAGACCTGCCGGGTGGTGGCGATGAAGGGCGATGACATTGTAGATTATGACATCACCGAGGCTCTGTCCATGAAGAAGGATCTGAATCAAATGAGCATAACTGTGGCCCGTGCCATGACTGGCGTGGCCGATGGCAGATGATGAAAGATGAAATAAAAAGCACCGGGTTCCTCTGGAACCCGGTGCTTTTTATTTCTTTTTTACTTTGCCAGCACCTTTTTCAAGCGAGCAAAGCGGGGCAGACCATTTTCGGTGGCCCGGTGGTTCTCACCCTGGATCAGGGGCAGGGCATAGTCGATGAAGCCCTGGTTGACGCCGTTGCCTTCCTCGTTGATCCACTCCAGAGGCACCTTCTTCTCGAAGTTGGCCACTTCGGAGAGATTGAACAGCTTGGTCTTGCAGGTGTACTTGCCACCCTCGCGGGAGCACTCGAAGCCCACCATCTTGTCGGTCTCACCGGCCACGGCGGCCTCCACAGCAGTCTTGCCCGCCAGGAAGGACTCGTCGATGTCGGTCTGGGAGGCCAGATGGGCGCCGCAGCGCTGGAGCAGGGAGAGCTCAATGCCGCGAACCTTAGCGCCGGTCTTTTCTTTGACCACGTTGGCCAGCAGCGCGGCCAGACCGCCCAGCTGAGCGTGGCCGAAGCCGTCGGTGGCGGAGGTCTTCGCCTCGGACACGAAGGAGCCGTCGGCGTAGTGGATGCCCTCAGAGACGGCCACAATGCAATTGCCGTTCTTCTTGTAGATGGCCTCCACGTCGGTCAGGAACTTGTCCATGTCAAAGTCTACCTCGGGGAGATAGACCAGGTCGGGGGCGCAGCCCACCACACCGGCCAGAGCGGCGGCGCCGGCCAGCCAGCCGGCGTGACGGCCCATAATCTCAATAATGGTGACCATGCCGGTGTCGTATACCCGACCGTCCTTGTACACCTCAGCGCAAGAGGTGGCGATATACTTGGCGGCGGAGGCAAAGCCGGGGCAGTGGTCGGTGCCGAACAGGTCGTTGTCGATGGTCTTGGGCACGCCCATCACCCGGCACTCATAGCCGGACTTGGCCATGAAGCGGCTGACCTTGGCGCAGGTGTCCATAGAGTCATTGCCGCCGTTGTAGAAGAAATAACGGATATCATACTTCTTAAAGATCTCCAGGATGCGCTTGTAATCGGTGTCGTCCACATCGGGATCGGCGATCTTATAGCGGCAGGAGCCCAGTTCAGAGGAGGGAGTATTGAGCAGAAGCTCCAGCTCCTTGGCATCCTCCTGGCCCATGTCGTACAGCTGATCGTTCAGCATACCCTTGATACCGTGGGCCATGCCGTAGACAGCGGTGATGTCAGGACAGTCCAGCGCGGTACGGATCACGCCGTACGCGCTGGCGTTGATAACGGAAGTGGGGCCGCCGGACTGGCCGATGACGCAAGCGCCCTTTAACTGTGCCATGTTGAATTTCTCCTTTGTTGTTGGTTAATTAGGCCTTGCCGTTGCAGCCCAGCACGTTCACGAGCTTGTGACGCACCAGCTCCTTGATGTTGGCGCGGGCGGGCTTCAGGTACTCGCGGGGGTCGAACTTGTCGGGATGCTCGGTGTAGAACTGGCGAATGGTGCCGGTCATAGCCAGGCGCAGATCGGAGTCGATGTTGATCTTGCACACGGCGCTCTCGGCGGCCTTGCGCAGCTGCTCCTCGGGGATACCAACGGCGTCGGGCATCTTGCCGCCGTTGGCGTTGACCATCTTCACGTAGTTCTGGGGCACGGAAGAGGAGCCATGGAGCACGATGGGGAAGCCGGGCAGACGCTTGACGACCTCTTCCAGGATGTCGAAGCGCAGGGGAGGGGGAACCAGCTCGCCCTTCTCGTTGCGGGTGCACTGAGCGGCGGTGAACTTGTAAGCGCCGTGGCTGGTGCCGATGGCAATGGCCAGAGAATCGCAGCCGGTCTTGGACACGAACTCCTCGACCTCCTCGGGACGGGTGTAGTGGGACTCCTCGGCGGAGACGTTGACCTCGTCCTCCACACCGGCCAGAGCGCCCAGCTCGGCCTCGACCACCACGCCGTGATCGTGAGCGTACTCGACCACCTTCTTGGTGATCTCGATGTTCTCCTCGAAGGGCTTGGAGGAGGCGTCGATCATGACGGAGGTAAAGCCACCGTCGATGCAGCTCTTGCAGGTCTCAAAGCTGTCGCCGTGATCCAGGTGGAGCACGATGGGAATCTCGGGGCACTCGATGACAGCGGCCTCAACCAGCTTGACCAGATAAGTGTGGTTGGCGTAAGCACGGGCACCCTTGGAAACCTGGAGGATGACGGGGGCCTTCTCCTCGCGGCAGGCCTCGGTGATACCCTGGACGATCTCCATGTTGTTGACGTTGAAAGCGCCGACGGCGTAACCGCCATTATAGGCTTTCTTGAACATTTCGGTAGAGGTAACCAGTGGCATAGTTGACCAACTCCTTAAAATAATATTGATTTGCTGGGGTATACGTTATGATTTTAACATTTGAGGCAGAAAAATGCAAGCAAAAGCTCCAGCTTTTTCTGGACAAAAACTACAAATCAGAAAAATTTTTTACCGTACAGTGTCAACAAAATGACGGCGGGCATAGGATGGCAAGAAAGGGGGAGAGGCGGCATGATTCAGCTGCTCCCATACGACCGCCGGGCGGCGGTGGCCTACGCCCACAAATGGGCCTACAGCCGCAACCCGGCCTTCTATGATTTCAGCGAGATTGGCGGCGACTGCACCAATTTCGCGTCCCAATGCCTGTACGCCGGTACCGGTATCATGAACTTCACGCCGGATTTTGGCTGGTACTACATTGACGCCACCGACCGGGCGCCCGCCTGGACGGGGGTGCCGTTTTTTTGGGAATTCATGACCCGTCCACAGCCCACTGATGGCCCGGTGGGCATCCAGGTACACATGGACTTTTTGCGGCCCGGCGACTTTGTCCAGCTCCGCTTTGAGACCAGCGGGGAAGTGTTCGCCCACACGCCAGTGATCGTTTCAGTGGGAGCCACGCCCAGACCGGACAATATCCTCGTCGCGGCCCACTCCAATGACGCCGACTACCGGCCCTTGGACAGCTATGAGAATGTGGTAGAATGGCGCTTTCTTCACATTGTCGGGGCGATCAGGGTGACAGACGGAGCCTCATCCGGAGGAGTTAGGATAATGCAGGGCGCGGAGGGGTAAACCCTCCGCGCTTTACATTTCTAATCCTCTGTTGCCTGCTTTTTGGGCCGGCCCCGGCGGGGCTTGGCTTTGATCTCTCCCAGCGGATTTGACTGGGCGGCGTCACGCAGGGCGTTGCTGTCCACAT
>JAAVHT010000005.1 GCA_014799565.1 Clostridiales bacterium
TAAAAAAAAAAACCTCTTGAAGTGTACGCACATCTACGCCGTTTTGCAGCATCAGAGTGGCGGCAGTGTGGCGCAGTTTGTGGGCTGAGTACTTGCTGCTGTCCAGTCCGGCGACGGTAAAGCGCTGCTTGAGCATATAGTGAACCCCGGCCTTGGTGATCCGCGTGTGCTTCCGGGTAATGAATAGGGCGTAGGGATCCGCTGCGCCGGACTGGGAGCGAACGGCAAGCCAATCCTCAATGGCGTTCTGACAGGCCGCGTTGAGGTAGACCACCCGTTCCTTGTTGCCCTTACCCAGCACCCGCAGGCGGTCACCTCGGATGTCGGAGAGGTTGAGGCCCACCAGCTCTGAAATACGCACTCCACAGTTCAAAAACAATGTGATGATGCAGAAATCCCGTTCTGCGTTATCGCCGTCAATAGATTCCAAAAGCTGGATGCTCTCATCCAATGTCAAATAGCGCGGCAAGGACTGCCGCATTTTAGGCGAGTCCAGCTCTTGGATGGGGCTTTCGTCCAAAAGCTTCGCCTTTACCACCAAATACTTGTAAAAAGATCGGATTGCCGCAACTTTTCTGGCTCTTGAAGACGCCGCCAGCCCAAACCCCAAGCTGATGTTTTTGGCATTTTTCAGTCGATCCCGGCTGAGAAAGCTGAGATAGGCGTAAATATCCGCCAGCGTGACCGATTTGACCAGCGCTAAATCCACATCGTCAATTGAAATCTCATCCAAAGGCGCGGAACGCGGCACACGGCCTTTTTCAATTTTTATGTAGCGGAAAAAGGTACGCAGATCCAGGAAATATTCGTCCACGGTTTTTCTGGAGTGTCCTTGGATCGTCTCGTGGTAGGCCAGAAAATCCCGCAGGATCGGAGGAGCCTCCGTACGATAATCTACCATAGTAATGAGCGGGCACATTCATAAGAAGAAAACAGTTGGGCAGACTAAACGGCAGAAACGCCAATGTCTTGGATTACTGTATAGGCTACCCAAATGCCAAATCGCGGCGCTGACCGAGCCAAAACAGCCAGAAAGCCGAGTTTGCCCATTTTGCCCTCCCCCCAACTCAACAAAATTTTTATTTTGTTGAGTCGAGTGTGTGTGCCAGCAAGCACCTCCCTTTCTATCATATTCCAAATTTTGAGGTGATCCCTATGAGCTTCATCCCATGCACACAGAACTGCAAATATCAGGATGAGGGCCTGTGTACGTTGGCCCAGGCCCCGTCCATGGTCAGCCAGGCCGTTCCCAACGACGCCTGCCTGAATTTCACGCCCCGTCTGTCAAATCAGCACAGCGATGGCCTCACGAATGTTGCCGACCCGAATCAAGTCTAATCCAGCCGGTACAGCGAGTTTTCCGTTGCTCCTGGCGGGCACCAGGCATTTGGTGAATCCCAGCCGCCGCACCTCACTCAAGCGCTGGTTGATGGCATTCACTGAGCGCAGTTCACCGGTAAGCCCCACCTCCCCGATGGCGGCCAGGTCAAAGGGCACGGGCTTGTCCCGGAAGCTGGATGCCAGAGCCACAATAAGCGCCAAATCGGCGGCAGGTTCATTCAGCGTCAAACCACCGATGACATTGACGTAAAAATCACAATTGGACAGCATCAACCCGCCCCGCTTCTCCAGCACAGCCAGCAGCATCATGGCCCGGTTGTAATCAAATCCATTGCTGGTGCGTCGGGAATTTCCATAAGCCGAGGGCGACAGGAGTGCCTGAACCTCCGCCAGTACGGGACGCACGCCCTCCATCACGCAGGTAACGCAGGAACCAGGCATATTTTCCGGCCTGCCCGCCAGCATGGCCTCCGAAGGGTTGGGCACCTCCTCCAGGCCCTGATCGCCCATCTCGAACACACCGATCTCATTGGTGGCGCCGAAGCGGTTCTTGGCCGCCCGCAGGATACGGTAAGGATTGTGTTCCTCTCCCTCAAAGTGTAATACGCAGTCCACCATATGCTCCAGCACCTTGGGACCGGCCAGGGAGCCCTCTTTGTTGATGTGCCCGACGACAAATACCGTCACACCCATCCCTTTGGCCAGGTGCATCAACGCCATGGTACACTCCTTCACCTGAGCCACGCTGCCTGGCGAGGAGCTGGAATCTCCATTGTAAATGGTTTGGATAGAGTCTACGATGAGGATATCCGGCTTTTTTTCCTGGACGGCAGCTACAATGTCGTCCAAATTGGTTTCAGAAAATAAGTAAAGTCCTTCATCCCGGATACCCAGCCGCTGGGCGCGCAGCTTGATCTGCCGCTCCGATTCCTCACCGGATACATATAAAACATCACAAAACCGGCACAAATTGTCACAGATTTGTAACATCAGTGTGGACTTACCGATGCCTGGCGCACCGCCCACCAGCACCAGCGAACCCTTCACTGCGCCGCCGCCCAGCACCCGATCCAGTTCATTCATTCCGGTGTTGAAACGCAATTCATCCACTGCCTCGACCTCGGACATTGGGCGGGGCCGGCGCACCCCAAGACCCGCGGCAGCGGATGCCGCTGTCTTTTTCTTGACGTCTGCCGCTGGCTGTTCCACAATGGTATTCCACGCCCCGCAGGCAGAGCATCTCCCCTGCCATTTCAGTGATTCATTTCCACATTCTGTGCAGTAAAACAAGGATTTGGCCTTGGCCATACTATTTCCCTCCCAAGGTTGTAGGCATCATCTGGAGTTCATTAAAATATGCCCCTGCCAGCGCTATCGCTATCTTCCGCTGATAGGTTCCGGTGAGCAGCAACGCCGCCTCCTCCCCGTTGCTGAGGAAACCGCACTCCACCAAAATAGCCGGACAACTGACATGGTCAAAAAGGTAGACGCCGTCCGGCATGGGCTTCGCTTTTCGGTCGTTGCTTGAATTTAACACCTGTCGGAACACCTCCTGGGTGTTCTCCCCCCACTGCCGGCTTATGTCATCACCGTTGAAAAACACCTGGGATCCACTATATTGTGGATCTGTAAAGTGATTTTGATGTACACTTAACAGCATGGCGTTTGGGGTGCTTTCCACCAATGCAACCCGATTTTTCAAGTCTGAAACCTTCTTCTGCCGGAGGGTCTCCGCTCCGCTGCTGTGCAGAGAGATATCTGTTTCCCGGCTCAATAGGGGCTCTACCCCCAAAAAAGTCATCAGCGCCTGAGTTTTTTGTACGATTGCCAGGTTGATATCGCTCTCTTTATCCCCGGCCGCTGTGCTGGCCCCGCCATCCTCTCCGCCATGACCGGCGTCCAGAATCAGTGTCCATTGCCCTCCCACGACAGATGTGGCCGCCACAGAGGCAGGCTGACTGCCGCCCAGCCAGCTCACTCCGCCCAACACACATAGACACAGTAATAGCAGCAACATATCTCGTTTCATAAGCCAGTCCCCCTTCCCTCTACCATATGAGGGCGGGGGCGGCTTCATGCCTGGATCAAAGGTAGGAAAACACCTCTGTATGCCGCTGAGAAATGGCCACGGGCACCTGAGGAAATGCCTTGGCAAGCCAGTCCTGCAATACCGGGCAGACCACATTTTCTGTGGGAAAATGCCCAGCATCCACCAAATTCAGGCCAAGAGCTTTTGCGTCTAAAAAGTGGTTATATTTTACATCTGATGTCACAAAGGTGTCACATCCCTGGGCCAGGGCATCGCTCATAAATTCCGCGCAGGCGCCGCCGCCCACCGCAACCTGGTGAACTGGCTTGCCGCCGTCCACCAGCCGGATACCATTGGCACCCAACAGACGTTTCACCGCCATAGCGAAATCGTACAGCGCTTGTTCGGATAAGCAGCCTACCCGGCCGATACCATAGGGCCTCCCCTGCCCGTCTATGCCCTCTTGCTTCAATTGACGGATATTCGTCAGCCCCAGGCGCAGAGCCAGTGCGTCGTTGACTCCTCCCTCCACTGCGTCCAAGTTCGTATGGGCACAGATGGCGGCAATATGGTTTTCCGCCAAAGCCAGCAGAACTCTTCCGGTGACGGTCTGGTCTGTCACCGATTTAGCCCCGCCAAAAATCACCGGATGGTGGGAAACAATGAGCTGAGCCCCCTGCTCAGCGGCCTCCTGGACAACCTGCTCTGTGATGTCCAGAGCCACCAGAATTTTGCTGACGGAGGCCTCTTCCCTGCCAACCAGGAAACCGGCGTTGTCAAATCCCTCCTGCAGCTCAAATGGAGCCTTTTTCTGCAAAAAAGCAAGCACTTCGCCCACAGTCGTCATGGATCTCAACTCCTTTTTCATCTTGCGCAGTCCGGATAATACCTCCTCCAGCTCCGCAATGGCGGTCTGGTTGGGCTCATGAGCGGCCAATTGCCCCCGCAGGGCTTTTGCGGCCTTCTCCTCAATCATGGCCAGATAGTCTGACCGGAGCGGATCACGGCTGTTCTTCCCTGCCCAAAGCTCCGCCGGAGATAAAGGTTCCATCCAACCGCCTCGAACACTCCAAATACTATAGAGTCTTTTTCCTTCTCGGACAATCTGCTCACTGAGGATAGAATAGCCATGGCGCTGGAGCCACAGACGCAGCTGAGGCGTTCCTGTCATAGGCTGCAAAAACAGCAGCTTGTCCTGACACGTCCAGGGTGCGGCATCCAAAATAGCGGCGATCGTCTCTCCGCCCATTCCGGCGATGGCCACTGTATCCACTTCGTCCTCAGCTATGTCAGTCAGGCCGTCGCATAGGCGAAAAGATATTTTTCCGCTCTGTCCATACTGCTGGGCAGTTTCCTTGGCCCGATTCAGCGGCCCCTCCCGCAGATCGGCGGCAATAGCCATTTCAATACGGTCGTTCAATAGCAGCCAAACCGGCAGGTATCCGTGATCGGTGCCCACATCGGCCAGTCTTGCGCCCTGAGGCACCTGCTGAGCGATAGCTTGGAGTCTGGGAGTCAGTTCCATATCCTCTCTCCTGTTTTCCAGAAATAAACGAAAAGAGCGGAATTTCCGCTCTTTTCAGACGTGCCAATCAGGCGATGGTGGCGTTCAGCTTGTCCAGCAGAGCGTCCACATCCACTCCATGAACCATGCAGGCCTGCTCCACGGTCTCCCCGCGGGAGGACGGGCAGCCCAGGCAATGCATACCAATGGACAGGAAAATGGGAGCGGTGTCAGGCGCGATGTCCAGAATATCGCCGATAATGGTATCCTTTGTAATTTGAGCCATGTTCGGATAACCTCCTTGCAGTTTTTGTCGAACGAATATAGTATACCCAATATGACAGCAATTTGCAAGTGTTTGCTGAAAAAACCCCAAGTATCAAAAAAAGAACACCGCAACTATATGCTGCGGTGTTCCTTTGGCAGCGGATGAAGGATTCGAACCCTCACAAACAGAGTCAGAGTCTGGTGTGCTACCATTACACTAATCCGCTATATCGCCGCTCTCTCAAGCGACCTAAGTTATTATACCAAAACATTGCGGTTTGTCAACCCTTTTTGCAAAGTTTTCCGCAAAAAAACCGGCGGGCAAATCTGCCCGCCGGTTAGCACGTGAATCATAGTAATCCTTTGTCCCAATGTCATCAACCTAAAACAGGGATATATGCTTTTGTTTTTTACTCCAAATGCTTCAGGATTCCTCCCAGAAGCTCCATTTTTCCCTCCCCCTTTTCCGCAGAAAACAGGATGAGAGGCACAGCATCCGGCAGGGCAAGCGTATCGCGGATCAACTGCGCATTGCCCTCAATTTCACTCTTTTTTAATTTGTCCAGCTTATTGGCTACTACAAGAAACGGGCGCTCCGAGCTCAAAAAGACCTGGGCCATGGTGCAGTCATCCGCTGTAGGTTTATGCCGGGCATCTACAATGAGCACCCCCAGCGCCATCCGCTGAGTATCGGCGAACCACGCCTCAATCAGCCTGCCCCAACGCTCCCGCTCCTGCTTGGAAACCTTGGCATAACCATAGCCGGGCAAATCTACCAGATACAGCTTTTGGTCAATGCAAAAGTAATTAATATGGGTGGTCTTTCCAGGCACAGCACCCACGCGGGCAAAATTCTTACGGTTGAGCAGCCGATTGATAACCGACGACTTGCCCACATTGGATCGCCCGGCAAACACCACCTGGGGCAGCCCGTCCCGAGGAAAATCTGCCGGCTTAGTCGCCGAACGGACAAATTCCGCTATATTCCAGTTTACCGTCATGGTCATTCCCTCATTGGCGCAGATTGACGGCGCGGCCCACAGCGCGCGGCGCATCCGGCGACTGACGGGGAGCGGAATCTATCTGTACAGGTAAATTACTTGTCAAGGCTTGAGCCAACACCTCATCCGCCTGATGAACCTGCACAAAAGTGAGCGACTTCCGCACTGTCTGGTCAATCTCCTCCAGATCTTTGCCGTTGTCCGCAGGGATAATAACAGTCGACATCCCGCCCCGAAGAGCACCCATAGTCTTTTCCCTCAGGCCGCCGATGGCCAGCACCCGGCCACGAAGGGTAATTTCGCCTGTCATAGCCACATCTCTCCGTACTGGTATGCCGGTAAGCGCGGAAACCATAGCGGCAGCAATGGCGATTCCGGCAGAAGGCCCATCTTTAGGCACTGCACCCTCAGGAAAATGAACGTGAATGTCCTTTGTGCTGTGAAATTCCGGATCTATGCCCAACTGAACTGCCCGGCTGCGAATATAAGACAGCGCCGCCCTGGCCGACTCCTTCATCACATCGCCCAGATTACCCGTAAGGACTACCTTGCCAGTACCTGGAACTACGTTGACCTCTACCTCCAGGATCTCGCCGCCCACAGAGGTCCAAGCCAGACCATTGACCACACCCACCAGAGGCTCCTGGACAGGCTTCTCCTCCAGGTAGCGGCGTGGGCCTAAAAACTCTTGTAAATTCAACTCTGTAATGTTAATTCGCTTTACATTCTTTTGCACGATTTGCATTGCGCCCTTTCGGCACAAGGCCGCCAGCTTCCGCTCCAGCAGACGCACACCGGACTCCTTGGTGTACCCGGCAATCAACGTCTCGATGCCGGCGTCGCTGATTTTGAGCTGGGCCCGCGTCAGCCCGTGGCGCTTCAGCTGCCGGGGCAGCAGATAGCGCTTTGCTATTTGCAATTTTTCCTTGTCCGTATAGCTGGGCAGCTCGATGACCTCCATACGATCCAGCAATGGACGGGGCACGGTGTCCGTGGTATTGGCGGTGGTAATGAACATCACGTCGGATAGGTCAAAGGGAAGCTCCAAATAGTGATCCCGGAAACTACTGTTCTGTTCGCTGTCCAGCACCTCCAGCAGGGCCGCCGCCGGATCCCCCCGGTGGTCGCTGCCCACTTTGTCGATCTCATCCAGCAGCAACACCGGATTAGCGCTGCCCGCCTGCTTGATGCCGGCAATGATCCGGCCCGGCATAGCCCCCACATAGGTCTTTCGGTGGCCCCGAATATCCGCTTCATCTCGGATACCGCCCAAGGAGATGCGGGCAAGCTTGCGATTCATGGCCCTGGCCACGCTCATGGCAATGGAGGTTTTACCTACCCCCGGCGGGCCCATCAGGCAAATGATTTGCCCTTTCAGCTCAGGCGACAGCTGCTTGACCGCCACAAATTCCAAAATGCGCTCCTTCACTTTTTCGAGGCCGTAATGATCCGCGTCCAGCGCCTTGGAGACCGCTGTAACGCTCACCCGCTCCTTAGTCTTGATCTGCCAAGGCAGCTCCAAGCAGGTGTCAAGATAGGTGCGGATCACCGCTGCCTCTGAGGAACCATAGGGCTGCTTTTCCAGGTGCTTCACCTCTTTAAGCAGCTTATCCCTCACCTCATTGGGCAACTTGGCCTGCGTGATCTGGCGGCGGTATTCGGCAATCTCGTTGTCCTCCTCTCCATCCCCTAATTCACGCTGGATGACCCGAAGCTGCTCCCTCAAAAAATAATCCCGCTGGCTGGTGGTTATCTGCTCGTGAACCTTAGCGGCCAGCTCGCCCTCTACTTCCAATATCTCTACTTCCCTGCTCAAGATACGGCACAGGCGATCCAACCGACGCGCGGGCCGCAGTTCTTCCAGCACTGCCTGCTTGTCCTCAAACCGAAGGGGCAGATTCTGTGCGGCATAATCGGCGATATAACCCGGGTCATTGCTGGCCAGGAGCTTTAGATAGGTCTCCGGAGCCACCCGATCGGACAGCTCTGTATACCGCTCCATTTGGCTGTACACCTGTCGAATAGCAGCCTCCGTCCTTGGCGAGTTCCCTCTGGGTGAAGACAGCTCCGCTAGGTACTCCACCTCTGCTGTAAGATAAGGCTCTGTGGCGGCAAGCCGCAGGAGGCGTCCTCTGCTGCGGCCCTCTACCATCACCCGAACGCCGCTCTCCGGCAGGCGCAAGATCTGTTTCACATCAGCCACAGTTCCGATTGCATATAAATCATCCTGGGAGGGATTTTCCACTGTCAAATCTCGCTGAGTCACCAGGAATATTGCTCTGTTTTCCCCCATGGCCTCTTCCAGCGCCTGGATGGAGGCGGCACGGCCCACATCAAAGTGGAGCATCAACTGGGGGAATACGGTCAGCCCCCGCAGGGCCAGGACAGGAATGGTTACCGTCATTGATCCGTCTGTCCGCATATCTGTCATGAGGGATCACTCCTTTCCGTACTCAAAAGGGGCGGGCCTTCGCCCGCCCCAAAACAACTTGCTGTTTAATTGCTGGCACCACTGCCGGATGGGGCAAAACCGGCGGCAGGGCAGCTTACGATGGATTCAGGATGCGTTTCCTCGGGGAGATGCCTGCCCGCCTTTCTCTGTGCGCAATGCTGCGGCACCCAGTCTGGGCCGCAGGGGGCGGCCCTCCTGACGTATGATCTCAGGCTCAGCCCCGCCATTGATGGCTTCGGCTGTAATAGTCACCTTGGCGATGCTCTGATCGGAAGGAGCTTCATACATGACAGGCGTCATAACCTCCTCCAGCACCGCCCGCAGGCCGCGGGCGCCGATTTTGCGCTCCAGCGCCTTGTCAGCGGCGGCATCCAGTGCCTCGGGAGTAAACTCCAGCTCCACATTGTCATAGTCCAGCAGACACTTATATTGCTTCACCAAGGCATTTTTCGGCTCGGTAAGGATACGCACCAGCTGTTCACGGTCGAGGGCCTTCAAGGTCGTAATGATAGGCAGGCGGCCCACCAGCTCGGGGATGATGCCGAATTTCAACAGATCATGGGGCTGCACAGCCTTGAGTGCATCCTCCTTCTCCCGCTCCGCAGATGTCTTGACGTCCGCGCCAAAACCGATGGTCTTTTGATCCAGTCGGCGCTCAATAATTTTATCCAGCCCATCGAAGGCGCCGCCGCAGATGAACAGGATGTTTTTGGTGTCGATCTGCAAAAACTCCTGATGGGGATGCTTGCGCCCACCCTGGGGCGGCACGTTGGCCACAGTGCCCTCCAGGATTTTCAGCAGGGCCTGCTGCACCCCCTCGCCGGATACGTCACGGGTGATGGAGGTGTTCTCACTCTTGCGGGCAATCTTGTCGATCTCGTCCACATAGATGATTCCCCGCTGAGCCAGCTCGATGTCGTAGTCAGCGGCCTGAACCAGGCGCAGCAGGATATTCTCCACATCATCGCCCACGTAGCCCGCTTCAGTGAGAGTGGTGGCGTCAGCGATGGCGAAGGGCACCTTGAGGATACGAGCCAGGGTCTGGGCAAACAGCGTTTTACCGCAGCCCGTGGGACCGATCATAAGGATGTTGCTCTTTTGCAGCTCCACATTGTCCCCGCCGCCAAAATAGATGCGTTTGTAGTGGTTGTATACCGCCACCGACAGGGCCTTTTTCGCGTCATCCTGGCCGATGATATACTCGTCCAGCACAGCCACCATCTCTTTGGGCGTGGGGATCACATCAGGGATGTCCGGCATATCCGCCCGGTCATCATCGTAGTTCTCCCCCAGGACGCTCAGGCACAGGTGAACGCACTCGTTGCAGATATATGCGCCTGGGCCAGCGATGATCCGTTCCACCTGCTCCTGATGCTTGCCGCAAAAGGAACAGCGCACCGATTTGTAGTCGTCTCTTGCCATATTATGGTTCTTCCTTTCAGGGAAAGGCCAAAGAGCGGAGGCTTTGTCTCCGCTCTTCAGCTCACTCAACGATTGGTAATAATCTTGTCAATGAGACCGTACTCCAGGGCCTCTTCGGCAGTCATAAAGTTGTCCCTCTCACAGTCAGCAGTGACCTGCTCCACACTNTTNCCGCAGTTGGCGGCCAGCAGGGTGTTCATCCTCTTCTTGATNATCTCCAGGCGCTTCAGGTGGAGCGCCATGTCGGTGATCTGCCCCTGGGTNCCAGCNGAGGGCTGGTGNATCATGATCTCNGCNTTAGGCAGGGCNATNCGCTTGCCCTTNGCGCCNGCGGACAGCAGNAANGCTCCCATGGAGGCAGCCATACCCACACAGATGGTGGACACATCACATTTGATGTACTGCATGGTGTCATAAATGGCCATGCCGTCGGTGATGGAACCGCCGGGGCTGTTGATATAGAGCTGGATNTCCTTATCCGGATCCTGNCCNTCCAGATGGAGCAGCTGGGCGACCACCAGGGACGCNGTGGTNGCGTTGACCTCCTCNCCCAAAAACACNATNCGGTCATTGAGCAGCCGGGAAAAGATATCNTACGAGCGNTCACCCCGGCTGGTCTGTTCAACTACATATGGAACCAAACTCATAATTGATGCTTCTCCTTTCAGATGGGGGAATCCGATNTTCATCGNCNCCGGTTATTATACCCATTGTTCGCCGGCNGTTATTCCCTCCCTCTCCCAGAAAAGGAATGTAGTATGCTTATTCCTCNGTTTTCTTAGCCTTGGAAGTCTTTTTCTCTGCTTTTTCTCCGGCCTTTTCCGTNTTCTTGGCAGNTTTCTTCTCCGCCTTCTCTTCCTTGTCCTCCGCCTTCTCNGCTTTCTTCGCNGGCTTCTTGGNNGAAGANTTCACCAGCTCCAGCGCCTTNCGGACAGACANATCACGCCGCAGATCCTCATCCTTAATAATGGNGCGAACCTTGTCCGCCTCCATGCTGTACTGCTCGGCCAGCCTGGTGATCTCTTCGTCCACCTCNGCTTCAGTCACTTCAATGCCCTCGGCGGCGGCCACAGCCTCCAAGGCCAGGTCGCTGCGCACGTTGCGGTCGGCGGCGGTCTTGGACTGGGCGCGCATATCGTCCATGGACAGGCCCATCATCCGCAGATAATCCTCAAAGCCAATGCCCTGGCTCTGAATGCGGTTGGCATAGTCCTCCAGCATCTTGTCCGCCCGGTAGTCGATCATGGCCTGGGGCACATCGCACTCCAGCTTCTCGATGAGGGCGTCGATGACGGCGGTCTCGAAATCCCGGTCGGCCTGCTCCTGACGGCGGGCCTTCAGCTTGTCGCTCAGATCCTTCTTGAACTCGTCCAGGGTCTCGAACTCGGANACGTCCTTGGCNAACTCNTCNTCCACCTCGGGCTCCTGCTTCTCNTTTACCTCATGGACCTTGACCTTGAACACCACCTGGGCGCCGGCCAGCTCNGGGGTNTAGTTCTCCGGGAAGGTGATGTCCAGATCCTTCTCGTCGCCGGCCTTCATNCCGATGACCTGATCCTCAAAACCGGGGACGAAGGAGCCGGAACCCAGCTCCAGGCTGTAGTTCTCGCCCTTGCCGCCCTGGAAGGGCACGCCATCCTTAAAGCCCTCGAAGTCGATGACCGCGGTATCGCCCTTCTTGGCCTTGCGCTCCACGCTTACCAGACGGGAAGCGCGGTCAATGTAAGGCTTCAGCTCCGCCTTTACATCGGCGGCGGACACCTTGACCTCCGGCTTNGCCACGGGCAGGCCCNTATAATCCTTGATGGACGCCTCNGGCTTGACCGTGACGGTGGCCTTGAAGGTAAAGCCATCGGCGTTGACATCCAGNACCTCCAGCTGGGGGTANGCCACGGGGTCGATGCCGGTCTCNTTCAGCGCTCCCTCNTAGGCGTCGGGATAGGCCAGAGAAATGGCGTCCTCATAGAAGATCTCAGCGCCGTACATCTTTTCCACCATNTTCCGNGGGGCCTTGCCCTTGCGGAAGCCNGGGATGTTGATGCGGNTCTTCTGGCGATTATAGACCTTGTCGATGGCGGCCTGGAACTCGGCAGCTCCAACCTCGATCACCAGTTCATAGGTGCTGTTCTCTTTTTTCTCGTTGCTCTTGATGTTCATGGTGTGTTCCTCCAAGCTTGGCCCGCCTCAGGATAGACTTGCTGGGCCTTCTTTCTAAATAATCCAACCTATTCTATCAGATAGGCGCNGAGATTTCCACTGTTTTTTTGCTTAATCNAAAATTTTTTTTGGACGAAATCCGACAAAGTCCGCGGATACCAANCGGTAGTCCACCGTTCCCTGCATTCCCTCCACAGCCAGCCGGTGGCTGGGCCCATGNAGATGNCCATAGCAGCAAACNGTGACGTGGTACTGCTCCAGCAGATCAATGATNTCCTGGCAGCGGTACCCCCGGTANAGAGGCGGNTAATGNAGGAAGCACAGCTTCTCCCTCTCNCCCGCCGCCTTCAGCGATGCCTCCAGCCGGATCAGCTCCCGTTTGAAGACCTTCTCCCACTNGGGCGCGCCGTTTTCTTCAAAAAACCATCCCCTGGTGCCGCACAGGGCCACGTCCCCATAAAAAGCGCAGTTGTTGTGCAGAATGTGGAGGCGGCTAAATCCGTTGGCCTGGAAAAAGGCGTTCATCTTGGCGGCGGTGTTCCACCAGTANTCGTGATTGCCCTTGAGCAGCCATTTCTCCCCCGGCAGCTCATGGTCGAGGAAAGCGAAGTCATCCCGCGCCTCCTCCAGGCTCATGCCCCAGGACAGGTCGCCGCACAGCACCACCGTGTCATTGTCATCCACTGGGGCAAAGCCCTCCCGGAGCTTGTCCACATAGCCTTCCCAGCCGCCGCCGAACACGTCCATGGGCTTGTCCGCTCCCAGGGAAAGATGGGTATCGCCGATGGCGTAAAGAGCCATCCCATCACCTCTTACTTCAGAAAGTCCAGTACACAGCCCTTCATGGCGTCCTTGTCCACCACGTCATCAAAGCGGCGGCGGCGCTTTTTCAGCCGAGCCAGGGGCGCGGGAGTCGGCACGCCGGTAACCTCGGTGAGCTGATCCAGAATGTCCAGTCCGGACTTCTGCTCCTTCACGCCCAAAGCGGTGAGCACACTGGAGCAGAATTTAAAGGGACTGGCAGTGGATACCGCCACCGTCACCGTATCGTCCCCGGTTTCCTCCCGGTACTCTTCCAGCACGTGGAACGCCACAGCGGTGTGGGGATCGATGAGATAGTTCCGCTC
>JAAVHT010000006.1 GCA_014799565.1 Clostridiales bacterium
CAAAACGATTTCTATTTAAAAGGTCATAGATTCCTGCCGAAGGCACAATCTTTTGAATCCAAAAACTAAGAACATATCCATAATCGAAGAGAATATCAGTGCGAAGCAAGCGTGAAATCCACGTTTACTTCTGGTTCGCACTATATGATCATAGACTTCTCCGGCAGATAGGTTTCTTTATCTCCCCGGTGGAGCCCACCGAGGGGCAGAATGCAAAGTGCTGCAAGCCGGACAGCGCAAGAAAATCCTCCTCCCGCCAGCTCATTCCCGAATTTCGCAGATGATGCCGGCAGGGATGGCGTTCCGGTCTACCGTAACTTGATAGTCTCCAAACTTTCGGGCTGGAGCGGGATCATCGGGATCTGTGCGCACAACCTTTACCGCCTCAAAGAGTTTCCAAGCAGGAGCACANCCCAATTCACTGTCATGCTTGAAAATGATTAGCTGGCGCACCGCCATCTTACCCCGGGCGGCGGAGTGGTCGTGCTCGAACATATTCAAAATTGCCTCCCACAGCAGATCCAGATCCTCATCAGAAAACCCGGTGGTTTTTTTGGCCAGATTGGCGGAAATGTATCCCTCGCAACGGTAGAGTCCATAAGGAATGATGTACTTGCGGCCCATTTCAGTGCCCTTTTTCTCCGCATCGGCTTCGGTGGTNATNGCCACTCGAGTGATGGTTACTTCTTGCGGCACCACCGGCTCCACACTGCGGGCAAAACCCAGCTGTACTGGTCCCCGGACTTGGCCNCAGTTAAGCGCCGCTTTAACAAAGGTGGTCATAACAGCGCCAAACGTACGGATATCATAGAAATTAGCGCACATCCAGTTCCGGATNTTTTGGTCAAGTTCCGGATCGGCCTTTTTCTTTTCCTTGACGTTTTTTTCTGTAATATCCAATTCAGCATAGGCTTCAGCGTCACTGCGGTTGAGGGGCACCCCGTCTTTAATNTAGATACGGTAGCCGGTGGCATCCTCTTTGACAGTCTCTACATAATTGCGAATTTTNCGTTTCAGACATACATCAGTGACTAAGCCCAGACCGGTTTCCGGNTCCACCCGGGGCATATTGCCCGCATCAGGATCTCCGTTGGGGTTGCCGTTTTCCACATCGAACAGGATGACAAATTCATAGCGGTTCTTAATAGGTTCAGACATGATCTATTTCCTCCTTTTTANTGTAGCGGGACTGAGTTTGGTGGTAGTATCCCAGCTGGAAGGACCCCTGCTGGGGCAGAGACAGCCGGGCCGGAAATTCCTCACCTATGACAGCGGACAGCTCGCCCAGCTGCTTTTCATAAATGACGCACAGCCCTNTGTTGCNGCNCCGCAGNTTTTTNAANTGCTTCTGGGCNANNTTTCCCANCAGCGGNAANATNGANGCNGGNATNGAAGCGGCAGAATTGAAATACTTGTCTTTNATGGTGGTGTTGATGCCNGGGTTGGCNGAGGACTGGATGGCNTCATAAACGGAGAACAACCTGCCCANAGTGTATGGGATATTGGTGCTGTCATGGTTCAGTGACATGGTCAAAACCTCCTTTGGAACCTCAGNATGAGGATTTTTCAGATAATACGCCTTTANAACAGCAGCCCTGCCCCATGTGATCTCACGCTCAGCCCGAATGCGCAGNACCACCCCGTTGAGGAGNGTAGCAGGGTAACGGGTGTCGGTTAGAATGGCCCGGAGTGTTTCACCAGCCAGTCCAGGGACGGGAGACNTGTCCTTGGATTTTTGGTTCACCGTTTCGTCAAGCAACTTCCANAGGGGCAGCGTCTCGAACCGCTCAAAAGAGGGCCGAACGACCTTCAGCCGATCTTGATGTGCTTGGATATTCTTCANGAAATTCCCGAANGAGTTTTTCAGGAAGAATCGCACCGACANCCGNGCGGCGTTGGGGGACAGGCCCAAAACNTAGAATGTCATATTAGGATCCAGCANAGTTNCTTNAAANNGTATGGGCTTTCCCTGGCAAAGATCTAACGTCAGTTTTTGAAGATCCGAGACAGAGTAGAACTCATCCNCCCCCCAAAGGTTGCCCATAAAGAAATCCTGGCTGGCCTGATTNCCATCTTCCGCCCAGAATAAGACGGTAGTTTCACCGATCCGCTGCACATATTTCCGGTCCGCCAGCAGATAATTCAGCGCACTGGTATAGGCNAAGGCCGCATATTTGCTGGTGGGGGCATTGAGGCTCTGTTCCCGGCCATAGGAGCAGAAGGCGGGGGCATTGAAGGAGATCANTGCCGCGCCGCTGGACTGAGCGCCAGCGACNCCTTTGATGGAAGGNTGGACCGCCTCCANCGGTCCCTTTTTCCCGGTCACCAGGCAGACAAGCTCCGGGCCATCGCCATCGCTATCGTAATAGGTTTGCCATGCTGCCTGAATGAGGGGATCGTCCTGAAGAAAAGCTCCGTCATACCGAAACACCAGATTCGCGTTTGTCAGAATACCCCCCAGCTTGTCCGATAAGGCGGGGTGATCCNTGGCTTGTACCGGGTCCCAGTGGTCGAANAAAGTCAGCACTGCTCGGGCTGCCGGACTGTCCACGCTGTCCAGCAGCTTATGGTGGAGGGCTTTGCAGGTGTTGAAGCACTCCAAACTCCGCTGGGGCTTGCCCTTTTCGTCCACACCCAGAATATAGCTTGAGTTTTCCCACAAGAAATTCGAAGCTAACCCACTGGATTTCTTAATTGGGGTCGGCAAGCACATGGGCCGAGGGACCAGAACCTTTTTTTGTCCTCTGTCCTGCTCCTCTTTTAGGCAGACTACTTGCTCCAATTCTCCAGCATCATTGATATACAACGCATATGAAATATTGCTGNTGCTCCAGCCGGGGCGGTCCAGTTTCCCCTGAGCTGCGAGNGTTTCATAGTGCGCCACAAGNGCCTGCAAAATCATTCAATCACCTCCCCGCTGTCCCGGACNGGCACTTTCAATACCCCATTCTGGAGCTTTGCACGGAAAAACAGCGGGACAATGTTCTCTGGATCAGAGTAATCCAAATCCCAGAGCATATACCCAAGGTCTCGNTCTCCGCGCAGTTCCTCCGGGCAGGGCGGGAGNACCTCACAAGCTTTGAAATTGGCAGGAAACTCCCGGCAACCGAAATAGGGCTGATGATAAAACTGCCCCCGTTTAATCCGACGCTTGACGATGTCTTGAAACTTCCCTGCATTGTCGCCAAGAACGGCCTGTTCTGGNTNAATTTCAAAATGGGCATCGATGACATAGCGGACATNCCGCAGCAGCATGGCCGCCCGCTGCTGGATGTCTTGGGAAGTGACCAAGTACAGCTCACCTGCGCCCCGTTCCATCACTGTCCGTGCCGACCGGGCACTGACCGTAGATTTNACCTCGTTGCGCCGAAGGTTGGTAAAGCAGATAGGGGCGCAGACATGAATGCGGTCAANAACCCACCTCATACCNGGATGCCAATATATAGCCTCCAGCAGNCCCCGGGCGGCAGAAGGTGTCATCACGTCATAGCTGACCCGCTCGGTTTTNATCTCCGGTCGCGTGAAACAGGCATAGTTCCCCCAGACCTCCAATGAAATCGGCATGGCGTTCACTCCTTTCTTGCATTTGAATGATAATACCATTTATGTGATCCAATAAACTGGGCCTTATTACAGTTTAGCTCAGATCAACAAAAATTTTTCGTGTTCCGCTGTCAGGGACAGCCCCGTATCACCTCGGTATAGGCTCAGATTGCTCAATACTGCCGTTCCGTCCTCCAGCACATCCAAGTCGCCTGCCGCATCCATTGCCTCAAAATGCTGCGGATAGACAGATACGCCGTATTGGCCCAGTTCCCGGAATATCTTTCGGTTGCGTTCGCCGGATTGGAGACGCTGCGTTAATTCATATCCTGCCCCCAAAGGGATATACACTGTTTTTGTCTCGCTATCAATCAGGTGGAATACCTCAGAAACCTTTCGGAATGGCATGAACTCCCGCTCCATCATAGTAAGGATCCTTTTCTGATCCAGAGCTTGAACGCCTTTCAAATTCAGCAGTTCTTGAAAATAGCAGCGGATGGCTTCTGGGCTGTCAGGCTGTTCGCAACGGTTCAGAGCATGGCGCCCAGCAGCCACAGGAATCTCAAACAGGGATGGAAGGGTTATCTCCCCCCGGAATATGGTGACAATGCTCTCCTCGGCAGGACGCTTTCCCTCCCGGTTACAGCGCCCAGCTGCCTGGAGGATAGAATCCAACCCTGCCTCCTCCCGGAAAACCGCAGGGAAGTCCACGTCCACCCCGGCCTCAATCAGAGAAGTGGACACCACCCGGCATGGCAGACCGGCCTTCAATCTTGCCCGGATTTCCTCCAGTACCGCTTTGCGGTGGGCTGGGTACATCAAAGTGGATAAATGAAAGGCCCCTTCCCGATCCAACAGAGAATAGACCGTCTGGGCACTTTTGCGGCTGTTTACGATACAAAGCGTCTGCTGCCGTTCCCCCAGCCGCTTCGCCAGAGCCTCCCATGGCAATTTCTCTTCCTTCTGGAATACAACTCGGCTAAATACCTCTTGATGAAATGCTTCCTGGGGGCACAATTCTATGGCAGGCAGACTGGGCACAAACTCCCTAAAAATACTGTCCAGTGCGGGCTGAGTGGCTGTGCACAGCACGGCGGAGGCCCCATAATATTTCACCAACTGTGCAATGGCAAACACGCAGGGACGCAGATAGGAAACGGGCAGCATCTGTGCTTCGTCAAAAATGATAACGCTTTTGGCCAAATTATGCAGTTTGCGGCATTGGGAGGAACGGCTGGCAAACAGAGACTCAAAAAACTGCACTGCCGTGGTAACCACCACAGGCATATCCCAGTTTTCAACCGCTCTGGACAGTCTGGCATTCTCCGGTGTAGCCTCGTCTTCAACATCATACAGCACCCCGGAGTGGTACTCCAACACATTCTCATCTCCCAAAATATCCCGGAAAATTTGGGCATTCTGCTCGATGATGGAGGTGTATGGAATCACATAGATTACCCGTTTCATGCCGTGGGTCTTGGCATGACGCAGGGCAAATGCCAGGGAGGATACCGTTTTTCCACCTCCGGTTGGTATGGTCATTGTAAATAGTCCCGGATTTTGCGCTTCCCCCTGTTCCAAACAGCGCTGTAGCAGCGCACATCGTTCTTTGTTCAACTCATTCTTTGCCGGGAACCAGCCAGAGATATAGGCTTGGAGCTTTGTCTCCAGAAGGTCGATCCCGTCCCTGCCGCCCCGATCCTGTTCTTCTCCTGCCATAAAGGTTTCCGTGTCCAAAAAATCCGCATCTACCAAGCAAGAGTAAAGCATCCGGGTGAAAAACATCGCCTCCATTGGGTTAGAAAGGGCTGGTAATGGTGCAGGAAAAAGCCGGAGTTCTTTCTGCCAAGCATTGCAAGCAGGCAGTTTCCCCAGCTTGGCCCGTCTCATGCGGCCAAAAAACGTAGGTTCATCCTCGTGGTCACTTCTGCCGCCGCCGTCGGGCAGCCCAACATGATGTCCCGCAACAGCGAACGCAGCATAGTTTTGTCCTATTTTACAGCATTCTGCCGCTCCAGCAGTGGAGTGGTCTACCTGCACAGCGTTTCCCCGAAGCCGGCGTTGGAATTCTATCGAATACTTCCCCAAATCATGCACTATCCCGGTCAGCCGTCCCTGCTCCTCTGCTCCAAAATCCGAAGCAAAGTTGGCCGCCAGCCTCGCTGTGCCTTTCAGATGCTCCAACACAGTCTGTTCCCGGCCATCCTGTGCAATATGGGCCAAGTAATGACTATATTCCATTCCAACTCTCTCCTTTCTAACCTATCATATCATTTATAACAAAGAATGCAATCTTTTTTAGACAACCAAAATGCAATCTATCAGATGACGGGACAGGCAAAGGTGAAATTACAAAAGGCAACATTTCTCCTATTCTTCTTCCTATTATCCTACCACCTTGTCATATAGGGATAAGGGCTTTCCTTCGCTATATAGTGAGCAACCTTCTGCTAAATCCCCTTCCTTTTTTGCCAAACATATGTTATACTGCTCTTAAAGAAATTTGAATTGGAGGCGAGCCAGTATGGAAGTGATCCGCAAGTTTATTGATGCCAACAGTTTGATGTCCATTATGACCCTGCCCGAAGCACTTAGAAATCAGAAATTAGAAGTTATCGTACTTCCTGCCGATGAGCCGGAGCAGGTATCAGAAGAACAGACAAAAGACATTCAAAGCATCGTACAGTCCTTGGTTGGCTCCATTCCACATACAGATCTGCCCTTGAATGAACTGAGGGACGAAAGGCTTAAAAAATATGAAGCTGCTTATTGATACCAATGTGGTGCTGGATGTCCTTCTAAAACGGGAACCATTCTATGAGGCGGCAGCGGATGTGCTGAAGCTTACCCAGCGGGATGATGTGCGCGAATATATATCCGCCTCTGCGGTAACGGATATATACTATATTGCCCATAGACAGCTCAAGGATAAAGCTGCAGTGAAAGAGCTTTTGAAAAGGCTTCTCATGGTCGTATCAATCGCAGCAGTTTCTGAGCGCGAAATCGTCAGCGCTTTGGATTTGGCTTGGAGCGATTTTGAGGATTCTGTCCAATACTCTGTTGCCCTGCTGAATGAGATGGACGGGCTTGTGACGAGAAATCCTACGGACTACGTGGATGCGGATATCGCGATTTGGGAACCGAAACAGATATTGCAGAAACTTTCTGCAGAGGATAATTAGCACCAGAAGTCCCTTTTACTTGCTCTCTTTCGTATTGTTCTATTACCCCACCTTCTGGTGAGGAGGGGCCCTTACACAGAATGGAGAGCGGACTTCAAGGTTTACACCTTTTTAGCGAGCAATATTACAATTCCCCTGTTCGGTGCCCACTTTTTACGGGTCAGTGCAGACCGGTGCAAAACGGGCTTGACCCATACTGTGACCCATACGCCGAGAGGACCGTATGGAGCCAATGGAACGGGCAGGTTCAGAGAGTATCTGTTATCCCACCAAAGAGCGCCAAACGGACACAAAATGGCCTCTTGGAACCCCCGAGGACAGCTGGGGGTCAAGAGGCCGCAGGTTCAAGTCCTGTCACTCGGACCATGCGGAGTGTCCTTATGGGATTTGAGTTTCCCATGAAGGGCACTCCGCATTTTTATTGTCCAAAACCATATCAAGCGATCCGCTCCGGGGAGTAGCTGACGGCTACTCCCTTTCTCGTCCCCATGGTGATCTCAATGTCCGGGATATTCCTGCGGTCAGGAACAGCGAACGCGCCGATACAGTTGTAATAGATCGTAATGCGCTGGGTGGTCACGCCGTCCTTTTTCTCGGCGTGATATACGTCGATGTGGTCGATCAGCTCCGCCACCATGCGCTGGGTGATCTCTGTGGCGTTGGTATAGCGGCGGACGGTTTCAAGGAACGTGTCAACGTCCATCCTCCGGCCCTCGGACTTTTTCAGTTCCAGCCGGAGCGCCTTGATCTTCTTGGCGTTCTCCCCCTGCTCCGCTTCATACCGCTGGGACATTTTCGCAAACCGGGCGTCGTTGATTTTCTGGTTCACGTTGTCCTCATAAAGTTTCTCGAACAGCACATCGAGCTCCTTGTCCCGCGCCAGCAGCCCGTCAAGCTCCCGCTGCTTTCTCGCCCGGTCATTCTCCGTCACCTTCGCGGACTGGCCCATCATGGCTTTGATGAAATCGTCCTCGTACTCGTTGGCGAAGCAGGCCAGACGGTTGACCTCATACAGCACCACCTGTTCCAGAAATTCCACCCGGATATAATGGGTCTTGGTGCATTTGCGCAGGCCGGAATTGTGATTCTGGCAGCTAAAGAACTTAATATCGTGGTTGCCCTGGTTAAAGTGGAAATTAAGGTTGCCGCCGCACTCCGGGCATTTCAGAACGCCGGAAAATACGCTGGG
>JAAVHT010000007.1 GCA_014799565.1 Clostridiales bacterium
AAAATCAATATATCCAACAAAACTGCCATGCAAAAACAGAAAATTCCCAAAGTGCACATCTCTGTGGATCAGCTGCTTTGGCAGATGATCATATACAGTCTCTAATGACTCCGCCACTTTTAAATATTCCGTTTCACCTACAATCCGCCATTCATTATCTGCTAAATTCTCCCGCACCCATCCCTTCATCTCCTTTAACAGGCCATTGTCCCAAAGTGCGATTTCTTTTTCGCACTGTATAAATGCCATGTGCAGCCGCGCAATTGCAGAGCCCATTTCCCAAGCCATTTCCGTATCCTTTATATCAGAAATATTGCTTCCCTTCATTTTCTTAGACATGAGAAAATAAGCGTTTTGACGTTCGACATATTTTTCTCCCATTTTGGTAAACACGATCTCCGCAACCGGAACACCACAGCCCAATAATATCGTCGATGCTTTTATGTTCCGTTCCAATTTATCCTTGTCATAATATACTTTTATCACGTAGGAATCGTCGATCACCCAAGCTGATGGATATATTTGCAATAATTGTCCGTTTTCTATTCCCCATAAAGGTAAAATCTGTTCAATTATCTCTCTCATGCTTTGATAACACACCTTTTCTTTTGAAATAATTCTTCTGACACTTGGCCCTGACAAATGATATATCATCCCAAGCTGTTCATTTGTTCTCCCTTCAAGATGCTTCAAATATATATGCTGGTTTCGTTTCTCCAACTCAAGCCCATAATCTGTCTGTCTCTTTTCCTGAAAAGCATTTTCCTTTGGAATATATAAATAGCCGCCTTGAAAATACTTTTGAACCATTTCCAGCAATTCCTCCGGCAAAGCCTCATGTGCGTTTACATATTTCATAGACATCACCCCGTATATTATAACACACAGTTCTTGTTTATTGGTGATTACATTCCATTCTGAGCAAAACACGATCAGCAGTAAAATGCGAAGCGGCGCATGGATAATTTCCATGCGCCGCCTATCTTGCCTGACCCCGCTGAGGCCTTGGCTTACTTCTTATTCACCTTCAGCACATCCTTGTAGAACGCGTCCAGCTCCCGCTTGGTGCGGAAGGTGGCCACGTACATCTGGTTGCCCATGGCGTCGGACAACACATCAGGGATGCGATCCACCATCTTCATCTGCTCACCGTACTTCTCCAGAATGGCCTCGTGATCCAGGACAAAGTCCTTGCCGTCCCGGCGGCCGGCATAGGCGCAGAAGAAGTGGTCGCCCGTCTCCAGCGTGGAGCGGTCAAAGGCGATCATGTCCGCCCAGATCTTGTACACGTTGGTGGAGTTGGCGAAGTTCATCATGTCGGGACTGAACCCGCCACAGGGGCGCATATTGACCTCCAGCGCCACCACGTCGCCCTTCTTGCCCATGCCCTCCTGATCTTGGGTCAGGCGGAAAAACTCGAAGTGGACGAAACGGCTCTTGACGCCGAAGCTCTTGACGGTGGCCCGGCCTGCCTTCTTGGTGTCGGCGGGGAGATCCTTGACGATATAGTAAACGGAGTTATCCTCCTCGTTCACGATGTCCATGATGGACATGGGGGTGACGTTGCCCGTCTCAAAAATGGGCTTGCCGGTGGAGTCGATAATCGCGTCATAGGAGTTGACCTCGGCGTGGATGAACTCCTCCATGATATAGGTGACGTCATGCTTTGTTTCCAGGAAATGCTTCAGATCCTCCTCATTGGACAGCTTGTGGGTGTCCGAGGCGCCCACACCGTTGTCCGGCTTGACCACCACCGGCCAGCCCACCTTCTTGATGAAGGCCAGGCAGCCCTTCTCATCGTCCACCAGATGATAGCGGGCCACGGGGATACCCGCCTTCTCGTAGAACTCCTTCATCCTGGACTTGTACTTGATGCGGGGGATGTCGTCGGTCTGGAAGCCGGAGGTGATGTGGAAGTCGGTGCGCAGCTGGGCGTCCCGCTCCAGCCAGTACTCGTTGTTGGACTCCAGCCAGTCGATCCGGCCATACTTGAAGGCAAGGAAGGCCACGGCGCGGTACACCTCGTCATAGTTTTCCAGGCTGCCCACCTTGTAGTACTCGTTGAGGCTGTCCTTCAGCTCGCCCCGCAGTTCATCGTAGGGCGCGTCGCCGATACCCAGCACGTTCATGCCGTTGTTTTTCAGTTCCCGGCAGAACTGCCAGTAGTTGGTGGGAAAATTGGGGGAAATAAAGATAACATTTTTCATTGTTCTTTCCTTCTCTCTTTTTTAGTAAGTTCAGTTTTCTAACAAATAGGGCACGAAATAGGCCACCTGCTTATACCACCAGTCCCAGTCGTGGGCCACGTCCCAGCCCCAGACGTCCACCCAGATATGGATATCCTTCTCCCGGAAAATGTCCGCCAGCCACAAGGTAGTGCCCGGGATCTCCCAAGGGCCGCGGCCAACACAGATAACGCCTTTTTTCTGGTTGTAGAGGTCGATGAAGGGGTGATCCTTGGGCATCTCGGACAGGTAGTGAACGGGAGAATTGCGGTATACCACCTCGTCCATGTAGCTGTCGAAGCCGTAGTCCGCGCTGTAGATGCCGCTGAGGGCCAGCACACGGTCAAACAGATCAGGGCGGCGGAAGAACAGATTGGCGGCGTGGGTGGCTCCCAGGCTCGCCCCGAACACCAGCACCCCAGCCTCACCTGTCCAGCCGTTGCGCTCGTTCACCATGGCCCGCATGAAGGGCACCAGCTCATCGGTGATATAAGCGATCCACTGCTCGTACCGGCGGATGCGCCAGTAGGGGTCGCCACCCTTGTCCGACCAGCTCTCTCCGTCCATGGTGTCGATGGAGAACACCATTACCTGGCCGGACTCGATCCAGGGGGCCCAGGCGTCGGTCATGCGGAAGTTTTCAAAGTCGAAGAACCGGCCGTCCTGACAGGGAATGAACAGCACGGGGCGGCCCGCATGGCCGTACACCTTGCACTCCATGTCCCGGCCCAGGGCAGGGCTGTAATTTTTAAAGTACTGTGTCTCCATTCAGCTCTCTCCTTAGCTTTTGTTCATGTTAATCCTCCCGCCCATAGAGCGGGGGTTTTGCCGTCCCGCCCGCAGGGGCAGGACGTAATTATTGATCTTCCCGCCCGTAAAGCAGGGTGTTCATGAAAAACGGAATCTGCCGTTCCCAGCTGGCTTCGCTGTGGTCGCCGCCGGGCACCATGCGGAAGTCCAGCAAAACGCGCTTGTCCAGCAGCGCCGCCGCCGTCCGGCCCAGCAGCTTGAAGGTCTGGGCGTGGTTGGACAGCTCCCGGGAGCCGTAATCCATGTACAGCACCGTGTTTGGGTTCACCCGCGCCGTGCGGATGAGGGTGTCGATCTTTCCCGGGGCCACCCACAGAGACGGGGACAGCGCCGCCGCCCGAGAGAAATACCGGTTGTACTCCAGCAGGGCGTACAGGCTCATGAGCCCACCCATGGAGCTGCCCGCGATGAAGGTGTCCTCCCGTCCGGGGAGTGTGGGGAACTCCCGGTCGATTTCCGGCTTGAAGGCGTGAACCAGCCACTCCATGGTGGTCCTCCCCCGCCCTGCCACCCGGCCAAACCCGCCGGTATAAAAAGACCAGGGGGAGTATTCGGATAACCGCCCATTGTCCGGGTGGTGATTGCACTCCACAGCGGCCACAATGATCTGGGTCTCAGTGGCATCCAGGTACTCGCCCAGCCCCCAGCTCTTGCCGTAGGTGGCGTCCTCATCAAAAAACACGTTGTGCCCGTCGAACATATAGAGCACGGGATAACGCAGGTCGGGATCCATCTCCCAGGAGTCGGGGAGATAAATATAGGCCCGACGGGGTTCGTCCCCAGTCAATTCAGGGATGGTGATATTCCAGCTGTCAATCATAGTCCAGGATCCTTTCCCGCTTCGATGCGATAATTGTTATGAACCAGTTTATCACACTGCTGTAAAAAATGCAATGCCGGGATGTTCCCATCTTCCCCCTTTCTTCTGTCCGAATATAAGGCATTTTCACAGATATTTTTCACCTCCGCTCTTGACGCGGCCCAAGGACTTGTGCTACAATGCTTTTTGCTGTAGGTCACACTATGCTGGNNTAGCTCAGTTGGTAGAGCAGCTGATTCGTAATCAGCAGGTCAAGAGTTCAAGTCTCTTAGCTGGCTCCAGACATTCCGGGCCTGCGCGTCAGAGCGACGCGCGGGCCTTTTCTGTTTTTTCTCCCGCCGCGTCCCCGAGCAGGCTTGCCGCCACCTCGTCCCAGGTATGCACCTCGGCGGCGTATTCCGCATGGCGCCCGTGTGCCAGGGCGCTCCCCAAGGCCGTGGCGCAGGATACCACATCGCCCGGGTGGTAGTAAAAAACGCCCTCGCGGTGGAGATCCAGAAAATCGGGCGAGATGATGGGCAGGCCGCAATAGCGGTACTGGAGTATCTTGAGGGAGTCCGTGAGCGTGGAGGCGTAGCCCATGCGAAAGGTGCGGATGCCCAGGCCAACGTCGGCGAATTTTATATAGGGCACGGTTTCGCGGAAGGGCATCTCCCCGTGGAAGTGGACATGGGGGAGGCCGAGTTCGTCCTTCATGGGTCCGATGATATGGAACTGGCAGCCGGGGTGGGCCGGTGCCACGCCACGCAGAAAGTCCGCGTCCATGTAGCCCGTGCCCACAAAGACGGCATTGCGCGTGCCCGGCGCGTAGGGGGAACGGGTGCAGTCGTCGTAGGCGCCGGTGTCGAGTCCGTGCCGGTCCAGCCGCACGGGGACGCCGGGGAACATGTCGAGCATGGCGGCGCTGGGGACGCTGATAAGGTCGAAACGCGGCGCCAGCTCGCGCTCCACCTCCACCAGGCGGGGATGGGTGGAACCGAGGATCCTCACATCGTCGGAAACGCGATAGACCATGCGCGCCGCCGGGTTTATCTTCCGTATTTGCCGGAAGAGGAAGAGACCGGGGCAGCTTTCAAACACAAAAATGTCCGTCTCGCGCACCAGGGGGAGCATGGCGCCCAGCTCCCCCCGGCCGTAGGCGTCCATCCAGCGCATGCTCAGGGTGTTGAGGGGCGCGAACAGAAAGGTCATGGGGTGCCAGAGCGTGAAATGCACATAGGAGACAAGACCGTTGCCGAGCCTGACCGCCCTGTTGTGATTCCGCCGGATACCGGGAACATGGATGCGGTAGTCGTTGCGCAGGTAGGAAAGCAGGCTGTAGGCCACGGTCACGAAGTTTACCCGGTAGCCGAGCCTGAGCGCCGCGTCCGCCAGGTTATGGAAGCCGGCGCGCCGTCTGGAGGGGTAATAGTGCCCGGTGATGAAGGTGACGGTCTTCACGGCGCGGCCCGCTGCCCGGTCATGCCGGAAGTTCCGTGAGACCGTTGTCTGTGCCGTCTTTTTGGTAGTGCCGGCCGCAGGCGGCGCAGCGCAGCGTCTTGTCCAGCTTTTCGCCGCACTGGCACACCCAGCCGTGCCGCCGCGCCGGGTTGCCGAAAACCAGCGCATGGGCCGGAACGTCGCGCGTGACCACGGCACCGGCGCCCACAAAGGCGTAGCTGCCCACCGTGACGCCGCAGACGATGGTACAGTTGGCGCCCAGGGTGGCCCCCCGTTTTACCAGAGTGGGGCGCGCCTCGTCCATGCGCCGGATATGGGCGCGCGGATTGAAAACATTGGTGAAAACCATGCTCGGGCCGCAAAAGACGTCATCCTCGAGGGTGACGCCCTTATAGACGCTGACATTGTTCTGTATCTTGCAGCCGTCGCCGATGCTCACGTCCGGGCCAATGACCACATTCTGGCCAACAGTGCAGTTGTTCCCGATGCGGGAACCGGACAGCACATGGCAAAAATGCCATATCTTCGTGCCGTTGCCGATGCTGACGCCCGCGTCGATGCAGGCGCTTTCGTGAGCGAACCAGTCGTTCATGCGAGCGCCTCCGCGAGGGCGGCGGCCACCTGTCGCACCTGGGCCTCTTCCATATAGGGATGGAAGGGCAGGGCGAGGATGTTTTGCGAGGCATGCAGGGCGGCCGGCATGTCCCCGGGGGCGTAGCCGAGCTGGGCGAAAACCGCGAGGCAGTGCTGGGGCTTGGGATAATAGATGTTGACCGGCACCTCCTGCGCCTGCATGCGGGCCATGACGCGGCCGCGGCTGCCTTCGGGGAGGAGGACGCAGTATTGCGCCCAGGCGCTGACATTGCCCGGCGCCACTGTGGGGCAGACCACACCCGGAACGCCGCGCAGAGCCTCGGCATACCAGCCGGCCACCGTTTGCCGGGCCGCAATTTCCTCCGGGAAAACCTCCAGCTTGGCGAGCAGGATGGCGGCCTGAAGGGTGTCCAGGCGCCCGTTGATGCCCAGGCGCACATTGTCATACTTGTCGTCGCCCTTGCCGTGGACGCGGATAGAGCGCAGGAGGGCGGCCAGTTCGTCGTCATCCGTGAAGACAGCGCCGCCGTCGCCGTAGCAGCCCAGGGGCTTGGCCGGGAAGAAGCTGGTGGCGGCGGCCTGGCAGCCCAGGGCGCAGGTTTTCCGGCCGTGGCGGCTGCCGCCGAAGGATTGCGCCGCATCCTCGAGGACGGGGATGTGGTGGGCCGCGGCAATGGGCAGCAGGGCGTCATAGTCCGCGGCCTGCCCGAAGAGGTCCACCGGGATGACGGCGCGGGGCGCGAGGCGCCGCTCGCGCGCGGCGCGGGGCAGCGGATAGAGGGACGCGTCCCGCGTGAGCACGG
>JAAVHT010000008.1 GCA_014799565.1 Clostridiales bacterium
TACTTCAAGGGAAACAAGCCCGGCTATGACGAGTTTTTCCTTCTGGACAAACGTCCCGGCACCCCCGCGGTGGAGCTTCGCTGCCCCCATAATGGCCGAACATTGCGGATATTCACAGATTTTCCGTGCCTTGTGGTGTTCTGCAGTCCAGACAGAAAACCTGCCATGGGGAAATACGGCGTTCCCTATTCTGGCTATTGCCACATCTGCCTGGAGCCAGGTTTTGTTCCCAACGCGGTAAACTGTCCGGAGTACGATTCCCCTGTTTACCGCCGGGGAGAACAGATGGTATCCACAACCGTCTACGAATTTTCAGCCGAATGACGGGGGAGTCCTGCCCATGTGATCGGATTCTGACAGCGTTTTACCGCGACCTGATGAACCCGGCCGCTGCTGTGCGGCTGAGCCGGGAGACAAAGCGGGAATCGGTCTGACGATACGGTTGATTTTGGTGGTTTTTCCTTGCAAGAACCCTGCTTCTTATGCCAGATTTCTCATCATCATTCAGGTTCCGAATCACCACAGGCATGTCAGTCATGAGCCGAAAGTGGTTCCTGGGGCATCCAGTGGATCACCAATAAAAGCAAAAGGCAAACAGATAAGAGAGCCGACAATGTGTAAGCATTGTCGGCTTCTGCCGCTATTGCTTTTCAAGCGGGCAAAACTGTGATATACTTTAAGCTCAGGCAGAGCGCCGCCGGGTGCGCCCCGCCATCAAAGCAAGGAGCGATTACAATGACGAGAAGAGAAGATATGGCCGCCCTGCGGGCGGATAGCCAGGTTCACTATAACTGCGCCCAGGCGGTGGTGGTTCCCTTCGCCCGTGACATGGGCATCAGCCGGGAGCAGGCCTATGACATGACCCTGAACTTTGGCGGTGGCATGGGCTGCGGCGCCACCTGCGGAGCGCTGGTGGGAGCCCTCACCGCCCTGGGCGGACTGGGCCTGCCTCAAGAGAAGCGTCTGGAGCTGATCCGGCAGTTCCGCGCGGAAAATGGGGCTATCGACTGCGCCGCGCTGTTGAAGGCGGCCTTTGAGCGGGGCGAGGAAAAGAAGCCCCACTGCGACCGCATGGTGCGGCAGTGTGTGGATTTCGTCTGTCAAGAGACGGGCTTGGAGTAAAACTGATAACAAGGAGACATAAATGGAAACGATTATACAGATTCTGGCCCGGGAACTGGAACACCCGGAGCAGCACATCGAAAACATCATCACCCTGCTGGACGAGGGGAATACGGTGCCTTTCATCGCCCGCTACCGCAAGGAGCTGCACGGGGCCATGGACGACCAGCTGATCCGTCAGCTGGCGAACCGCTTGCAATACCTGCGCAATTTGCAGACCCGCCGGGATGAGGTGAAGCAGTCCATCGAGGGCCAGGGCAAGCTGACCGACGAGCTGTCCGCTGCCATCGACGCCGCCTCCACCTTGGCAGAAGTGGAGGATCTTTACAGACCCTACAAACAAAAGCGCCGTACCCGCGCCACGCAGGCACGCGAGAAGGGGCTGGAGCCGCTGGCAGAGCTGTTGTTTGCAAAGGGCGCTCCCTGTTCCGACCTGCTGGCCGAGGCGGCGAACTATGTTGACACGGAAAAGGGTGTGGAGACGGCGGAAGACGCTTTACAGGGGGCGTCCGACATTGTGGCGGAGATCATCTCCGATGATGCCGACGTGAGGAAAATGCTCCGGGAGCTATACTGGCGGCGGTGCAGCATTACCTCTAAAGCGGCGGCCAAGGAGCCAGAGGACAGCGTGTACCGCCTTTACTATGAGTTTTCAAGTGCTTTATCGAAAACACAGGGGTATCAGGTGCTGGCCATGAACCGGGGTGAGCGGGAGGAGATTTTGAAGGTCTCTGTGGAGATGGACCGGGAAACCGCTCTGGCGGCTCTGTGCCGGAAAGTGGTGCCGGGGCGGGCAGCCATGGAGTTTGTCAAAGCCGCCGCCGAGGACGCCTATGACCGGCTCATTGCCCCGTCCCTGGAGCGGGAGGTGCGCTCCGAGCTGACGGACAGGGCCAGCGAGGGAGCCATTGGCCAGTTTGCGCTGAACTTAAAGCCCCTGCTGATGCAGCCGCCGGTAAAGGGCTTCGTCACTATGGGGTTGGATCCGGGCTATCGCATGGGGTGTAAAGTGGCAGTGGTTGATCCCACCGGCAAAGTGCTAGACACCACGGTTGTCTACCCCACCCACGGCGAACGGGGAAAGAACGAGGCCATCGAAAAGCTGGCCGTTCTCATCAAAAAGCACAAGGTTGCCCACATTGCCATCGGCAACGGCACCGCCAGCCGGGAGACCGAGCAGATGACGGTGGAGCTCATCCGCAAGGTGGGCGGCGGAGTCAGCTATGCCATTGTCAACGAGGCGGGGGCATCGGTTTATTCCGCCTCCAAGCTGGCGGCGGAGGAGTTCCCGGAGTTCGACGTGAATCTGCGCTCCGCCGTGTCCATTGCTCGGCGTCTCCAGGATCCGCTGGCGGAGCTGGTGAAGATCGACCCCAAGTCCATCGGTGTGGGTCAGTATCAGCACGATATGCCCCAGGCCCGTCTGGGAGAGACCCTGGACGGCGTGGTGGAGGACTGCGTCAACGCCGTGGGTGTGGATGTGAACACCGCCTCCGCGCCTCTGCTCACCCGGGTGGCGGGGTTGAACGGCACCACGGCCAAAAATATTGTGAAATACCGGGAGGAAAACGGTCCCTTTACCACCCGGAAGCAGATTTTGAAGGTGCCCAAGCTGGGCCCCAAGGCGTTTCAGCAGTGCGCGGGCTTCCTGCGGGTGCCGGAGAGCAAATCTCCCCTGGACAACACCGCCGTCCATCCGGAGAGCTACGCCGCGGCGGAAAAGCTGCTGGCTCTGTGCGGTCAGAGCATGGCGGATGTGAAGGCGGGCAGGCTGGGCGACCTCAAAGGCCGTCTTGCCGCCTACGGCCTGGACAAGGCGGCGGCGGAGTGCGGCGTGGGCGTGCCCACTCTGCTGGACGTGGCTGCCGAACTGGTCAAGCCGGGCCGGGATCCCCGGGACGAGCTGCCCGCCCCCGTGCTGCGCACCGATGTGATGGATATGAAAGATCTGAAGCCCAGCATGGAGCTGAAGGGCACCGTGCGCAACGTCATCGACTTCGGGGCCTTCGTGGACATTGGCGTCCACCAGGACGGTCTGGTGCATATCAGCCAGATCTGCGACCGCTATCTGAAGCACCCCTCCGAGGTACTCAGTGTGGGGGATGTGGTGACGGTGTGGGTGAAGGAAGTGGACGAGAAAAAGAAGCGCATCTCCCTGACCATGCGGAAGGACAAACTGTGTTGATAAAAGAGATGCAGGCAAAAAATCCGCACTTCCGTGCGGATTTTTTGCGCCTTAGATGAGCACTTTTCCAAAATCAAGAACAAAGCGAGCGAATTTCTAAAAACAGGAGACGTGATTTTGAAATAACGCTTTGGAGATGCAAATCCGGGCAAAAACCATGGCTTTTTGAGGTTTTTAGCGTCGAAAAATTGAGTGCGGGGAGTTCGAGTCATGCGTGTCTCCAAAAACACCCAAATCAGGCGGATTTGCATCTCCGGTGCGTTATTTTTATTTTACGCTTCCTGATTTTGTAAACGCTCGATTATTGTTCTTGATTATTTCAATTTTTCACGCTTTATGTGCAAAAATTCCGCACCAAAGTGCGGAATTTTTGTCTGCATCTTTTTTGTCAATGCAAGTTGGTCGGAGTGGCGGGGATTGAACCCGCGGCCTCTTGGTCCCGAACGCCGGGAGAAAACTTTTTTCTTTATTTTCGGCTCTTTTTAATCGTTTCTGCTCGGTTCCAGTTGCTTTATAACGGTGTTTGGCCATATGGTTTCCACGTGTTCCATACGTGTCTGTGGTCAGTTATGTGGTCAAAGCACAAAAAAGAACCAGTTGGTGGTATTGCCGCTGATCAGTAAATTTCTCAATCCGGCAGGGTTTGATTGGGAAAAAATTACTACGGTGTAATCAAAAAAGCTGCTTTCACAAATGAAATTCGAGGAACTATTCTCTGCACAATAACGCAACAATAGGATTCCAAGGCTATTGTCAACGGGAAATTGTAAGGATCACTGTAGACGTACTCGGGGGCCAGCTCCGCATCCGGCGGAACCGCAGGAATACAGTCGGTCAACAGGCAAACAGGGAACCGGCAAAAACAGGCCGGTTCCCTGTCCCCTATCAGTACAATTCCCTCTGCTTTAATTTATGTTCCATGGATAAAATCATCTGTGTGCTCACTTCCACCATTTTACTTTTTATCTAATTCAGTAATTCTTCCACCACGGAAAGAAAAAATACCTTATCCAGTCCGATTGCCGTCACAAAAAAGGCAGTTCCATCTTTTTCCCACTGAGCGGTAAACATAGCGGTGTCGGAATCTGTTTCTGCTGCCGTCAGCCAAACAGGGGTTCCGTGGATGCGCGATTTTTTGGCATCCTGTTGCGGCTGGGCGCCTTGTGTCACGCGGGAGAGCGTTATGCAGACGCTTTGATGTTTCTCCACGTTCTGATAACAAATCTGATTACGGTCATAAACTGGGTTTCCGGCTTCATCTACGCAGAGTATGAAAGAAGTTGGCGTCAGGCAAAGTTCTCCACCGATGGATTCCGGCAAATCATCAAGTCGAAAATATTTTTTGAAATCTTCTTTTGCTATAACTTGAAGGACACTATCTGCGGGAGCGGAGAGTTTTGATAGCGCCGTTATGCCATTCGCTTCGTTCCAGACAACAGAAGTCCCGTAAAAAGAATGGATCACCCCAAAACACACAAGGCAGATGCAAGCTGCGGCTACTGCCCATACCCTAATATTGGACAGCTTTTTCCTGGAGGGCTGCTCATGAGCACCCATGATCAAATCTTCGTCAATTCCGCCCACCGCAAGGTAAAAATCTTTTGCATTCACAGGCTGAAACCCTCCTCAATCAAATAATTCTTTAATCGTCCCCGAAGCCGAAACAGTTGAGACTTGACCTTGCTTTCTCTTACACCATACCGCTTTGCAATCTCTTTCACTGAATCAGAATACCAATATCTGCGAATAAACATATTTCTTGACTCTATATCCTGGTTTTTCAGAAAAGCCGATATCGCCTGTGAAAGCGCGTGGTTGTCCACCTGCTGCTGTGTTGTATCACCAGAGGACAGACAGTCCTCCAGCTCAGAGAGCTGGAGGATAAAGTCCGTTCCTCGCTTTTGTGCGTTCAGATAGTCGTACCGATTCAACGCAAGGCACCGGGCGATCCGTCCCAGGTAGGGCAGCAATTTCGCCGGACGATCCGGAGGAATCTGATTCCAGGCGGAGAGATAGCTTTCATTGACACATTCTTCAGCTTCTTCCCGAATATGCAAAATGTTCATAGTCAATTTGATCAAATACCCGCCATATTCACGCATCGTGCAGAAAATAGCTTCTTCTGAGCGTTTCCAGTATAATTCTATGATTTCATTGTCTGTCATAGCTTACCTCACAGACGCCCCCTCAGACGCAAATCAGAAAAGAAGCGCTGAATATGCCGGAGGCTTAAAGAATCGTGACAAGAATGTTTAGAGCTTCCAACTCAGCCGCGCCGGGATCAACCGCATAGCCCTGAATGTAATCGCCGGCAGCAATTTCAGTAACGCTGCCATCAAAGGCTTTCACCACGGTCTGCCCACTCACCAGAACGACTGTACCATCTTCCAGTGTTACGCTATCGTCTGCCACCTGAGCTACCCTCCCCTCAAAGTTGATGCGCAATTTGCCGCTGCTCTGAGAGAGATTTGTCCAAATGTGTTCTGCGGTGAGCTGGTCAGCATCAGGAGCATCCTCAGTATATCCCTGAATAAAGTTGCCGGGCTG
>JAAVHT010000009.1 GCA_014799565.1 Clostridiales bacterium
ATTCTAATAAATAACTGAATTCATATGAGAAAAATTCTAATGATAATGGCAACATAAGTTAGTGTTTCGGTAAACAATGGTGTGGCGACCGTAACTTTGACATTTGACCACCTCACTCAATTTTCCGATCCGAAAGTTGAGTTAAAAATCAATGGAAAGACTACAACTTTTAAAGTCTGTCATTAAAAACTAAAAATATTTGAAAACAAATATATTCATGCAAGGATGGAAGCTCCCGGCAGTGATGCAGGGGGCTTCGCTTCTTTACATATACATTTTTGTTCCCGACATTCTGGTGTCAAGATCATCATTTTCATGGCGTTGCCCAACCATGTTCCCGTGAATCCCTGACAAAGGAATTACGGAATTTGGAGAATTGAAATTTCCTTTCATCTGCAAACTGTTTGATATTAACTTATTAAGTTCACTTTTGAATCAAGTACAGTTCGCTTCGGTCAGCCGTTCTCAGCCATTGATGTTCCCCGCAACGAATTGAATTTTTAAATTCATTATATATCATACAAATAAAATTTCTGATTGCCTTATTTTACATGAAACATCACTCTCTGGTTTGTTGCAATACCCCACAGGACACTTTCTTTAAACCTAAGCAATCAGAGGGCAGCGACCCGGTCTCGTAATTGAGGGCGGTCCCCGGCCGCCCATGCGCGTGTTAGGTAACTTTTTTATTTCCCCTAATCAGAATCCATGAAGATTCCCTCCTAACATACTGATTATTACGTTCATTTAGAGAATGACTCCAATTTCGTTACTTCAAAAAAAATAAGGTTGTAAGTCGATGAATCATTACTTATGTAATGAGCAGATCGACCCACAACCATATTATTTCTATCTTAACTATTCTATCAATTTATAATCTTGTAAGAACGTCCACCGATATGTATTATATGTATTCCGTTTGATACGTCAAAACTTACAGTGTTACTATCGGCAATTATTCTTGACTCCACTATCCCATCTGGCGAGACAACGGTAATTAACTGCCCTTTCATAAGATCATAAACAGTTACTGAATTATTCTGCAGTTTTATCCTATTTGGTGCATCAATACCAACACCATGAACAGCATTATCCTCCTTCTCAAAAATAACCTTTATCTGATAGCTTCTATCTATATTGTCAAATCTATATCGGTTTTGACTTAGAGCCCATGTATAGTCTTGATCATTCAGATAGAATCTATACACTCTCCATCCATTATCAGGCGTTATGACATAAGTCAACGAATCACCTTCTCCTACTTCAATGCCAACACGTCCGTTATTAACTATTGACTGTATCAAATATACAGACATCAACGCTTTGATAGATGGTAAAAATCCTTCTTTAAATGCCCATATTCCTGAACTAAAACCATCCAAAACACTACCGCTGCAAAGATAATCCTGAGTTACTTCATAGCCATTCAAAGCATGTCCATTAAGATTGTTCGTATAATATGAATTCTCTACGTCACAGTTACTTGCCAACAATGGCGAACAAATTGCTCCTACAAAATTTCCATACATCCAAGAAGGATCATATATAACATTCATACTTACAATTCGTGGGGCAAAAATAACATTTCTTATCTTTGTCGCAGCTGCCGCAATACCACCAATTGAATATTCCCTTGTCTGACCTGATATCCTGAAATTACCGTTAAATATTGAATTCGTTATGTCGGTTGTATAGCCTACAATACCTCCAATTGCACCCATATTAGAACTTGATGCAAGCTTAAGATCAATGTCTGCCTCCACACTACATTGATCAACTGTCTCTGCTCTATGGCTCAAACCACCGATTCCAGCTTGTATTGTCTCACTTGTGTTTATGGAGCCATTGACTTTAACCTTTTGAATAATTTTAGACTTTCCAGCAACCAACCCTATTGACATAAAACTATTGGTAGCTTTTACATTCATATAGATTTCACATGAACATTCCTGTATTATACCATTACTATCACCACATAAACCTCCAATATAGAATAGGGATGAACTATAATAGCTATCGTTATCGACATTTACAACTCCGGATAAATTCAGGCCAGACAAATCTCCTGAACAATTTCCGAATAAACCGATTCCTGTTCCTGACGTATAGGGCAATTCACGGCAGTTTATCAGCATACCTTTAATGTTATGCTGATTGCCGAAAAATCTTCCTTTGAAATCAGACCCACCGAAATTAGTATTTCCATATCCAATTGGCTGCCATTGCATGTTGTTCAGATCAATATCCGACATGAGGTATACATCACAATCCTCAAATGTGACACCCGCATTGTTAACTAAATCAGCCAGCCCCTTAAATTGAGCTGAATTCAAAATTTTAAACTCTTGCTGGTCGGTATTATACCAACTTGTGTCCGACTCTCCCTGCCAGATGTCCGCATGCGACTTAATTGTCGCAAAAAGGACAAGAAGACACATAATGATTCTTACTCTCATACTTATAATTTATTATAGTTGAATATTACGATTTCACTCATGTTTCTTAAAGTTCTCTACTTGGTCAAGGACTTGATTGAAAACAGTATCATTCCATTCTGGAGGATATCCATTCTCGTCAAGAAGGAAGAATAGATCTTGATTAAGTTCCGCCCGTACGTTCTTATTTGTAAGCCAGTCTGCATAAGAGGATTTCGTATCGATCAGTTCTTTAACCTTTTTCGCAAGATCCTTACATCTATCATTGATGATAAAGGATCCGACTCTCTTGTCTTCTCCGTATTCGAAATTATACGTATCGCGAAGATGAATAAGAATGTCGTAGAAAGCCTTTTCCTGAAATGTCAGACCAAGGCTACGGAAACTATCCTTATCCTCACCGAGTTTCTTAAGAAGTTCAAGAGCCTGTTTGGTGGCGTTTTTAATAATCTCCTCTATGGCCTCTCGCTGTGCAGCTGTAGCCTCTCCTGAAGAAAGCTTTGTGCGTCGGTCATGATATTCATCAAGCGTTTTCTGAAGAAGGTCTTCAAACTTTTCAGCAGCAAGCTTATTTGTATCCTTATATTGTGATATGCTTTTTCTAAGCATCTTTATAAGGACCTCAAGCCTGGTGGCCGGAAGCTTTACCCGTTCAAGCTGATCTATGAATTCCGGACTGAAAATACTTAACTCTATATCCGTGTCAAGAATACTTACTACAGAATTGCAACTCAAAGCCTCAGCCACAAGTCGCTCCACAGTTCTGTTCATACTTTTGGTATCATGCTTTCCACCAGAGGCTTTACGTATATACGAGGCCACACACATGAAGCACTGCGAGAGTGCCAACTGTTCATGGCTCAGTGCATTCGCCGGCTGACAGATGTCGTACGCGACCTTCAATCTCCTAACATGGGCAAAAAAAAACGTTTTGGCATCCACAGTTTTGGGTTTTGCGCCATCTTTCGCGACATTATACATCTTTGTCAGGGTAAGGACGTATTCCGCAGCATTCTGAAGACAGTCAAGCCGATCAAGTGGTTTGGCTTCCTTATCTGTGAATGGACTGAGGTCAAATCCGGTAAAAAGCTGTTTTATAAGCTCGAGTTCTACTATAAGTGCACCAAGTGCCTGCTGTACGTCATCTTCCGTCGGTCCAAAAGAATCACCTCCATAGACCTTCATCGCCTCCATCATCTTGGCGCGTATTCCTATATAGTCGATGATGTATCCGAATTCCTTACCCGGATACTTGCGGTTGACTCGGCTTACTGTCTGCACAAGCGTGTGCTTCTGAATAGGTTTGTCATTATAAAGATAAGTGAGGCATGGGACGTCAAAACCAGTAATCCACATATCCACTACGATTACAATCCGTAGATTGGAATATTCCTGTTTAAACGCATCCTCAAGAGTCTTTATACGTTTCTTATCTCCAAGATAATCAAACATATCCTTTGGGTCGTTCTTACCTCTGGTGGCTACCATCGCTATGGTTGGCATCGGTATAAGCTCACTCTGTTCCTTAGCCGGAACATCCAGACCGTCGGGGGCCTTTCTTTCCTCAAACCATTCCGGCCTTTGGTTCATGAACTTCGTAAGAAGCCTATATCCTATTTCCCGCTTACAGCACACTATCATTGCCTTTTGAATTACATCAAGCTTATTGTCGCATGCCGAGGAATAATGGGATATAATATCGTCTGCCAGTCGTTCTAACCGGTCATCATCACCGAGAATCATTTCCATGGCACTCATTGCCCTCTTGCTTGCCCGGATATCGTCTGTGGTTGTGCCTTCGTCTGCACACTTTTGATAATAATCCTCGATTTCCTTTACCTTGGCACTGTCGAGTGTGACCTTTGCTATTCGGGGTATATACTTTATATCCTTAGTAATCTCGTCATCAACAGCCATCTGCATTGTATAACGGTCTACGATATCTCCAAATACCTGAATGGTCTCGGCGATTGGTGTTCCGGTAAACCCCACGAAGGTAGCATTTGGAAAGGCAATGCGAAGCTGCTCCGCATAGGGTTTGGTGACGAATGCACCGATTTTATGATCTTCTACCATCTTGACGGCATAAGTGGTGGACTCTTCTTCAAACGCGAGGTACTGACCTTCAACTCCTTTATAAGTTGAAGTCACAAGTTTTTCACGATCAGCCTCTATATCCGTATGATCCACAATCTTCAACTTATTGCTAAGTCGTATCTGAGTCCTGTGTGCTTCATCGGAAAAGCATATGATGTTTTTACGGGTATTCAGTTCTCCGATTTCTTCACAGAATTTCTGAATGGTACAGATGAAAAACCCTCCAGAATCACGCAGTGACAGTTCAGTCTTCAACTCATCACGGTTCTTAATGATTTTTGCAGTACCGAGTCCAAGAAATTCCGATGAGCGTAGAAACAGTTGACCAGCTTGAGTCTGGAGGTCATCCCTGTCTACAATCATTATTATTGTCGGGGCTCCGAGTTCCTCACACCTTAGCGAAAGCTGACGGGCAAGAAACATCATGGTATAAGTTTTTCCACAACCTGTGGCACCGAAATATGTCCCTCCCTTAGATGATTGTTTAGATACGGCATTCCTTACACTCTCACGAAGCATACGTGTAGCGAAAAACTGGGGATAACGGCATACTATCTCTTCTTCCCGATCGCAATTCACATCAGGGAAATAAACATAATCGCGGAGCACTTCCAGAAAACGAGTCGGCTCGTAAACGCCCCTGACGATCGTCCTCACCTGATCTATTCCCCTCTGGGCCGACGGGTCTTCGTTGTTTACCTTCTTCCACGCGTAATAGTGTTCATAAGGGGTGTAGGTGGTGCCGAGACGCGTATTGTTTTCCGTAGCGTCACTGATGCATGACAGGGGGCAATAACGAAGAAGATGCGGTATGTCTCGCATATATCTGACATGGATCTGATCGTAGGCGTCGGCTATCGTGGCGGTGTCTTTTGTCGGATTCTTCAATTCGAAGATACATATAGGGATTCCGTTGACGTATAGTAGTACGTCAGGAATCCGGACATCATTCTGAAGTCCATAACCTACCTCAAGTTGATTGACGGCCCGGAAAGTATTGAGTTCAGGGCTGTCAAAATCAATAAACCTTATATCGAATTTCGAACCGTCTTCGTTACGGGTATACCGAAAGCCATCACGTACCATCAGGAATGTGTTGCGCAGTCGCTCGAAATGCCTCTGGCCCGGTATATGCCTCAGTCGATTGACGATTTCTTCTGTATCCTGAATAGTGAGATCCGGGTATCTGTTTAGCAATGACTCTTTAAGCTCATCAATAAGCAGGGGTTCGCGTGATTCACGATGAATGGTTCTTCCGTCAGTATATTGCCAACCCTCTTCCTGAAGTAAGACAATCAGGGCCTCCTCATATTCGCTTTCGTATAGTTTTCCTTTCATTTTCAGTACAGTCGTTTAAAAGTTTGCCGCACGCTGCACCAACGCACTGCATATTGTCTTTAATCTTTGGCGGGCTTCAGTTGCGATCCTCTTCGCCCTTTCAGCACAATTGAATACATCTACAATCGCTTGCTGAACCTCGATTGAAGGCAGGGGGATGTCTATACGACACATTTCAGACCAATCGAAGGTTTCTCTCGCACTACCCCATGAATTGAAACGAGAATAGCGATCAAACTCAGACCGATTAAACAGTAAAAACAAATATTCCGGAAGTAGAACATCATAATCTTTACTTCTAAAAACGATATAAGAAGATGAAACAATCCTCTCTAAGTCAGAATTATTCATCGCAATAGAAATTTTATTGCCATTTCGAGAAGTAACCGTTACGTAACAGAATTCTCTTTTATTTAAAATTTTATATGGTTTCAATGAAACATCTTTCATATCGGCTTTAGTTGGTATTAGCGCTTTCTGATTACCAATTCCTGTTACATCCTCCATAGTATAAGAATTTTCACCTACCCTTTCATCTGCCTGCTCAATATACTCACCAAGTTGTACAGAAGGATACTTCTCGCGACAGTCAACTATATACGCATGGCACGCAGCCGAAAGTTTAGGAATCAATGCCTCATTTTCCTCTACCAATGCCTTCAAGCCATTATAAACCTCAACCAGTTCTCGCTGCACTTCAATATCCGGTAAGGGTAGTTCTATATCACAGATTTCTAACCAATCAAAAGTCTCTCTTGCGCTTCCCCAAGAATGAAAGCGGGCATAGCGATCGAATTCTTCCCTATTCATCAGTATAAAAAGATATTCAGGATCAAGTTGATTATCGTCCTTGCTACGAAATGATGTATATATGGAAGATACAAGAACCGATCGTTGTGAGGTATTTAACGCAAGTGCAATCTTATCTCCTCGACGAGAAGTATCAGCAACATATGCAAATTCATATGGCTTAATCACTTTATACGAATTAAGTGAAACTCCATCCATATTTGCTTTAGTTGGTATGAATTTCTTTTCTGTGCTTATACCTACAACATCCTCAATCGTGTAGTTATCCAAGGCTCGTTCATCACATAGCTCTATATAATCCCCAAGCCGAGCCCATTTTGTTGATTTAGTTTCCGTCATAGCGTCAATCATTTTTGAGTTCGTAGCCAAGGGATTTGAATGCCTTCTCAAGTGCTTCCTGGTTCTTCTTCTGCAAATCAATCATATTTCCGACTGCAACAGCTGTTTCACTCAGCACCTTGTCATAATCAATGGATCTGTCCCGGTCGACAAACTCAATATAACGACTTGGTACCAATGAATAGTTGTTCTTGGAGAGCTCTTCAAGACATACCGAACGATAGAGCTCAGGCTGTGCATAGTTTTTCCCATCTGTTCCCTCTTCTTGCCAGCGGAAATAGATATCCTTCGCACGAGCNATCTGNTCNGGTGTGAGTGAAACTTTCTTCTTCTGCTCCCCNTTGACGGGATTCTCTGTCCATGTGCGTAAATCCATGAAGAGAATTTCATCGGTTCGGTTACGAAGACGACGACCATGGTGCAGTCCTCCCTTCTTGTTTTGGTTCAATATCCAAAACGTAACGGATATATCAGTAGTATAGAAAAGTTCGCGAGGAAGCACTACTATAGCTTCTACCTTGTCTTCCTCAATCAATTTCTGACGTATCGACAAGGTNTCTTCGTCCCCCAACGCTCCATTGGCGAGCAGGAATCCGGCTATACCTTTGTCCTCCCTGATCTTGGAAAGCATATGGAGTATCCAAGCATAGTTTGCGTTGCTTTCAGGAGGAGTACCGTAGTCAGCCCAGTTCACTCCTGTGGTTATNCCGGGAGTAAACCAATGCTTAAGGTTAAACGGCGGATTCGCCATAATGTAGTCAAACGCTAACCCCGCATGATGGTCTTTCTCGAAAGTGGATTTGGCGCAATCCCCCAAATGGTGTGAGATTCCACGCATCGCAAGATTCATCTTTGCAAGCCGGTAGGTGGCCGGTTCCTTTTCCTGACCGAACACATTCACCCCCGTTATGTCTCCTTGCTTGGCTTCTACATATTTCGCGCACTGGATGAACATACCGCCGGAGCCGCAGCAGGGGTCATANAGAGTTCCGTCAAAAGGCTCGATGAAGGCCGCTATGAGTTCTACGATATCGTGGGGAGTGTAGAACTCACCATCCTCTTTGGTGGCATTTACTGCAAAAGACTTTAGAAAATACTCATAGACCCGTCCTATAAGGTCACGCTCCTCTCCGAACACCTTATGGGAAATCTTGTTTACCTCATCAACCACCTTCTTCAAGTCGTTAGGTTGGATATTTACATTGGTAAACAAGCTGAGTTTAACACANCCTTTAAGAGCCTCACCACTGTCTTCAATCGCCTGAAGAGCATCATCAAGTGCGGCATTCAGTTGATTAGACGGTACGTTGATGAGTTTTGACCAACGTGCGGCCTCAGGCACATACACGATGTTCTTGTATCGTGCCGGGGAATTAAGGAATGCGGCAATCTTTTCCTCACTCAGTCCTCTGTCAAGACACATCAGNCGCATCTCAGCCTGTGCATCTTCAAATTTCTCACCTATAAACCGCAAGAAAACAAGCGTAAGGATAATATCGCGTTTATCATTGAGGGCAGCACTTCCTCGTAAGTAATCACGACAGTTATACAGTATGGTCTCAAGAGCCATTCCCTTATCCTCCTTTGTTTTCTTATTCTTACGAGNTTTCTTCGGCTTCTCTTCAAGGGTATCTGTTTGCGTATTGTTGGAAATCTTTGTACTCATNCGGATAGTAATAGCGACTCATGATTCTCCGACTGAGTCCTTTGGATGAAAGCAATAGCCTTAAGACATAATGCAAAAAAGCGTGGAGCATCAACCGTTGCTCGCTCCACCACGTAAGGTTCTGGAATACCTGTCTGTTAGAACGAGCAACGCCAGCCCCACGTTGTGCATATATATATAAGTCACCTCCACACACCTCCGGCCATAAGCCGGAAGCATGCTTCGGGATGCAAATACACACCCATAGGGCGTAACGATGCCTCTCTTCTTCTGACAGACTTATTGAATTTTCCAGATTCTACGTGGTCAGAACAAAAGCGCAGATTACGCCTTGCAATATGTCTACCCTCCCATATAAAGTGTCAGTTGACACCCTCTTCGTGGGCTGGCATCTGCAAAATTACAAAAAAATCATTAAGCTTCCAAGCATTTATGCCACTAAACATATTTTTTTACACAATCCATCATGCATCACCCTCTACAGTCTTTGTGAGCCCCCCGACCAANCTAAAATNAACATCGCTCTCTACTCAGCGAGTCAACNGCACCTCTGAGTAAGAATTTCCAAGGATTCANACGAAAGATTCTGAGCCGTAGAATCCGCGTCAACACAGTTNCTNCCGNTATCTGNACNAAAAAANTCAATAATTCTGAGAAAAGCTGTAAGTTCTGTGATCTCAAAAAAGAGTTCCATGCCTAACCTCAAANCTCGGCACTACTACTAACCATAAATCCATCAAACTCCTACCGAACTGCGCGTGTNAGGTAACTTTTTTTAAACTATCGGGGAAAAACAATGCGGAGAAATTTGACGTTATTATTATTGAATTTGGCACGGTATTTGCTNAGTACATAATGCNTGGCCTTAGCTGCCATACCGAATCAGTAATATATATGTATAACCCGATAAAACCAATAGAAGAAATGAACATCAAACCACTTGGCGACCGCGTGCTNGTACAGCCGACAGCGGCAGAAGAAGTGACAATGAGCGGCATCATCATCCCTGACTCCGCTAAAGAAAAACCCCTCCGCGGCAAAGTACTCGCCGCAGGCAACGGCACTAAAGACGAGGATATGATCCTCAAGGCCGGCGACGAAGTGCTCTATGGCAAATANGCCGGNACTGAAATCGAATTCGAAGGTGAGAAATACCTCATCATGCGCCAGAGCGATGTGCTCGCAGTGATCGCATAAATCCCCNATTAGGAGGTTTAGATAATTTAAACCTTTTAAACACATTTAACTTTCAATTATAGAAATGGCAAAGATAATTAAATTCAACATACAGGCTCGCGAAGAGCTCAAGAAAGGTGTCGACGCCCTCGCCGATGCCGTNAAGGTAACACTNGGCCCGAAAGGCCGCAACGTAATCATCGAGAAGAAATTCGGNGCTCCCCACATCACTAAAGACGGTGTGACAGTAGCTAAGGAGATCGAACTCGAAAACGCTTTCGAAAACATGGGCGCACAGCTCGTGAAGGAAGTGGCTTCCAANACCGGCGACCAGGCCGGCGACGGCACTACCACCGCTACNGTGCTCGCNCAGGCCATCGTGACNGAAGGTCTTAAGAACGTAGCTGCCGGCGCCAACCCCATGGACCTCAAGCGCGGTATCGACAAAGCCGTGTCGAAGGTAG
>JAAVHT010000010.1 GCA_014799565.1 Clostridiales bacterium
CGGCCAGCACACACATCACGGTCTGGTCCTTGAATTCCAGCTGGGGCATGGCGTACATGATATTGAACGCGTTGGCGATGACCAGCGGGATCAGGGTGCAGCCCAGCCCCAGCCCCAGGATGCCGCCCACCAGGCTGGCGGAAAAAGCGTAGCCGATGTACTTTTTGGCGATGGCCAGCCGGGAGAAGCCCAGGGCCTTCAGCGAGCCGATCTGGGTGCGCTGCTCCTCTACCATTCTCGTCATGGTGGTCAGGCAGGCCAGCGCCGCCACCAGGAAGAAGATGACCGGGAACACGTTGGCCAGGTTGCTCACCCGGTCGGAGTCCTGGGAGTAGCCCACAATGCCCGCGTTGGTGAACCGGCTGAGGACATACCACTCGCAGTCCTCCACGTCGTCCAGCTCGGCCTGGGCGTCGTCCAGCTTCTTCTGGGCGTCGGCGATCTCTTCGTCCGCCTCCGCCTTGCCGTCCTCGTACTCCCGGAGGCCGTCCGCGTATTCCCGCTCGCCGTCGTTCAGCTCAATGAGCGCGTCGTCCAGCTCCTGCCGCCCGTCCGCGCGGGCCTGACGCAGATCCGCCACGCCTTTGTTGTACTCCGCCCAGCCGTCCCGGAGGTCGATCTCCCCCTGCTCCAGCTCGGCCCTGGCGTCCTCCAGCTTGGCCCAGGCGTCGTCCAGCTCGATTTTTGCGTCATCCAGTTCTTTTTTCGCGTCCGCCAGCTCTTGTTCTGCGTCGTTCAGCTCCGCCTTGGCATCCGCCAGCTCTTGTTCGCCCTCCTCCAACTCAGCCTTGGCCTCGTCCAGCTCAGCCTTGGCCTCGTCCAGCTCCTGCCTGGCCTTGCCCAGCTCTGACGAAGCGCCGCTGAGCTGCGCCGCTCCGGCGTCCAGCTGGGCCTTACCCGCCGCCAGCTGAGCTTTCGCCTCCTCCAACTGCGCCTGACCCTCCTGGGCCTTGGCCATCAGTTCCGCCACAGCGGCGGCATAACCCGTTGGGTCGCTCTCTTTCATCGGCTCAAGCGCCGCCAGGTTGGCTTCCAGATCCTTTTTCCCCTGGGCCTCCTGCTGCTCCAGTAAGGTCATATTCTCCTGGTATTCCTTCAGCCCGCGGTTATACTCAGCCTGTCCGTTCCGATAGCTGGCCAAACCGCTGTTATACTGCGCCAACCCGTCCTCGTACTCCTTCAGGCCGTCCTCATACTTGGCCTTGCCGTCCTCGTACTTCTTCAGGGCATCCTCGTATTTCGCCTTGCCGTCCTCATACTCGGCCAGCCCGTCCTGGTATTCCGCCCAGCCGTCCTCATACTTTTTGAGAGCGTCCTGGTACTCCGCCAGCCCGTCCTCATATTCCTGACGGCCGTCGGCCAGGTCGATCTCCCCCTGGCGCAGGTCGGCCAGCGCATCGGCCAGCTCCCGCTCGGCGTCGGCGATCTCTCGGGCATAGGTCTCCTCGCCGTCGTAATAGTCCGCCCAGCCGTCATCCAGCTCTTTCCGTCCGTCCTGAAGCTCCCGCCAAGCGTCGGCCAGCTCCTTGTCCGCGTCCGCCTTGGCGTCCTCAAATTCTTTCCGGGCGTTGTCCAGTTCCTCCTGGGCGTCCCCGATGAGGGTGTCATGCCGAAGCTGAGCCCGCTCGTCCGCCAGCCCGTCCAGACTGTCCACCAGGGCATCTATTTTGTCCTCGTACTCGTCGCCGTAGCCGTCCAGCAACCTCAGCCCCTGGCCGGTGAAATAGGCGCAGGTATAGTAGTCAAAGGTAAAGTTCTCCCCCGGCACGTAGACAAAGGCGTCCACCGAGCCGTTGCCCAAGGAGGACGCGCCCCGATCCAGGCCTACATACAGCGGGGAGTTCACCACGCCCACGATGGTATAGGCGGTATTCTCCAGGTCGCCCTCGTGATCCTCCGTGAGGGTAATCTCCAATTTGTCCCCCACCTGAAGGCCCAGCTTTACCAAAAGCAGGTGTTCGGTGACGCACTCGTCCGCCGACTCCGGCAGGCGGCCCTCCACCACCTCCAGCAGATTGAGCCGCTCCGGCATGGAGCGCAGATTGACAATGCGGTCAATGGCTGTGGCGTCCAGATCCCGGCAGCCCTCCACCCATTCGATGCCGTCCGCCCCGGCCAGGGCCTCCAGATCCTCCTCCGTCAGCCCCAGGGTGGACAGCACATAGCCGTCCATCAGCCGGGTGCGGTCATAGTAGTTGTCGGCGGTGTACTGCATATCCGGCGCGGCGGAGCGCAGGCCGGACAAGAAGGCCACCGCCAGCGCCGCCAGCACCAGGATGGACACATACCGGTTCAGGGTGTTTTTGATCTCCCGGAACGCGTCGGTGGTCAGGCGGTTTTTCCGTGTTACCATTCGATCTCCTCCACCGGGGTGGGCCGCTCATTGCGCTCCACTGCGGCCACCCGGCCGCTCTTGATGTGGATGACCTTGTCGGCCATGGGGGTGAGGGCAGTGTTGTGGGTGATGACGATGACCGTCATGCCCTCCTGGCGGCAGGTATCCTGGAGCAGCTTCAAAATGGCCTTGCCGGTGACGTAGTCCAGCGCGCCGGTGGGCTCGTCGCACAGCAGCAGCTTGGGGTTCTTGGCCAGGGCCCGGGCGATGGCCACCCGCTGCTGCTCGCCGCCGGACAGTTGGGCGGGGAAGTTATCCAGCCGGTCTCCCAGCCCCACGTGCTCCAGCACCTCCCGGGCGTCCAGGGGGTCACGGCAGATCTGGGCAGCCAGCTCCACGTTTTCCAGGGCGGTCAGGTTCTGCACCAGGTTATAAAACTGGAATACAAAGCCGATGTCGTGCCGCCGGTAGGCGGTGAGCTGCTTGGCGTTGTAGTCGCTCACCCGGGCGCCGTCCACGGTGATGACGCCGCCGGAGCAGGCGTCCATGCCCCCCAGCATATTCAGCACCGTGGTCTTGCCCGCGCCGGAGGGGCCCACGATGATGGTGAACTCACCCTTTTCCACGGCGAAATCCACGCCGTCCACCGCTTTGATGGTAATCTCGCCCATTTTATACTCTTTTTTCACGTTTTCAAAGGATATGTAGCTCATTCGCTTCTCCCCATTCCGGAACGATAAGCTCGGCATAGGCTTGCCCCTCTGCCCGCCGCCTGCTTCCAAGCGCATTATGGCCACCATTTATTTGCGTGGCGTTTCCGATCTGTTTCTGAATAATTAATATTATACTTTTCCCGCCGGAAACGCAACCGCTCCCAGGGAAAATTCAAGGTTTATTCAAAGATTTCTTTGTCAGTTCCGGCTGTTTGTGGAAAAAGCGGCTGTTTTTTTACGGTTGCGATTGACTAACCGCCCCTTCGCGGCTAAAATGAACCCACTGATAAGGGAGTAGTTGGCGGCTTGCCGCAGCTTGGTCAACATACTGGCGGCACTGCCGTCTGGCCAAGCCCCCAAATGGGGCCCCCGAAAAGCCGTCCTTTGGCTTTGTGGGGAGAGGAGGAGCAAGGAAATGGAGCGCGGGATACCCGCCAGGGTGTCCCAAGCGGAATGGGCTTTGCTCCGACGACGAGACTTATCCGCAATTGTATGCGGGTAGTCTCTTTTTTTGTTGTCCCGCATACCCTCAAAACAAGAAGGGATGATGTATCATGGGATTTGCTGAGCTGTTCATTTTGGCCGTGGGTCTGTCCATGGACGCCTTTGCCGTGGCTGTCTGCAAGGGGCTGTCCATTCAGGCACTGATGCCCCGGCACGCAATCATCGTCGGGCTGTGGTTTGGGGCGTTCCAGGCGCTGATGCCCGCCATTGGCTGGCTGCTGGGCGCGGCCTTCGCCGATATGATCGCCGCCGTGGATCACTGGATCGCCTTTGTCCTGCTGGCTTTCATCGGCGGGAACATGATCCGGGAAGCAATTGGCAAGGACGAGGAGGAGTGCGACCCCTCCCTGGCCCCCCTGACCATGCTGCTGCTGGCGGTGGCCACCTCCATCGACGCGCTGGCGGTGGGGGTCACCTTCGCCTTCCTGCGGGTGGATATCCTCCCCGCCGTCACCCTCATCGGGGTGTGTACCTTCCTGATCTCCGCCGCGGGGGTGAAGGTGGGCAACGTGTTCGGCGTGCGGTACAAGTCCAAGGCGGAGCTGGCCGGCGGGGTGGTGCTGGTGCTCATCGGGCTGAAGATCCTGCTGGAGCACTTGGAGCTGCTCCCGTTCTGAGCGTATGTTTTTGAAAAGGGCGGCCGTCCGATATGGACAGCCGCCCTTTTTGCCTGTTGAAACAAACGCGAAAATATGATATAGTAGATTGTTATCTTGGAAACAATGCCTTATGACAAGGGGCTTTCAGGGAGGTGCGCGCCATGAAATATCAGCAGTGGAACCTGCGCCGTCCCGGCGCGCCCTCTGTCCGGCGCTCGCTGGAGGCGGCGGGGCTGTCCCCCCTGTGCGCGGCGGTGCTGTCCGCCCGTGGAATGAGCGGGCAGGCGGAGACCGCCCAATTCCTCGCCAGCGGCCCGGAGCTTTTCCACGACCCCTTCCTCCTCAAGGACATGGATCGGGCCGTGGCCCGCATCCGCCGCGCCATCGACAATCAGGAGCTGATGTGCGTCTATGGCGACTATGACGTGGACGGCATCACCGCCACCTGTCTGCTTACCGAGGCGCTCACTCTATTGGGCGGGACGGCAGTCAGCTATATCCCCGACCGCACCGAGGAGGGCTACGGCCTGAATCGGGGGGCCGTCAAGCGCCTTGCCGAGCAGGGCGTGACGCTCATTATCACCGTGGACTGCGGCATCACCGCCGTGGACGAGGTAGAATTCGCCCGCTCGCTGGGGGTGGACGTGGTGGTCACCGACCACCACCACTGCAAGGATGTGCTTCCCGCCGCCCAGGCGGTGGTAGATCCCCGCCGCCCCGACTGCGCCTATCCCTTCCCGGAACTGGCCGGAGTGGGCGTCGCGCTGAAGCTGGCCCAGGCCCTGGTTTCCCCGGAAGAGCGGGAAAAGGTGTTCCTCCGCTTCGGCGAGCTGGCCGCCATCGGTACCGTGGCCGACGTGATGCGCCTCACCGACGAAAACCGCGCTCTGGTGCGCATGGGGCTGGAGCTGCTGGCCCATACAAAGCGCCCCGGCCTGCGCGCCCTGCTGCGGGAAGCGGGCCTGGAACCGGGCGCCGCCCCCACCGCCGTCAACATCGGTTACGGCCTGGCTCCCCGGATCAACGCCGCCGGACGGATGGAGCAGGCCATGGTGGCCCTGGAACTGCTGCTCACCCGGGACGAGGAGCGGGGAGAGGCCCTGGCTCACGCCCTGTGCCGCCTGAACCGGGAGCGCCAGACCATCGAGCAGGACATCTATGACCAGTGCGTCAGGCTGCTGGAGGCGCGGCCCGAGCTGGCCGCCCCCGCCATTGTGCTGGCGGGAGAGGGCTGGCACCAGGGGGTCGTGGGCATCGTTGCCTCCCGGCTGGCGGAAAAATATTCCTGCCCCACCATGATGATCAGCCTGGAAAGCGGTCAGGGCAAGGGCTCCTGCCGCTCCTTTGGCGGATTCAACCTGTTCGCCGCGCTGGAGCGGTGCGCCCACCTCTTTGACGCCTACGGCGGCCACGAGATGGCGGCGGGCTTCACCATTCCGGAGGAAAATATCCCGGCCTTCCGGCAGCTTATCTGCCAGCTGGTGTCTGACTATGCCGGAGGGAAACCCATGGAGGCCGCCATCAGCGTGGACGCGGAGGTGGACGACTGCGCCCTGCTCAGCGCCTCCCAGGTGGAGTCTCTGTCCGCCCTGGAGCCCTTCGGCTCGGGCAACCCCAAGCCGGTGCTGCTGCTGCGGGGGGCCTGCGTGACTTCTTGCTGTGATGTGGGGGGCGGGCGGCACCTGAAGATGAAGCTGCGGCGGGACGGGGTGGTGCTGGACGCCATCTTCTTCTCCGCCAATTCCACCGCCTGCGGCGTGTCCGCCGGGGAGCGGCTGGACGTACTTTTTACCCCCCAGATCAACGAGTTCCGGGGCAGCCGCACTGTGCAGCTCCAGCTGTGCGACCTGCGCCCCGCCCCCACCCGGGCCGCGCTGGAGCAGGAGCTGTTCCTGCGCCTTCAGGAGGGAGAGGATCTGTCCCGGTGGGAGGCGGGCCTGCTGCTGCCCTCCCGGCAGGACTTCGCCCGGTTGTGGCGGTTTTTGGAGCATAACGCCATCGGCGGCTGGATGGACGCCGGCCCCGCCCTGCTGCGCCAGGCCGCGCGCCAGCCCGACGGACACACCGCCTATGGCCGCACGCTGGTCTGCCTCTATGTGATGGGAGATCGGGGGTTGATCCATCTGGAGCAGGATCGGCTGCGGCTGTGCCGCCCCGAGGACAAGGTGGATCTGGAGCAAGCCGCGTTGATGCGGAAGCTGCGGGCCTTTTTGGATGAGAGCTAATCGGGAAAACACCCAAGGAGCCCCGCAAAAGCCCAGCAAGGAGGAATCATCATGGATCTGGCCCATGAAAGATATGAAGAACTAGAGCGGCACATACTGGAAACCAATCCCAGCGCGGATGTGGAGCGCATCCGCGCCGCCTTTGAATACGCCAACGACCACCACGGCCCCCAGCTGCGTAAAAGCGGCGAGCCCTATATCATCCACCCCATCGCCGTGGCAGAGATCGTCAACGAGCTGGAGCTGGATCAGGACTCCATTGTCGGCGCCCTGCTCCACGACTGCATTGAGGACACCGACTCCACCCACGGCGACATCGCCAGGCTGTTCGGCGTCCAGGTGGCCGATCTGGTGGAAGGCGTTACCAAGCTCACCCGGATGCAGTACACCTCCCGGGAGGATGAGCAGATGGAGAACCTGCGCAAGATGTTCATGGCCATGGCCAAGGACGTGCGGGTCATCCTCATCAAGCTGTGTGACCGGCTGCACAATATGCGCACCCTCCAGTATCAATCCGACGTCAAGCAGAAGGAAAAGGCCCTGGAGACCATGGAGGTATACGCCCCCATCGCCCACCGCTTAGGTATGCAGAAGCTGAAATGGGAGCTGGAGGATCTGGCCCTGGAGTACCTGGATCCGGTGGGCTTCCACGACGTCAAGGCGGAGCTGAACAGCATCACCACCCTCCACGCGGGCTTCCTGGACAATATGCAGGCCCACATTGAGCACCGTCTGGCCGAGGAAGGTGTCCATTGTAAGGTCTACGGGCGCTTAAAGCACATCTATTCCATCTATCGCAAGATGTACGCCCAGAACAAGACGCTGAACGAGATCTTCGACCTGTACGCCTTCCGGGTCATCGTGGAGGACATTCCCGCCTGCTACAACGTGCTGGGCTGCATCCACGATATGTTCAAGCCCGTGCTGGGCCGGTTCAAGGACTATATCGGCACCCCCAAGCCCAACGGCTACCAATCCCTGCACACCACCGTGGTGGGCAAGGACGGCATCCCCTTCGAGGTGCAGATCCGCACCTGGCAGATGCACCAGACCGCCGAGTACGGCGTGGCCGCCCACTGGAAATACAAGCAGGGGCTGGCCAACAGCAAGCTGGGCACGGAGCGGGAGTTCGAGTGGGTGCGCAAGCTGCTGGAGAGCCAGCAGGACACCGACCCGGACGAGTTTGTCCGCACCCTCCGGGTGGATATGTTCTCCGACGAGGTGTTCGTGTTCACCCCCAACGGGGACGTGAAGAGCCTGCCCGCCGGGGCCACCCCCATCGACTTCGCCTATTCCATCCATTCCGCCGTGGGCAACTCCATGACCGGGGCGCGGGTGAACGGACGCATCGTCACCTTCGAGACGCCGCTGAAAAACGGCGACATCGTGGAGATCATCACCTCTAAATCCGCCCGGGGCCCCAGCCGGGACTGGATGAAGATCTGCAAATCCAACGAGGCCCGCAACAAGATCCGCCAGTGGTTCAAAAAGGAGCGCCGGGAGGAGAATATCGCCACCGGCCGGGCCATGTTCGAGTCGGAGCTGAAACACGTCGGACTGACCCTGTCCGCCATCACCGCCAGCTCCGACCTGCTGGACACCCTGCTCAAGCGGGTGCGGTTCGGCGCGCTGGACGAACTGTACGCCGCCATCGGCTACGGCGGCCTGTCCGCCCAGAAGGCCGCCGGACGCATCAAGGAGGAGATGACCCGTCTGGGCCGGCTGGAGCGCCAGCGGGCGGAGCAGGAGGCCATGCAGGCGGCGGTCTCCGCCGGGGAGACGGTTTACCCCTCCACCGCCAAGGGCCCCACCCCGGTTCCCCGCCGCTCTACCAGCGGCATCATCGTGGAGGGACTGGACAACTGCATGGTGAAGTTCTCCAAGTGCTGCACCCCGGTGCCCGGCGACCCGGTGGTGGGCTTCATCACCAAGGGCTACGGCGTATCCATTCACCGGCAGGACTGCCCCAATGCCGACCCCGCGAGACGCAAACCGGAGGAGCAGGGCCGGTGGGTGAAGGTGTCCTGGGCGGACACCGGGGACTCCACCTTCCGCACCTCGCTGGAGATCTCCGCCAAGGATCGGGACGGTCTGGCTCTGGACGTGGCCATGGCGCTGTCCGCTCAGAAGGCCAAGCTGAACAACCTGTCCGCCCGCAGCCAGCCCGACGGCTACGCCATCATCAACCTGGAGCTGGCCGTCCAGGGGCAGGATGAGCTGACCCGCATCATCAACAAGCTGTCCCAGATCAACGGGGTGTTCCTGGTCAAGCGGGCTGGGGGGTAGGTCGCCGAAAGGCGACCCTCCCCTGTCATTGGGAAAAGCGCGGGAAATCCTTTTACAAGGAGTCTGATTTTTTATGTCCGACTGCAAGTTCCAGCCGCTGCTGTTCGGCGGTGACATCAACGTATACAGCGTGGCCCGGGCCTTCCACGAGGCCTACGGGGTCAAGAGCATCGCCTTCGGCAAATTTGTGTCCTTCCCCTGCTCCTACAGCTCCATCATCGACTACCGCCCCTGCCTGGAAAACGAGGACGCGGACGTGTTCCTCCAGAACGTGAAGAACGTGGCGGCGGAGTGCCCGGACAAGACGGTGCTGGTCATCGGCTGCGGGGACAGCTATGTGAAGCTGGCTGCCCATTTAAAAGACCAGTTCCCCGCCAACGTCAAATGCAACTATATCAGCGGGGAGATGCTAGACAAGCTCACCGACAAGGAGCAGTTCTATGCCCTGTGCGACCGGTACGGCATCGACCACCCGGCCACCTTTGTGTACTCGGGGGACATGGGCCACGATTTTGAGCTGCCCTGGGGGGCCCCCTATGTGGCCAAGCCCGCCGACGGCGTGGCCTACTGGGCCACCGGCCACAGGGAGCTGAAAAAGGTATACATCTGCCAGTCCTGGGACGAGCTGCTGGCCGCCTTGGACGAGGTGTACGCCGCGGGCTATCCAGGCAAAATGATCCTCCAGGAGTTCATCCCTGGGGACGACACCTATATGCGGGTCTTGACCAACTACTCCGACACCCACGGCAAGGTGAAGCTGATGTGCCTGGGCCACGTGCTGCTGGAGGAACACTCCCCCCACGGCATCGGAAACCACGCCGTCATCATCACCGAGCACGACGAGGGGCTGTGCGATAAGATCCGGGGGATGCTGGAGGATATTGGCTACGTGGGCTTCTCCAACTTCGACATCAAGTACGATCAGCGGGACGGCAAGTACAAGGCGTTCGAGATCAATACCCGCCAGGGGCGCAGCAACTACTATGTCACCGGTTCCGGGCACAACATCGCCCAGTATCTGGTGGGCGACCTGGTGGAGGGCAAAGACCTGCCCCTGACGGTGGTAAAGAACCGCTCCATCTGGCGGATGATCCCCCGGCGGTTGGCTTATCGGTTTATCCCCAAACGCTACCATGGCGAGATGAAGGCGCTGTTCAAGGCCGGGGCCGACCACCACTCCATGGAGTATCGCCCGGACTACACCCCAAAGCGCATCTGGCGCGTTTGGAAAAACCACATCGGCTGTTGGGTGCGCTTCTGTAAACACTGCAAAAAACCAGATACTTTTTCTTGAAAGTTAGCGGAGGGATCTAAATGATAGTTCGAGCCTATGAAAAAAAGGATCTGGACTCAATGATTAAAACATGGAATGAAGTTGTGGAGGAGGGTGTTGCTTTCCCTCAAGAAGAATTGCTGGACAATATAACCGGGGCTGATTTTTTTGCATCGCAAACTTATGCAGCTGTTGCAGAAGACGAAAATACCCATGTTATATGTGGTCTTTATATACTGCATCCCAACAATATTGGGCGGTGCGGACATATTTGTAACGCAAGCTATGCCATCAGCTCTGAATATAGAGGTCAGCATATTGGAGAACAGCTTGTTCTTGATAGCTTATGTCAAGCGAAAAAGCACGCATTTGCAATATTGCAATTTAATGCAGTAGTTGAAAGTAACACCCACGCAAGACACTTATATGAAAGGCTTGGATTTGTTCAGTTGGGAACCATTCCAAATGGTTTCAAAATGAAAGACGGGCACTTTGAAAATATTTGCCCTTACTATCGTGAGTTATAAATTCCAAATTGATTAGAACCAAATCAGTGCTATAATTGAAAGAGCAAGTACTCAAAAAGAACATTAAGCCGCTGCCAAAACTGTTCGCAGGCCAACCCTTTTCATTGGCAGCAAAAACAGTATCGCATTTGAAAAGAGTATGAGTATACAGATGATGCATGAAACTAAATTGGGCGTGCTGGGCGGCATGGGCCCCCAGGCCACCCAGGTGTTTTACCAGTTTGTGCTGGATCGCACCGACGCGGCAAAGGATCAGGACCATCTCCCCGCCGTCATCCTGTCCGACACCGGCATCCCTGACCGCACCGCCGCCATCCTCTCCGGGAACACGGAGGAGCTGTATCAAAGGCTGCTTAGCGACGCGAAAACGCTGGAGGCCTGCGGCTGCACCGTGCTGGCCATCCCCTGCAACACCTCTCATTACTTCGCCGACCGGCTCCAGGGGGATATTGGCGTACCCATCATCCATATGTTGCGGGAGACCGCCGCCGCCCTGGCCGCCCAGGGCAAGAGGCGCCCCGGCATCCTGGCCACCGACGGTACCATCCAGACCGGGCTGTACCAGAAGGAGTGCGCCGCGGTGGGGATGGAGGCGGTGGCCCCCGACCCGGACACCCAGAAGCTGGTCATGTCCATCATCTATGACGAGATCAAGCAGGGGGAAAAGGGCAGCCGGGAGAAATTCGCCCACATCGACAGGGCCATCCGGCGCTCCGGGTGCGACTGCGCCATCCTGGCCTGCACCGAGCTGTCCGTATTCGCCACCTACCACCCACTGCCCTCTTTCTATGTGGACGCCATGATGGTCATGGCGGAGCGGGCGGTGGAGCGGTGCGGCTATCCCCTGCGTACCATCTGATATGGAGGCTGCTGCCATGGAACTGACACGCTTTCCCCTGGGGGATTACTGCGCCCTGCTGGACAAGCTGGGCCTGCTGGCCGCCCCCCTGCCGGACGGACTGGATCTAGGCCGCACGGTGGAGCTGGTGTCTTACAACTCCCGCGAGGTGCTTCCCGGCACCCTATTTATCTGCAAGGGCGCCCATTTCAAGCCCGAGTACCTGGCGGACGCCAAGCGCCGGGGGGCTTTTGCCTATGTCAGTGAGACGGTCTATCCGTCGGTAAATCTGCCCTGCATCCAGGTTGCCGATATGCGCCGCGCCCTGGCGCCCCTGGCGGTGATGTACTACAACGACCCGTCCCAAAAGCTGAAGGTCATCGGCGTCACCGGCACCAAGGGCAAGTCGTCCACCGCCTACTATTTAAAATATATTTTAGACGAATTCCTGGCTCCCCAGGGGAAATCCTGCGGGGTCATCTCGTCCATCGACACCTGGGACGGGGTGGAGCGGTTCGAGTCCCACCTGACCACTCCCGAGCCGCTGGAGCTGCAAAAGCACTTTGCCAACGCCCTGTCCGCGGGGATGGAGTACGTGGTGATGGAGGCGTCCAGTCAGGCTCTCAAGTACCACCGCACCCTGGGCACCCGGTTCGCCGCCGCCGCCTTTTTGAACATCGGCACCGACCACATCTCGCCCATCGAGCACCCGGACTTCGACGACTACTTCCACTCCAAGCTGAAAATTTTCGCCCAGGCGGAGCTGTCCTGCGTCAACCTGGACTGCGACCACGCTCAGGAGGCGCTGGAGGCCGCGCAGAGCGTTCCCGGTACGGCGGTGTTCACCTTCTCCCGCCAGAACCCCGCCGCGAATGTGTACGGGCATGACGTGCGGAAGGTAGGGGGCGACATCATTTTCCAGGTGGACGGGGCGCGGCTGGGCGGCACGTACCGCCTGACTATGCCGGGGCTGTTCAACGTGGACAACGCCCTGGCCGCCATCGCCATCTGCCAAGGGCTGAATATCCCCCAGGACGCCGTCCGGGAGGGACTCAGCAAGGCCCGTGTACCGGGGCGGATGGAGGTGTACTCCAGCGAAAACGGGGACGTGACCGCCATCGTGGACTACGCCCACAACCGCATGAGCTTTGAGACGCTGTTTCGCTCCGTGGTTCAGGAGTATCCCGGGCGGCGGATCGTCACCGTGTTCGGCTGCCCCGGCAAAAAGGCCTTTGACCGCCGCCGGGATCTGGGCGAGGTGTCCGGCCAGTACTCCGACCTGGTGGTGCTCACCGAGGAGGACTCCGGCGAGGAGGACACCGTGTCCATCTGCAAGGAGATCGCCTCCCACGTGGCCTGCACCTGTGAGATTCAGCCCAACCGGGGCGAGGCCATCCGGCGGGCGGTGCTGAGCTGCCACGAGCCGTCTGTGATCCTCATCACCGGCAAGGGTGCGGAGACCCGGCAGAAGCGTGGCCTGGAGTATATCGACACCCCATCCGACGTGGAGTACGCCCAGGCGTTTCTGCGGGAGTGGGACGCGCGGCACTGACAACCAAATAAACGACAAAATGCCCCTCCCCATCGCGGGAGGGACATTTTTTTGCCCAAAATCATAGATTGTGGAAAACGGAAAAGGAGTTTTCCCCATGAAGCTGTCCCAGCTTTTGTCCGCCAACGGAACGGACTGCCCCCAGGACGCGGAGATCACCGCTCTGGCCTGCGATTCCCGCGAGGTCGTGCCAGGGGCGCTGTTTGTGGCCCTGCAAGGCGCAAACGCCGACGGCCGCGCCTACATCCCCCAAGCTCTGGGGCGGGGCGCCGCCGCTGTGGTGTGCTGTCCACCCCTGCCCGAAGGCGCTCCCGGCGTAGCGGTGGACGACCCCCGGGCCGCCCTGGCCTTGCTGGCGGCGGAGTTCTACGGCCACCCCGCCAAACAGCTCACCCTCATCGCCGTCACCGGCACTAAGGGCAAAACCACCACCGCCCATATGCTCCGGGACATCCTCACCGCCGCTGGGCGTAAAACCGGCATGATCGGCACCCTGGGCGCATATATCGGGCGGGAGCCGCTCTCCGACGTGTCACAGGTGACCGCTAACACCACACCCGAGCCCATTGCCCTCCACCGCGCCCTGCGGCAAATGGCGGACGCGGGCTGCACCCACATGGTGATGGAGGTGTCCTCCCAAGCCATGAAGCTCAAGCGCGTCCACGGCATTACCTTCGCCGCCGCCCTGTTCCTCAATCTCTCCCCGGATCACATCGGCGGCGCGGAGCACGCCGACTTCGAAGAATACCGCGCCTGCAAAGCCGCTCTCTTCCGCCAGTGCCGCCTCGCCGTTGGTAACGCCGACGACCCCAACTGGCCCGCCATGGCGGCACAGCTCCCAGGCGGCACCCCTGTCACCACCTTCGGATTCGGCGCGGACTCGCAGGTGCGGGCGCTGGCCGCCGCCCCAGATCCAAATCGCTCCCTGTCTACCCGCCTCACCGTGGACGGGGCGGAGCCCTACGCCATCCCCCTCCCCGGCAGGTTCAACGCCGCCGACGCCCTGGCCGCCATCGCCCTCTGCCGCGCGCTGGGCGTCTCAGACGAGGCCGTCCGCGCCGGGTTGGCCTGCACCTCCGTCCCGGGCCGCGCCCAGCGCTGCCCCGCTCCCGCGCCCTACAGCGTGGTCATCGACTACGCCCACAATGGCGCCAGCTTCGACGCCATCCTCTCCGCTCTGGCGGAACATCATCCCCGGCGGATCATCCTGGTGTTCGGCGCGGGAGGCGATCGCCCCAAAATGCGCCGCCAGGATATGGCCCACGCCGCCGCCCGGTGGGCAGACTACGCCGTCCTCACCGCCGACAACCCCCGTTCCGAGCGTGTGGAGGCCATCTGCGCTGACATATCCGCCGCACTGGGAGACTTCCCCCACGAGACCGTTTTGGATCGCCGCGCTGCAATCTTCCGCGCCCTGGAGCTGGCCGGGCCGGGGGACGTGGTCGCCCTGCTGGGCAAAGGCCACGAGGAATACATCGAGACCCGCGGCGTCCGCCGACCCTTCTCGGAGCAAGCGGTGATAGAAGAGTTTTTCGCGGTACAACATTGACCTTCCATTATTTTTGACAAAAAAACCCCTTTTTGTTGTACAAAACATTCAAACATCCGTTCTATTTAACCGGCAGTGAAAGGGGTTGTTAAAAAATATGCAACAAACCAAAACCTACAAACTGAATCTGATCGAAAAGACCGACACCTTTTCCCCGGATCCGCTCAATGAGAATGCCCAGAAGCTGGACACCGCCCTGGGCACCAAGTTTGCGGCCCTAGACGCCGGCAGCGATGCCCTAGACACCCGTATCACCGCGCTGGAGGCCCACAAAATCGTCGTGGGCAGCTACACTGGCAACGGACACCAGCAAACCATTCAGCTTGGCTTCTGCCCAAAGGTCGTCATTATCCAGCGGCCCACGGTCAGCGGCGATTGCTTCCTGGCCACCTCTCTGGGCGGCTGCGCCACCCTGACGAATACTGGCTTCACCCTGGACACCAGCGGAAACCCAAATTACAACGCTGCAAGCTACGCCTACGTCGCCATCAAGTAATGGGCACAAAAATGGCCCCCCGGATTTCTCCGGGGGGCCATTTTTTGTGTCATTTTATCCGCGTTTCAGCTTAATCAGATTAGGCGTTCACGAAGATGAAGTCCACAGTGAGGGTGCTGTCAGCATTCAGGACACAGGACACGGACACACCGTTGTTGGTGGCCAGGGAGCCAGCACCGTTCAGGGTGGTCAGGTTGTTGTCCACGATGCCGGGATAAGCGCTGGTGTTCAGGTTCTTGATGCCGGCGGAGCCCACGTTGAACAGGCCAGCGTCAATGTAAGCAGCCTGCTGGTTGAACGTGGTGGCCTGGTACGTACCGGTGGTGTAGGCGCTGCCATGACCGGTGCCCACGTTGTTGGTAACCTGCACGGTGGTGCCATCCCAGTACTGGCCGATAACGGTGGTATCGGGGTTCTGCACCGCACGGATGTTGTAGATGGGCTTGCCGTCGGAGGCTTCCTTACCGGAATCCTTCAGCTCGTAGAACACGTTGTCGCCGTTGCCGGAAGCGTTGCTGACGGTGTAGGCGTCGTTACCAGTGATGGTGTAGTCGCCATCGATCCACACGCTGCTCTCCGTACCCTTGGCGTCGTACACGGTGACCTGGGTGGCGAAGTTGCCGTTGTTGCTGTTGATCATGGTGGCGCTGGCGTCACCCACGAACACCAGGCTGGTAGTGGTGCTCTTATTGAACTCCACGCAGGGAGCGGGCAGGAAGATGGTCTTGATCTCCAGAGCGCTGGCATCGTAGTTCTGGTCATAATCGAAGCGGCCAGCCTCATAGTAGAACATCTCGTAGGGAGCGGCGGTCAGCTTGGTGTTATCCAGATAGCTACCCTCGTTGGCAGCGGTGAGGTAACCGGCCTCGCCGTGGATGACCACGGAGCTCATGCCCTCCATCAGAGCGGACACGCCCTTGTACGGGGTCACGGTCTGGTTCACGGTGCCCGCGCCGTCCACGATGTAGAACTGGGTGTTCTCAGTCAGGAACATGTTGCTGGCAGCCGCAACCTCCTGGGCGCCCAGAACCACGCTGACGTTGTTGACGGTAATGGCGGCGCCGAAGTAGGTGGCGTCACCCTGCAGGAAGCCAGTGCCCTGAGAGTTGGTGTTGGTCACGCTGGTCAGGGTGCCGTCAGCGCTCAGGGCGTAGCCGATGTAGATGCCCTTCACGAAGCCGGAGTTGTTGCCGCCGTTGCCCTTATCGCGCTTGGGCAGGAGGATGTCATCATACTCATCGATGTCCATCACGTCGCCGTCAACCTTGCCGATGTTGGCCACCTGGCGCTGCTTGCCGTCGGCAGTCACGTGCACCATGGGATAATCAAACAGGCTGGAAGCGGTCTTGGTCTCCCAATCGATGTAGGTGCCGTACACGAAGTTGCTGGAAACGCTCGGGGTGGTCCAATAGATGTAGTTGCCGTCCTTAGCGTCCAGAGTGAAGGTGTACTCACGGCCAGCAATCAGGCGCATACCCACGGGGCTGGTGTTGCTGTAGCCTTCCATGCCGGAAGTGGAGCCGGTCACGTCGTTCTTGATGAAGCCCTCGTCAGTCGCCTCAGCAAAGACGGACTGGTGCAGCTTGCTGCCGTCCTCCAGGTACACGTCGTTGTTGGCGGTGTCGATCTTGATCACCTTGGCGGTCTTGAAGTACTGGGGCTGAGTCAGCTGATAGTAGAAGGTAGAGTCGAAGTTGGTGCCAGCATTGCTGGCGTCGCCAGCGGTGCCGGGAGTGGCGGGCACGCCGGTGTTGGTGCCGGTGATCTCAATAGCGGCAACCTTGGTGCCCATCTTCTGGGCCGCCTCAGTGGTGTTCAGCAGGTTCTTCTGCAGCAGGGAGACATAGTTGGTGTCCGCGCCGGTAGCGCCGCTGGCAGCCAGCTTGCCGTAGTCGTTGGAGACACCGAAGTAGATGTTGCCGCCCTTGGTGGTGGCGACCTGGTTGTTAGCCAGCACGCCCACGCTCAGGGGAGCGGTGGTGGTGTTGGCCTGCACGACCTCGCTCATGGTCAGATCCAGGGAGATGACCACGTCGATGGTCTTGCTGCTGTTGTTGGAGATCAGCAGGTACAGGCCCTGGCTGCTGCCGGTGCTGTCGTTGGTCTCCTTGATGGGGCTGACCGCGGAGATCGCATTGCCATTCCGGGCGGAGCCGCTGACGGCGGTGGTGTAGGTCGCGCCGGCGTTGGCAGCGCGGTTCTCCAGGGTCATGGCCGCGAAGGAGTAGTTGAAGAAGGCGACGCCGCCGTTATACAGCGTGGTCGTATCCCAGTTGTTGTCGGGGTCAGCATTGCCGTCAGCCAGACCAGCCAGGAGAGCCGGGGTGATGTTGGTATCGGTGGCCTGGGGAGTGGTAACGATGGCGGTAGCGGTGGCCTCGTCATACAGGGCGTAGGTCTTGGTGCTGTTCCAGTCGAACCACACCTTGACCGCGTGGTTGAACAGGGACAGGTCGGTGCTCCAGGCAAAGTTCCCGGTCACGTTGGACGCGGTCTTGACGTCGGGAGCGCCGTTGGCAGCGCCGCCCCAGATCGCCAGGTCGGCGTCATACTCGGCGTAGGAACCATAGCTGTAAGCGGCGGGGCCAACGAGATACTGCTCGCCGTAGTTCACGGTGCCCTTACCGGGGGCCCTTGTGAAGCCGATCTTGGTGACGGACTCGCCGGTGGCCTGGTTGCCGACCACGACACCGTAGGCGCAGGTCAGGCCGAAGTAAGTCTCACCCAGGGAGGGGTTCAGGCGGTTGGTGCTGTTGGCCACGGCCACGCCATCGTACTTGTTATAGCCCAGGGAGGGGGTCCAAGTCACGGTGGGGAGCTGGAGGCCCTGGAACACGATGCTGGCCACCACGTCGCGGCGGGTGTTCTGAGCCAGGGTGTTGGAGTAGCTGGAGTTGTTCACGTCCTTCAGCAGACCCACCTGGGTGCCGCTGGCGGAGGCGTTGACGTTCCAGCCGAGGCCGGTGTACTCGCCGTTCTTGCCGTAGCCCATGGCGCGCAGAACCATGACCAGGGTCTCATAGCCGGTCACGTTGGCGGTGGGACGGAAGTAGCCGTTGGAGCCCACCATGATGCCGGCGTCGTAGCACCAGCCGATGTAGGGGGCGAACCAGCTGTCGGCGGTCACGTCGTAGAAGCGGCTGGCCGCGATGTCGGCGTACAGCACATTCTTCAGCTGGTTGGTGTCGCCGGTCATCACGCGGTACAGGATGGCGGCCATCTCGGAACGCATGACGGGCTGGTCGCCCTTGAAGGCGCCGTAGTCGCCGGTCATGACGCCCATGCCATACAGGACGTCAACGGCTTCCTCGAACTCTGCGGAAATGGTCTGCTTATCATTATACTGATTGCTGCCATTGTCCGCCTCGTTGGCGGCGTTAACGGTGACCATCAGGGAGAAGGCCATCATCATCGCCAGAACCAACGCGAGGAACTTTTTCAAGTTTCTCATTGGATTTGTTTCCTCCTTGTTTATTTTTGCCGGAATCTGGGCACTTTTCCGAGGTTTGTCAGGATAAGTCATCCTCTCGCCTCGGCCAAGTGTCTCGCTTCAGGCTGGGGTCATTATAACAACTCCCGCCGCCAAAAGTCAATGGGTCAAGCTCAAGTGTAACACAACTGTAACAATGGCAGCAGTTGCCTGTTTTCGTGCCCCGGGGGGGTGGGTTGGCCCGGTTTTTTTCAAATTTCGACATTTATATACAAGGTATTGTTTTCTCCAATCTCCGCGCTCCCAGACCTTGTGCCGGGGCCTCTGGGGCTTACGGGCGGGGACGGGCCCTGGCTCCTCCGCCCCCCTCCCCGCTGTGTGAGGGGAGAAAACATCCTATTATTTGCGTCAAAAAAGTGCGTCTGAACGGGCGGACGGCGGCTTTTCCGGCACGTCCCGGCCTTTGAGAGGATGACTTATCCTCTCATTTCACCGTCAAAACGTGTCGAATTTTAGGCAAAATATTAAAAGGAGGAAACAAATCCAATGAGAAACTTGAAAAAGTTCCTCGCCTTGGTTCTGGCGATGGTCATGGCCTTCTCCCTGATGGTCTCCGCCAATGCCGCCGTAACCAAGAACGCCACCGACGTTTATCCCGATGGCGAGAATGTGCTGGACGAGTTTGTCGTGGCCGTGGATGTTCTGTCCGGCATGGGCATTTTCCGCGGCGACAACGGCAACTTCAAGCCCCAGGCCTCTATCATGCGCAGCGAAGTCGCGGCCATGATGTACCGCCTGGTGTCCGGCGACGTGGAAGACAAGCAGAAGGACCTGTACATCCCGATGGCCACCCACTTCAGCGACGTGACCGAGAACGACTGGTACGCCGGCTACGTGGGCTTCTGCTACGACAAGGGCCTCATCAAGGGCTACAACGGTAAGTTCAACCCCAACGGTTATGTTACCGGCTTTGAGACCCTGGCCATGGTGCTGCGCGCCGTGGGCTACGGCCAGAACGGCGAGTACACCGGCGCTACCTGGCAGATCAACGTGGCCACCGATGCCCAGCGGCTCGGCATTCTGAACGAGATCAACTCCACCCACTATGCCAACACCCTGGCCATGAACTCCGCCCGTGAGGTCGTGGCTCAGATGGTGTGGAAGGCCGCCCGTCTGCCCCAGGTTCGCTATGAGCTGGGTATGTACAATCCGTACATCGGCGTGCCCATCACCGGCACCACCGTCAACCCCGTTCCCAACCCCAGCCTGGCTAAGCAGAACTTCGGTCTGAACGAGACCACCGGTATCGTTATCGGTAACCAGGACACCGGCGAGGCCAAGACCATCCTGGGCTACTCTGGCGTGTCCACCGAAGATGCTTCCGGCGCTACCGTGGCCGCTGCCCCCTACAGCGCCTACGCCTGGAAGGGCACCGTCCTGGAGACGACCAACAACGCTGTCGTTCCCGCCAGCGCCAACGTGGCTTACAACCTGGTGACCGGCATCGACCTGCTGGCCCACGAGGTTCACCTGTATTACTGTGACGGCACCGGCACCGCCCTTGGCCACTTCAGCAACAAGGACGTGTACGCCCACTATGACTGGGCCACCTTGACCAAGGTCGTGGAGCTGGGTAAAGACGACACCCTGGTGGTCAACACCCCGAACGTCCCCACCACCCTGGGCGCCGCGGCCGCTTCCGCCGGCTTCACCGTGAACGGCGACACCAAGGCCGTGTTCAACAACTACTTCGGCCGGTCCGGCTCCTCTGTCACCGCCGGTACCTATGGCGACGGCGTGGCCGTGGACGGTACTGCTGGCGACGCTTCCACCAACAAGAGCCCTGTGAGGCTGTACGCGCTGATCTCCAACAGCGACAACAAGGCCCTGGACGTGGTCATCCCCCTGAACATCGAGACCTCTCGCGTCACTGAGTCCAACGCTGTCCGCGGCATTCCCACCGTGGCCATGCCTGTGGATAACGGCGACGCCAACAACAAGCGGACCACCGACGCCAGCCCGTTCGTGGATGTGAGATCTACCGGCACTCCCAAGTTCATCAGCACCGGCAACGTGGCCACCGTTGGCACCGTGTCCACCGGCATCCTCGCGCAGGCCGCCCTGGTGCATGATTCCACCACCACCCTGGGCGACTACGAGATGGGCATCCACATCAACGGCACCACCAACCGCGCGACCCTCAGCACCACTGAGGTGGCCGCCATCAATGGCAGCGCTGATGAGGTCTCCTGGTTCCTGCTGAACAAGGTGGACAACTTCGTGACCGGCACCGTCATCGCCTACAACGTCGACCTGGGCACCGTGACCCTGAACGTGAACGGCGAGATCAAGACCCTGAACCGCTCCCAGTTCTATAACACCGTGGTGCTCACCAACACGCCCAGCGCCACCGTGATGCCCGAGTACGCCCTGCCCCAGTCCGTTGCTCCCACCAACCCCGTCACCCCCGACGGCAAGTACGTTGAGAGCTACAACTTCGCCAGCTACAAGTTCTATCTGGACTACGCCGGCAATTACCTGGGCGCTGAGCGTGCCTTCCCGAATGACTTCTTCTACGGCACCTACCTGGATTACGAGCAGAAGACCAGCTCCTCCACCTTCAAGTACTACCTGACCGGCGTCACGCTGGATGGCAAGATGGAGACCCGCGAGGTCAGCCGCTACTACACCTGGGACGCCACTCAGACCTCCCGCGTACTCACGGACATCACCGGCACCGACGAACTGCACGTGCCCTTCCGTGACAGCGTGATCTCCGGCGGCAAGGTCAACGGCCTGAACCAGTATATGGGCTACGCCGGCTTCACCTACAGTGAGGGCCTGGTGGATGACAACCTGACCGCCGATGTTATCAACCAGAAGGACTACGCCAACAACATGGCCCGTCTGGGCGTGATCCGCGCCATGAGCGAGGTCACCGGCCAGAACAGGATCTATGTCACCGGCGCTACCAGCAACGGCATGATGCGGGACATCTACATCGGCTGGACCGAAATGACCCTGGGCGCGGTGCAGACCGAGGAGACCGGTGTTGACGGCGCTGCCGCCGACAGCAACCTGTACCTCACCGAGGACACCAGGATCATCCTGGTCAGCGGCTACGGCGAGGACAGCTGCGTGCCCGAGGTCTACAACGGCATCAGCGACCTGGTGACGAAGAACGAGGCCAAGAGCGCCACCATCCACCTGAATCCCGCTAATACCGTCACCGACGGGGTGACCACTTGGTACACCAGCTATGAAGGCACGCCCACCTCTATCACCGATGGCGAGGATATCCCCTACGCCGCCGAGACCTACTTCATGAAGGCGCCCGACGTGTTCAACCAGTCCGGCAAGACCGCTGAGCGGGTGTCCGTGGTCATCCTGCCCAAGGCCGCTGTGACCTTCGACAAGAGCACCAGCACCGACTACTTCATGGGCGACCCGCACTACAGCCTGGTCAGCTCTCACGAGGGCACCATGATCTATGAGTACACCGTGTACGATATGCAGGGCAATGGCCGCAAGGTGTGGCTGACCAACGCTCCCTATAGTGCCGCTGCTACCGCTACCAACACCGTGTACAATGACTCCTTCCTGACCCTGGGCAACTCCATTGGCAAGGCCAGCGACGGCAAGGACGTTTACACCGCCACCTTCAAGCTGACCACCGGTACCCACAGCAACTTCGATGCCACTCTGCGGAGCTTGGGCAGCCTCAAGATTGACGGCGTGAACCAGGCCCTCACCGCTCCCGGCACGGCTAACACGCCCACCAGCACCGTGATTTACCGAACCACCACCCGCGACGCCCTGACCGCCACCTTCGAGTGGTGCAACAGCGGCAGCACGGTTGCTGACTCCGAGTTCCTGAAGGTGCAGGGCGCCAACGTGACCAACCTGAACGCGGCCAACAGCCCGCTGATTGGCGGCACCAGCAACGGTTACGTCTGGCCTGGCATCACTGATCTGGCTACCCTGAACGCGGCCGGCTCCATCAACCCCGTCACCGGCACTCCCGTGCGCGTGGCCGCGGTTGTGGCTGAGGATGGCCTGACCGTCACCCAGATCTTCGTCTGCTGGGATCAGAACGAGTCCTAATCCCCGGCAAATCCAATTTGTCTCCTTCCGACTTAACGGTCGGCTTTGAAGAAGCGCAAAGCGGAGAAGAAGGGCCCCCCGGATTTCCGGGGGGCCCTCTCTATGTTTTTTGCTCAACGGCGACCTTTCCCTGTCCGCTCAGGCAAAGACCGCACATTAGAAAGGCCCCCGGCAGCGCCGGGGGGCCTTTTGCCGTCCATTCAGACGAAGGCCACGTAGTGGCAGTTTTGATAGCCGCCGCTATGGTTGAAGCCGCCCTCCTGAATACTCAGGCCCATGGCCATCCCGCGGGTGGGGCAGGCGAAGCCTACTCCGTTGTCGCTGGTGACAAAGACCGCTATGGGGGTAAACCCCAGATCCACGAACCCGCTGCCCGCGTGGTAGCCCGTCACCATCTTGTGGGTTTCCAGCACGGAGACGCGCGCGTCCAGCGCGGCGTCCCCAGCGGCGGCCTCGGCCCGGGCAGCGTCCAACTGGGCCTCCACCTTTTCCATGTTCTCGTTGAGCGGCGCGGGCAAGAACTTGTCGGACGCTTCGATGAGATTGAATTTGTACGTTTCAGTTTGTTGCATTTTTTATCCCTCCCACAAGGGAGGGATAACAGCCCCGGAGTTGCCGGTTTGCGTGCAAGAAAAAATCCCCCAGTTGGGGGATTTTTTCTCACAGGGGCCCCCACAAAGCCGTCCGTTGGCTTTGTGGGGAGAGGAGGCGCAGCGGAATGAGCGAGCTTTCGCCATAGGCGGAAGCGAGGGATATGAAGCTTGCGCCGACGAAGTCAACGTTGCACAGCAAAGCCCCCGCCAACGGCGGGGGCTTTGTATATTACGCGTTCCGCTTTTTCATCACAAACAGGAACCCAACCATGAGCAGCCCGCCAATGGGCAGGGCGATGAGCCCCGGCGCGCCCACGAAGGCCAGCACGCCCGCGATGAGGTATGTAACACCCGCGATCACCGCGCAGGAGATGGCGTAGGGCAGCTGGGTGGACACGTGGTTGACGTGGTCGCACTGAGCGCCGGCGGAGGCCATGATGGTGGTGTCGGAGATGGGGGAGCAGTGGTCGCCGCACACCGCGCCGGCCATACAGGCGGAGATGCAGATAATGGCCAGGGGGTTGTCCATGGTGAACACGTTCTGGACGATGGGGATGAGGATGCCGAAGGTGCCCCAGGAGGTGCCGGTGGCAAAGGCCAGCAGGCAGCCCACCACGAACACGATGACGGGCAGCAGCACCTGGATGCCGGAGGCGGTGCGGACGAAGTCGCGCACGAAGTATTTCGCGCCCAGGGAGTCGGTCATGGCCTTGAGGGACCATGCGAAGGTGAGGATCATAATGGCGGGCACCATGGCCTTGAACCCCTCGGGGATGCAGCCCATGATGTCCCGGAAGGACATGGAGCGGCGGATGAGGTAGTAGACGATGGCGAACACCAGCCCAAAGGCGGAGCCCAGCATGAGGCCCACGGAGGCGTCGGAGTCGGAGAAGGCGGTGATGAAGTCCGCCCCGGAGAAGAATCCGCCGGAGTAGATCATACCGATGACGCAGGCGATAACGAGCACCACGATGGGAAGCACCAGATCCAGCACGGAGCCTTTGGACTCATCGGTGTCGTCGGTGACCATGGCGTAGGGGTTTGCGCCGGAGAACAGGTCGCCCTTCTCCACGGCGTTTTTCTCGAACTTGGCCATGGGGCCGAAGTCCACATTCATAACCACCAGGCCAATCATCATGACGATGGTGAACAGGGCGTAGAAGTTGTACGGGATGGCGCGGATGAACAGGTTCAAGCCCTGGCCGTCCTCGGCGAAGGCGGCCACGGCGGCGGCCCAGGAGGAGATGGGGGCAATGATGCACACGGGGGCGGCGGTGGCGTCGATGAGATAGGCCAGCTTGGCCCGGGATACGTTGTGCTTGTCGGTGATGGGCCGCATGACGGAGCCCACGGTGAGGCAGTTGAAATAGTCGTCGATGAAGATCAGGCAGCCCAGCACGATGGAGGCCATCTGCGCCCCCACCCGGGACTTGATGTTCTTCTGGGCCCAGCGCCCGAAGGCGGCGGAGCCGCCCGCCTTGTTCATCAGGCACACGATAGCGCCTAGGATGACCAGGAAGATGAGGATGCCCACGTTGTACCCGTCAGACAGGGAGGCCACGATGCCGTCGTTGAACGCGTGCAGAACAGTGCCCTCAAAGGAGAAATTGGAGTACAGCAGCCCGCCCATCAGGATGCCGATGAACAGGGAGGAGTACACTTCCTTGGTGATAAGGGCCAGGGCAATGGCAATGACGGGGGGCAGCAGGGCCCAGATGGTGTTGTAGTACCGGCTGGAGGATTGAATGTAGCCCACATAGCCGCTGTCCGCGCAGGTTTCACAGGGGACAGCCTCGCAGTCGTCGGACAGCACCACACCCATCGCGCCGCAGTCGGGGCACTCGATGTACTTGGTGCCGCTGATCTCGGTGGGATCGCCGGAGGCGGCAAAGGCGGTGCTTGTCAGGGCAAGGATCATCATCATAATGAGCGCGATCAGGCCCAGACGGTTTCTTTTTGTTCTCATGATTTTCTCTCCTAACTTACAAGCAGATGCCGCCTGACCACAAAAAAGGGCGCTCCTATAGGAGCGCCCACAATGGACAAGACCCGCCGCCCGCAAACGGGACGGTGAATTGATAGCGCTCCACAATTTGTGACAGTCCGGGGGATGTTATCCCACGGCCCAGGTGAAGAGCTTCAGGCAAGCCCCTCTACCTTCGGCGGCCGTCCCTCTCCCGCGGAGCGGCTGCCTGGCCTTGCCCCGCGGTACGCATGGCGTCCGCGCCTCTATCAAACGGTATTCACTTGATTGATGTGGGAATCCTATCACATTCATGCGCTGAAGTCAATAGTGAAATCCACCCATAAATGGCGGCGCAGGCGGCTCAAAGCGCACCTTTTCGAGTAAAAAGCTCCCCCGCCCTGGGGCGGGGGAGCTTTGACTGATTACACCAGCTGGATGATAGCCATCTCGGCCGCGTCGCCGCGGCGGGGGCCCATCTTCAGCACCCGGGTATAGCCGCCGTTGCGGTCGGCATACTTGGGGGCGATCTCGTGGAACAGCTTGTTGGCCACGTCCTCCTTGGTGATGTAGGACAGAGCCTGACGGTAAGCCGCCAGATCGTTCTTCTTGGCCAGGGTGATCATCTTCTCGGCGATGGGGGCGACCTCCTTCGCGCGGGCGTAGGTGGTCTTGATCTGCCCATTCTCCAGCAGATAGGTGGTCATGGCGCGCAGCATGGCGCGGCGCTGGTCGCTGGTACGGCCCAGCTTACGGTTCTTAGCCATTTTTAAGCACTCCTTCGACCTCGCTTTGCGAAGTCCGTCAAATTCGTTCAGGCACCCAGTATTTCCCGGGACATGGCTTTCACCATGTATATAGAGAGGAACGTTACATACCCCTATATCACCTTGTTGTCACGCTGCGAAGCGGCCAGGGCGCTCGGTCGCTTTCCCTCCGACTCAGGCAAAACCCGCCCCCGCTATGCGGTGGCTGGGCTTTTGCCTTCGCTTCAGTCCAAGCTTCCTCGCTGTCCGCTTCTCCACGCTTCTTTACAGGTTCTCATCATTGGCCAGGGACAAGCCCATCATGGCCAGCTTGTTGATGACTTCCTCCAGAGACTTGCGGCCCAGATTGCGCACCTTCATCATCTCGTCCTCGGTCTTGGAGATCAGATCCTCCACCGTGTTGATATTGGCCCGCTTCAGGCAGTTAAAGGATCGCACGGACAGATCCAGCTCCTCGATGGTCAGCTCCAGCACCTTGTCCCGCTGGGCCTCCGCCTTCTCCACCACCGTGGCCTTAGAGCCCATGGTCTCAGACAGGTCGGTGAACAGGGTAAAGTGATCCACCAGGATGCGGGCGCCCAGGGACACCGCGTCCCGGGCGGAGATGGTGCCGTTGGTCCACACCTCCAGGGTCAGCTTGTCGTAGTCGGTGGCGTCGCCCACGCGGGTGTTCTCCACAAAGTAGTTCACNTTNCGNACGGGNGTGTAGACNGAGTCNACNGGGATCAGGCCGATNACGGCCTGGGCGGGCTTNTTGCGGTCNGCGGTGACATAGCCCCGGCCCTGGGACAGGGTCAGCTCCATGTTCAGCGAGGCCTCGGGNCCCAGGGTGGCGATNTGNTGGTNNGGGTTGAGGATCTCCACNTCACTGTCCGTCTTGATGTCGCCGGCGGTGACTTCCCCNTCGCCNGCGGCCTCGATGTAGACGGTTTTGACNCCTTCNCTNTACAGCTTGGCGANNATGCCCTTGATGTTGAGCACGATCTCCGTCACATCCTCCTTGATCCCGGGGATCACGGAGAACTCATGCTGCACACCGGCGATCTTGATGCCGGTGACCGCCGTGCCGGGCAGGGAGGACAGCAGGATGCGGCGCAGGGAGTTGCCGATGGTGGTGCCGTATCCCCGCTCCAGCGGCTCGACCACGTACTTGCCGTAGGACTCGTCGCCAACGTTCTCAATACATTCGATGCGCGGCTTCTGGATTTCTACCATTCGTGTGTTACCCTCCTTTTACATTGGCGAGTGCTGCCGGACGCTTACCGGCGGGCCCGCGCACAGGCGGACCCGCTGCCCCGCAGCGGGGCGAAACGTCTGGAATGCCGTGGGAGCGGCATTACTTGGAGTACAACTCCACGATGAGGTTAACGGCCACGTCGAAGTCGATGTCGTCCCGCTGCGGCATGGCGATGACCTTGCCCTCCAGCGGAGCGTTCTTATTTTTCTCTAACCACTTGGGAGCGGCCACAAAACGGTCGTCCTCCACGATCTTCTTGAACTTGGCGGAGGAGCGGCTCTTGTCGCGCACGGCCACCACGTCGCCGGTCTTNATCAGGTAAGAGGGGATGTTCACCCGCTTGCCGTTGACGGTGAAGTGGCCGTGGTTGACCAGCTGGCGGGCCTCACGGCGGGTAGCGGCCAGGCCCAGACGGAACACCACGTTGTCCAGGCGGCGCTCCAGCAGGGTCATCAGCTCGTCGCCGGTGTTGCCCTTCATGCGGGCGGCCTTCTCGTAGTAGGCGCGGAACTGCTTCTCCAGCACGCCGTACACGAACTTGACCTTCTGCTTCTCAGTGAGCTGGAGCGCGTACTCGCTCTTCTTGGGGCGGCGCTGGGGGCCGGGGTTCCGGTTGGACTCCTTGTTCACGCCCATGACGGCGGGGGAGATGCCCAGCGTGCGGCAGCGCTTCAGGTAGGGCTGCATATTCTTAGCCATATCGGTTTTCCTCCTTCCAGATCAGACGCGGCGGCGCTTGGGCGGACGGCAGCCGTTGTGGGGGACGGGGGTCACGTCCTTGATGAGGGTGACCTCCAGGCCCACGGCCTGCAGCGCGCGGATCGCGGCCTCACGGCCTTGGCCGGGNCCCTTGACGTACACCTCGACGCTCTTCAGGCCGCACTGGTCGATGGCGGCGTTGGCGGCGGTCTCGGCGGCGGTCTGGGCGGCGAAGGGGGTGGATTTCCGGGAGCCCCGGAAGCCCATCTCACCGGAGGAAGCCCAGGACAGGGCGTTGCCCTGCATATCGGTGACGGTGATCATGGTGTTGTTGAAGGAGGAGCGGATATGCACCTGACCCTTCTCCACGTTTTTGCGCTCGCGGCGGCGCTTGATAACTTTCTTGTTAGCAGCCATGTGAACTTATCCCTCCTTACTTCTTCTTGTTGGCGACGGTGCGCTTGGGACCCTTGCGGGTGCGGGCGTTGGTCTTGGAGCGCTGCCCGCGCACGGGGAGGCCTTTGCGATGGCGGATGCCGCGGTAGCAGCCGATCTCGGTCAGGCGCTTGATGTCCATCGCCACGTTGCGGCGCAGGTCGCCCTCCACGGTGTACTCGTGGCTGATGATCTCGCGCAGCTTGGCCTCTTCAGCGTCGGTCAGATCCTTGACGCGGGTGTCAGGGTTGATGCCCGCTTCCTTGAGGATCTTGGTCGCGCTGGTGCGGCCGATTCCATAAATATAGGTGAGTCCGATCTCGACTCGCTTCTCCTTCGGCAGATCAATGCCGGCAATACGTGCCATACTCTATGCCCCTCCTTTAACCTTGTCTCTGCTTGTGCTTGGGGTTTTCGCAAATGACCATGACTCTGCCCTTGCGCTTGATGATCTTGCACTTCTCGCACATGGGCTTGACAGACGGTCTGACTTTCATATCGTTTAACCTCCTGTTAAGGCCTGATGGCCCCCGCGCGGCCGAAGGCAAGGCCCCGGCGGCGCAGGTCGTTGATAGTTTACTTAGAACGCCANGTGATGCGTCCACGGGTCAGGTCGTAGGGCGACATCTGAACCGTGACTTTATCGCCAGGCAGGATGCGGATGAAGTTCATCCGCAGCTTGCCNGAGATGTGTGCCAGGATAATGTGTCCATTTCCAATNTCCACGTTGAACGTGGTGTTAGGCAGGGCCTCGGTGACGACGCCCTCCAACTCGATCATGTCGTCTTTTGCCAAAGCGTCATACCTCCAGTTGATCTCGGAACGCGGCCAGCGCCCTTCTCAATTCCTTGTCTGACAGGGCATCGCCCTGCTTCAGCTTTTGAATGGCGGGGTGGTCGAACCCGTGCAGGTGGTTGGTGAGAACCTTTACGTGACCCAGCTTTTTGCGCTTTGGGTGGGACACCTTGCGGCGCTTGCCGTCGGCCAGCAGCAGGCGTACCTGCTCCTGATCCACGCCCACCACGCAGAAGATCCCGTCTCTGTCCCGTCCGGCGGTTGCCTGGACGATCCAGCCTGTGTAATCACACATAGGCTCCGTCCTCGGTGACAGTGGTGATCTCCGGGCCGTTCTCCGTGATGAGAATGGTGTTCTCGTAGTGGGCCGCCAGGGAGCCGTCCACCGTCACGGTGGTCCAGCCGTCCTTCAGCACCTTCACGTGCCAGTCGCCGGCACACACCATGGGCTCCACCGCGATGGCCATGCCCGCCTGGAGGCGGACGCCGTGGCCGGCGGGCCCGAAGTTGGGCACCTCAGGGGCCTCGTGGAGCTTGGTGCCCACGCCGTGGCCCACAAAATCCCGCACCACGGAGCAGCCGTGGCTTTCCACGTAGACCTGCACCGCGTGGGAGATGTCGGACACCCTCTGCCCCGCTTTCGCGAACTGGAAGCCCTCCCAGAAGCTCTGCCGGGTGACGTCGATGAGGCGCTGGGCCTCGTCAGAAATCTGCCCGCAGGGGTAGGTGGCGGCGCAGTCGCCATGGAACCCGTCGATCACGGCCCCCACGTCGATGCTGACGATGTCGCCCTCCTTGAGGACAATCTTCTTGGATGGGATGCCGTGGATGACCACCTCGTTGACCGAGATGCACGCCGAACCCGTGAAGCCGTTGTAATTCAGGAAAGACGGCTGGGCTCCTTTGCTGCGGATGAACTTGCGCACCGCGTCGTCAATCTCCCGGGTGGTGACGCCGGGGCGCACCATCCGGCCCGCCAGCGCCCTGGCCTCGGCGGTGATCCGTCCGGCACGGCGCATGGCGTCCTGCTCCCGGGGGGATTTCAGGGTGATGAGCTCCATGCTCCTCACCTGCCCAGGGTGTCGGCGACGGCCTTGGCCGTGGCCTCAATGGTGGGCTGGTTCTCGACCGTCTTGAGGACGCCGCGCTGGGCATAGAAGTCCTTCAGCGGCTCGGTCTGAGCGTGATACACCGTCAGGCGGCTTTGAACCGTCTCCGGCTTATCGTCGTCCCGCTGAACCAAGGTGCCGCCGCAGGCGTCGCACACGCCCTCTGTCTTGGGGGGCGCGGCCTCCACATGATAGGTGGCGCCGCAGGCCGTGCAGGCCCGCCGCCCGGTCATGCGCCGCATGATCTCCTGGTCGGGCACTTCGATGTCCAGCACGCAGTCAAACTTGACCCCTGCCTGCTCCAGGGCCTCCGCCTGGGCGATGGTGCGGGGCACGCCGTCCAGGATGAAACCGCCCTGGCAGTCGTCCTCGGCAAGGCGCTCGGCGATGATGCCGATGATGACCTCGTCGGGCACCAGCTTGCCCGCGTCCATGTAGCTCTTGGCCTGGAGTCCCACGGGCGTGCCGTTTTTCACGGCAGCCCGCAGGATGTTTCCTGTGGAAATGGTGGGGATGCCCAGCCGCTCGCTGAGGATGGCGGCCTGGGTTCCCTTACCGGCGCCGGGGGCGCCGAGCATGATGAGTTTCATAGTCTCACCTCAACGCTCACTCAAGGAAGCCCTTGTAGTGGCGCATCATGAGCTGAGCTTCCAGAGCCTTCACGGTCTCCAGGGCCACGCCCACCACGATGATGATGGAGGTGCCGCCGATGGCCAGGCTCCGGCCGGCGCTGCTGCCCGACAGCAGCATGATGTTGCCCACGATGGTGGGCAGCAGGGCTACCACGGCCAGATAGAGCGCGCCGAACAGGGTGAGGCGGGAGACCACCTTGCTGATGAAGTCGCTGGTGGGCTTGCCGGGCCGGAAGCCGGGCACGAAGCCGCCGTTCTTCTTCAGGTTGTTGGCCACCTCAATGGGATTGAACTGGATGGTGTTGTAGAAATAGCTGAACGCGACGATCAGCAGGAAATAGACGATGCTGTAGAACACGCCCCGGCTGTCGAACACTTCCAGGAAGCCGTGCCAGAAGGTTCCCTCGACGCTGGCGGACGGCACAAACATCCCGATGGTGGCGGGGATGGAGGCGATGGACTGGGCAAAGATGATGGGCAGCACGCCGGACATAGCCAGCTTGATCGGCAGATGGCTGGACTGGCCGCCGTACATCTTCCGGCCCACCACCCGCTTGGCGTACTGCACAGGGATACGCCGTTCGGCGCCATCCATAAAGACGATGAACGTCACCAGCAGCAGCATACCCAGTACGATGAGCAGGATGAATGCGGGGTGGAGCACCGTAGCGCTCTCGGGGTTGGCCTTGTTGAGCCAATTGATCACGCCAGTCCAGATGCTGTACACCATATTGGGGCCCCGGGCCACGATGCCGGCGAACAGGATGATGGAGATACCGTTGCCGATGCCGAACTCGGTGATCTGCTCGCCCAGCCACATGAGGAAGGCGGAGCCGGCCACGAAGGCGGAGATGATCACGATGGCGGGCCAGATTCCCTTGGTGACAAAGCCATAATAGTTAATCATGGTGTAGTAGCCAAAGGCCTGGAGCAGAGCAATCGCCACGGTGGCGTACCGGGTAATGGCGGCGATCTTCTTCTTGCCCTCTTCGCCGCCCTCCTTGGACATACGCTCCAGGGCGGGGATGGCGATGGTCAGCAGCTGGATAATGATGGAGCTGTTGATATAGGGCTGGATGGACAGCGCGAACACCGTGGCCTGAGCAAAGGCGTCGCCGCTCATCACGTTCAGCAGGCCGAAGATGCTGGCCGACTGAGACGCGATATAGCTGCTGAGCAGCTCGGTGTTGATAAAGGGCACGGGGATAGCGGAGCCCAGCCGGAAGATCAGCAGCGCGAACACGGTGAACAGCAGCTTACCCCGCAGCTCCGGCACCTTCCAGGCGTTGCGGATGGTTTTGATCATCTCAGATCACCTCCGCTGTACCGCCCGCCTTTTCGATCTTCTCCTTCGCGGAGGCGGAGAAAGCGGAGGCCCGGACGGTGAGCTTCTTGGTCAGCTCGCCGTTGCCCAGGATCTTGACGCCGTACTCGCACTTGGAAATAATACCCTTTTCCAGCAGGTCGCAAACATTGACCACAGCGCCGTCCTCAAACTTGTTCAAGGCGGAGACGTTGATGGCCTCCAGGCGCTTGGCGAAGATGTTGTTGAAGCCCCGCTTGGGCAGGCGGCGGGCCAGAGGCATCTGGCCGCCTTCGAAACCGATGCGGACGCCGCCGCCGGAACGGGCCCACTGACCCTTGTGGCCGCGGCCGGCAGTCTTGCCGTTGCCGGTGCCGGGGCCGCGCCCCTTGCGCTTGGCCACATGGGTGGAGCCAGCGGCGGGAGACAGTTCATGCAGATTCATGATGTGGCACCTCCTTAGGCGTTCTCGGTCACCTGGAGCAGGTAACCGATGTGGGCGATCTTACCGCGGGTAGCCTCGTTGTCGGGCTGCACGGTGGTGTCGCCGATTTTGCGCAGGCCCAGGGCCTCGGCGGTGGCCTTATGCTTGGCCAGACGGCCGTTCAGGCTCTTGACGAGCTTGATCTCGATAGTTTTAGCCATTGTCTTGAGCCTCCTTAACCTAAGATCTCTTCCACGCTCTTACCGCGGATGCGCGCGACTTCAGCGGGGCTGCGCAGGGACTTGAGCCCCTCCATGGTGGCGGCCACCACGTTCTGGGGGTTGTTGGTGCGCAGGCACTTGGCGCGGATGTCGGACACGCCCACGGCCTCCATGACGGCACGCACCGGGCCGCCGGCGATGATGCCGGTACCCTTGGAAGCGGGCTTGAGGAGCACGCGGCCGGCGCCGAACTCGCCGATAACCTCGTGGGGGATGGTGGTGCCGGACAGGGTGACGGTCACCATGTTCTTCTTGGCGTCCTCGATGCCCTTGCGGATGGCCTCGGCAACTTCAGCGGCCTTGCCCAGGCCGAAGCCCACGCGGCCCTTCTCGTCGCCGACCACCATCAGGGCGGAGAACTTGGCCACACGGCCGCCCTTGACGGTCTTGGAAACGCGGTTCAGATAGACCATCTTCTCCACGAACTCTTTGGGTTCTCTTTCAAATTTAGGCATTCTAGTTTCCTCCTCCCTTAGAATTGCAGGCCGCCCTCGCGGGCGCCCTCGGCCAGAGCCTTCACGCGGCCGTGGTACAGGTAGCCGCCGCGGTCGAACACAACGGCCTCGATGCCCTTGTCCTTGGCGCGCTGGGCGATGGCTTCGCCCACCTTCTTGGCGGCCTCACAATTGCTGCCGGGGCCCTCGAAGCCCTTCTCCTGGGAAGAAGCGGAGACCAGGGTGACACCCTTGGTATCGTCGATGATCTGGGCGTAGATGTTGGTCTCGCTGCGGAACACGTTCAGGCGGGGACGCTCGGGGGTGCCGGACACCTTGCCGCGAACGCGCTTATGACGGTGCAGGCGCTGAGCCTTGGTATTGGGACGGTTAATCATAATCGGCACACCTCCTTATTATTTCTTGACGCCGGTCTTACCAACCTTGCGGCGGATGACCTCGTCAGAGTACTTGATGCCCTTGCCCTTATAGGGCTCGGGAGGACGCTTCTCGCGGACTTCGGCGGCGAACTGGCCCACCAGCTGCTTGTCGAAGCCGGAGATGACGATCTGGTTGGCGCTGGGGGTCTCGATGGTGATGCCCTCGGGAGCCTCCATGATGACCTGATGGGAATAACCCAGGTTCATGACCAGCTTGCCGCCCTCCATGGTGACGCGGTAGCCCACGCCGTTGACGTCCAGGGTCTTCTTGAAGCCCTCGGTGACGCCCACCACCATGTTGTGGAGCAGGGTGCGGGTCAGGCCGTGGAGAGAACGGTTCTCCTTCAGGTCGTTGGGACGGGTGACGTGCAGCTCAGCGCCCTCCTGCTTGATGGTCATGTTGGGGTGGAACTGCTGGGTGAGGGTGCCCTTGGGGCCCTTCACGGTGACAACGTTGTTGTCCTCAATTTTGATCTCCACGCCGGCGGGGACGGCGATAGGAGCTCTGCCAATTCTAGACATTCCTATAACCCTCCTTACCAGACGAATGCCAGGACTTCGCCGCCGACATGGGCCTCGCGGGCCTTCTTGTCGGTCATGA
>JAAVHT010000011.1:0-11209 GCA_014799565.1 Clostridiales bacterium
ACCATGATGCTGTTGGTTCCGTAGTTATTGAGATGGTGATAGACCGAGGGGCACTTGATGCTGCCGAGGTTGCTGCACAGGACTGTGGTATAGTTGGGATCGCCTTCTGTTAAGAAATCTGGATTGATGCCCCAGAAGTCAAGCCAGCGTATGATGCGAACCACAAGCATAAGAAGGGGGCGGGGGATCTTGGCAAAAGAGTCAAGCAATGCGTCCACTCCGCCGGTGGAGTGCTCACTCTTGCGCGTCTCGATCACGTCACCCACAATCTTGCGGCTGATTTCGTTGATAGTATCGGTATCCTTCGGAACAAGAACCATGAGGGACTCCTCGGCATGGTCGGCAAAGCGGCGCTTACACACAAAGCTGAGACTGATGTCGTAGCGCTCGTACATACGCCGCCCCTGTATGAACCGGTTCATGAGGGGACGCTCCCGGATCATGCGGGCCAGGGCGGTGATGGTACAATGAAAGAGTGTGATCTTATAGTCAAGTCCCTCGTTCTTCTTTTCCAGATACTTCACCAGTTCGGTGGCGTCTAAGGTCTCGTTGAGATAGACCTCGCAATCGGTGCGGTTTGGCATCAGATGGGCCATGATTGACTGCAGGCCGGGCACGTCCTTGATCCAGCGTCCGTCCTTGCGGTCTCCCCAGCGTCTTTTATGTTTCGACATGGATATCCCTTCCTTTTATCTTCAACGGCTGACCGGGGCGTCCTCCCCCGCGCGCTCGGACTCCTCCTCCAGAATGCGGTAAGCCACCTTGCCCACCAGGGTCTTGGGGAGTTCGTCCCGGAACTCGATCTCGCGGGGCAAAGCGTAGCTGGCAACGTGCTCCCGCAGGTATTCCATCAGCCGGCGGCGGCAGTCGTCATCCCCTTTCACGCCGTCCCGCAGTACAACGTACGCCTTGACGCGCTGCATACGGCGGGGATCCTTGACACCGATGACACAGCTATAGGAGACATCCGGAAAGGCGTCGATGATATTTTCGATCTGCCCGGGGTAGACATTATAGCCGTTGGTAATGATGAGGCGCTTGATGCGGCGCACAAAGTAAACGTAGCCGTCAGCATCCATACGTCCAATGTCGCCCGTGTAGAGCCATGTCCTGCCGTCAGAGCATTTTTTCATGGTTCTGGCTGTCTCGTCGGGATCGTTCAGATACCCCAGCATGAGGGTGGGTCCGGTCAGGATGATCTCACCCTCTTCCCCGGCGGGGACTTCCTCATCCGTTCCGGGGTGGACGATGCAGTACAGCGTGTCGGGGAACGGAATCCCGATGCTCCCTTCCCTGTACACGTCCCGCGGGGTGAGACAGCTGGCAGTGACGCACTCCGTGAGGCCATAGCCCTCACGCACCTGGATAGAAGCGCCGTGATCTTTTAAAAACGCGTCGATTTTCTTCTTCAGTTCCGGCGAAAGGGAGTCGCCGCCGCAGAACATCCCATGAAGGAAGCTAAGGTCTGCTTTGTCAAGGCCGGGAGCATGGAGCAGCGCCTCAAAAATGGTGGGAACGCCCGCGATGAAGTTGGGCTTTTTCCGCATGAGCATGGAGGCGTAACTCTTATTGGTGAAGGTGGGCATCAAAACGCAGCACGCCCCATGGATCAGCACCGTGTGAAGGTTGATCCCCAGGCCAAAACCGTGAAAACAGGGCATACAGCTGAGCATTTTCAGACCGGTGCGGAACTCCTCCCCGATGGCCTCCCGTGCCTGCATGGCGCAGGCATTAAAGTTGAGATCCGAAAGGCAGATCCCTTTCGGTACGCCGGTGGTGCCGCCGCTGTACAGGATCACAGAGGTTTTGGCAGGGTCAAAAATATGTTCGGGCAGAACGATATCATTGGTTCCTTTCTTCAGAAAATCCGCCCACAAAACAGAATTTTCCCTGTCCGGGAAACGGAGATACTCCTTTCCCTTTTTGAGCACATAGGCCGCCTTCAAAATAGGGTTCAGCTCATCCTGTATCCGCGCGGTGAGCACCGTGACAGGCTGTTTTACATCCTTAGACGCGTCCACCACTTTTTCGTAAAACATATCCAGGGTAAGTATGGCTTTGCTCTTTGAAACATTCAAATAAAAGGATATTTCGCTGCGGGCGGAGAGCGGGTGGACCATGTTGGCCACGGCGCCGATGCGGTCAAGGGCATAAAAACAGTCCAGCGTCTGCGGCACGTTGGGCATACACACTGTGACAACGTCGCCGCTTTTGATCCCCATGGCGATAAAGGCGCGTGCCGCTCTTTCGATGCGCTTGATAAACGAGCCATAGCTTGTCTTACGCCCGTAAAATTCGTAGGCGGGTTCCTTTGGATACTGACATGCAATACGTTCGACCATTTGGAACATGGTAAGCTCGGGGTACTCCAAGTGTTGTCTTTGTACGAAACCTTCCACGATACTTCTTCCTCTTCAAATAAAATATTAAGTGTTATACATCTTTCAGGGATTTTTTCAACCTGCAATGCTCAAATGCCATCAGCATAGCGTTTCCGTAGCGCATCAAAGTATTGCTCCACAGGCCCTCTCTTGTTGAAATTTCAGTATACATCCAGAAGAGATTGTAGTATACTGATGCCGGAAAGTCAAGGGAGAGCCCTGCTTTTCAAACCGGAACAGAGGAAACAACACGATGCTGATTTGCTGATTGCCGCCGACTGCACTGCCTATGCCTATGACTGTTTCCACTCAAAAAGAGACGCAGCTGTAATTGCTGAAACCGTTGCGGCGCAACACTTTCCGAAAAAGCATTTTTGCCTGTCTTGTAATACACTCGCGAAAAACAAATAAAACCAATATGTAAGCCTTGCTTTGGTTGGATTTTACAAATCCTATATAGGTGACATTGGTAAAGAAATCTAAAAAGGAAGATTGGTGAATTGATGGAACGCTATGAGCAACTCCGCGAAGAAATCTGCCAGGTCTGCCGCCTGCTCTACGACCGAGGCTATGTAGTGAGCAACGACGGGAACGTGTCTGTCCGGGCAGCCCCGGACAGGATCCTCATTACCCCCTCCGGGGTGGGCAAGGGCCGGATGACCTCGAAGATGCTGGTTTTGTGCGATCTTCAGGGCAATATCCTGGACGGGGAGCGCTGCCCCTCCTCTGAGAGCAAGATGCACCTGATGGTCTACCGGGAGCGGGATGATGTTATGAGCGTGGTTCACGCGCATCCGCCCATCTCCACAGCTTTTGCCATCTGCCGCCGCCCCCTGAAAGAGCGGTATTTGTCCGAGATGGTGGTGGGGTTAGGGGAGATTCCCGTCACCGAGTTCGCCATGCCCTCCACCAACGAGGTGCCGGAAAGTGTGCGGCCCTTTGTCCACAGCCATAACGCTGTGCTGTTGGCCAATCATGGCGCACTTGCCTGGGGGCCCACCCTCCTGGCCGCCTTTGATCGACTGGAGACGGTGGAGCAGACCGCCAAAGTATACTACTACGTCTCCCAGCTGGGAGGCGGTGTGGAGATTACCCGGGAGCAGGCAGACACTTTGCGTTCCATGACCGGCTTCTACCAGAAGCTGGCCGGCAAGCGGAGCTGACCGCGGCCGACGGGAGCTGTCTCAGCGATTGATCGCCAAATTTGATAGCCAGGGAGTGGTTTTTATGCTCGACCAGCTTCAACAAGTGACCCATATTGACAACGTGCGCCTGGGAGATGACGGGAAAAGCGTGGTCATCATTGACCAGACCCAGCTGCCCAATCGGACGGTATACCTGACTCTGCGCACACCGGAGGAGATGTACGACGCCATCAAGCTCCTCCGGGTTCGCGGCGCGCCAGCCATCGGTATCTGCGCCGGCTACAGCATCTACGCCCTGGCCTGCCAGTGGGATATCATCAACACCGCCGCCTTTGCCGCCAGGTTCCATGAGCAGAAAGAATACCTCAACTCCTCCCGCCCCACCGCAGTGAACCTAAGCTGGGCGTTGGAGCGGATGGAGGGCGTGGTGAAGGCCAACGCCAATCGAGCCGTGCCCGAACTGCTGGAGCTGCTGGGCAAAGAGTGCCGGGCCATCCATGAGGAGGACATCGCCATGTGCCGAGCCATCTCGGAGTACGGCCTGACCCTCATCAAGGACGGCGATGGGGTGCTCACCCACTGCAATGCCGGCCCCCTGGCCACCTCTCGGTACGGCACCGCCTTGGGCCCTCTGTTTCTGGGCAGGGAACGGGGCATGGCGTTCAAGGTGTTCTCCGACGAGACCCGCCCCCTGCTCCAGGGCGCGCGGCTCACCTCCTATGAGCTGCAAAAGGCGGGCATCGACGTGACGCTGATTTGTGACAATATGGCGTCCATCGTCATGAAGAACGGCTGGGTGCAGGCCTGCTTCGTGGGCTGCGACCGGGTGGCCGCCAACGGCGATGCCGCCAACAAGATCGGCACCAGCGGCGTAGCCATCTTGGCCAAGCACTACGGCATCCCCTTCTATGTGCTGGGCCCCACCTCCACCATTGACCGGAACTGCCCCGATGGGAATCACATCCCCATTGAGCTGCGGGATCCGGACGAGATCCGGGAAAAATGGTATGCAGAGCCCATGGCTCTGCCTGAGGTAAAGTGCTATAACCCCGCCTTCGATGTCACCGACCACAGTCTGATCACCGGCATTGTCACCGAGAAGGGCATTTGCCGCGCCCCCTATACCGAGAGCCTGGCCGCCCTTTTCAAATGACCCAAAGCCATTGCTGCGGCGTTGGCCGCCCGGGCGCGCGGCCACACGACCTCCGGTACACGGCAGCCACCGTGGCCATTGCCAGCGGGGCGGACGTGAAGGGCGCCCAGAAGCTGTTAGGCCATGCCGCCGGGAGGTACGCACACCAGATTTTAAGCATATACTATAGCGGGCCGCGGAATATGGAAGAGTGTATGAGGGTGCATGATCTATTCTCATGATACCTGTCCAATATGTTTCCTTCCGACCCAATCGCCCGGCTTTTTGAAATCTACCGCAATCATTGTATCATTGCTGATATCATTACTCTCTTCTTAATATTGATCGCGGCTGTAAGCAGAGATCCTTTTCTCTCATTCAGATCAACGCTTGAATCGAGCCCTTGCCGCCTGAAATCCGGCGGACGGCAGACAAGAAGGGAAGTATTATGCAACAAATTCAATGGCGGGATCGCTTTAGTATCGGTGTCGAGGTCATAGATCAGGCGCACCGCCAACTTTTTTCCATTGTTCAAAAGATAATGGATTTATATGTGGAAAGGCATGAGGACAAATTTGCTTGTATACAAGGCCTTAAATATTTTAAGGCGTATGCCCTCAAGCATTTTGCTGAGGAAGAAGCATATATGCAAAAAATCGGATATGTTGGCTACTCAGCCCACAAAAAGATTCACGACAGGATGAGATATGAGATATTGCCGGAATTGGAACGTCTGCTTTATGGTTCAGATTTTTCTACTGAAATGGTTCAGCGGTTTATCGGCGTTTGTACCGGGTGGCTGACTGGACACATTATCATTGAAGACCGGGCTATCATCGGAGGCAGGACCGACGATTTGGCTCCCATGCGGTTGGATGACGAGTTGTCCATCATTCAAACTATTATCATTTCCCCCTTACAGGAAATGCTGGGATATCCAATCCAATATGTCGGCAAATTTTCCATCAAGGACATCATTTTGAACGAAGAATACTATGAACTGACCTACAGCACGAAAGAGGGAAACCGGCTGCGGGTTATCCTGGTCGTGGGACAACAGACGCTGCTTCGTGCGGCAGGTCTGATACTTGGGATAGATTTTTACGAAAAGAATGAGATCGTTTGCTTTGCCATACAGGAAATTGCTCAAAACCTGATTCAGCGGGCGGCAGTGAGTTTCGGGCGGCAGCCAGACGAATTCCACCTGGAAAAGGGGCGTTTTTTGGAACGTGAGAAGTTTATTGAGCTGTTCAAGGAGCGCCTCCCGCAATACAGCCTGCTGTTTCAAGCAGAGAAGGAAGCCTTTGCCCTCTGTATCGACCAGGATATAAAATCCGGTTCGTCAGCGTCTTGATACAGTCAGGGCATTTTTACACGTTAATCACTGGAAAGCCACCTAAGGCCAGAAGAGCAAATCAATTTTAACCCCTCATCACAACCATAGAAACCTGCTTTTTGATTGAATCATAAAGCAGGTTTCTTTCTTCATGCTGTCCTGTGAGAAGGATGACTCCGATACGGTGTTTGCGCTGAAGGAGGCCGCCAAAAAAGGGTTTGACGCTTTTCTGTTCTTGGGCGCTTCGGGCGGGCGGCGGCCACAGGCTCCTTCTGATCCACCCGCTTAATCGTGGCCGCTGTTTCCTCTCAGATTGCAAAATCTGCTTCCCTGCACGTTTAATTGATTAAGCGAACTCTTCAAAAAAGCGCAGCCTGCGCTTCTCCCTGGCGCCCTCGCAATTCTTACAAGGGTTTTTGTGGTCGGTTCTTTGACGAACCATTTTTCATGGCTAAAATCGCTCCCCTGCTAACTCCACTTAGTTCCAGCGAGTTCTTCTTGCGTCATGCTTAGCGGTTCTTGGAAAGGATGTTCAAAAAATTTAACACAGCTATTGACAGCTCCCTCCTTGATGTGTACAATAAATTAAACAATCGGCAGGAGGGGATTGCCGTGACGCTTGGTGATTTGATTTTACGCTATAGGCTGGAACACAGCCTGTCACAGCGACAATTCGCAGCAATATCCAACCTTTCCAACGGCTATATATCTATGCTGGAGAAGGGCATCAATCCAAACACCTCGCAGCCCATAGTGCCTACATTGCCAGTATTAAAAAAATTGGCCGACGGCATGAACACTACCATCGAGGATATTTTTTCTAAAGTCGATGATATGCCGGTCAGCCTAATGGCGGATGAGCATCACCCGCTGCCCTCCAACATTATCCCCATGCCCCACACCTACAAAGTTCCCCTGGTAGGAGCCATCGCCTGCGGCCAGCCGATTTTGGCTGTAGAAGATGCGGATGAGACCGTCGAAGTCCCGGAGCATATCAATGCGAATTTTGCCCTGCGGTGCAAAGGAGACAGCATGGTCGGCGCCCGTATCTATGATGGGGACATCGTTTACATCCGCAGCCAACCCGAGGTGGAGAACGGGCAAATTGCCGCTGTGCGGATCGGGGACGAGGCGACGCTGAAAAAAGTCCGTATGTATCCGGACATGATTATTTTGGAGCCTGCCAACCAAGCGTTTGAGCCGCTTGTATACCGCAGGGAAGAATTGAACGATATTGAAATTCTTGGGAAAGCAGTCGCTTTTACGAGTACAATTAGATAGAAAGAGGGCCGTCATATGAAAGTTTGGAAGATTGTCTCCGGCATCCTGTCTATCGTCATCAGTCTGTTTGTGGTGTTCCAGTCCTTCTTCGCCGGGGCCTACAACATCCTGACTGGGAACGGGCAGTCATCGGGCACCGCTGGCGTTGTGGTCGCTATGGTCATGTTCACCGGCGGCATCGTTGCTCTCGCCACCAGCAGCGGGAGCCGGGGCGGAGACGCCGCAATCGCGATCCTGTATGGCGTCGGCGCACTGACTGGCTTCTTTGGCGCCGGGAGCTATTTAGACCTCTATGTGTGGGCTTCCTGGTGTCTGCTGTGCGCCGTCCTGGCTCTGGTAGACTTTGTCCGTATCAGTCGATATGATGACGAGGAGGAGGATGCTGCCGTTGCGGCGCGCCCCACCGCGAATGTAGGGAGCGGCCCGGCAACCTTCCAGGATGTCATTCTGGAGCCAGACCCCAGGAGGAGAGACGCCGCCATTGACGCGCTCCCCGAGCGTCAGGCAAAGAGCTACTTAAAGCAGGCCCTGAACGTACTCGTCCCTCGGCAGATGGCCGAAGCAGACGAAGATAGCGGTCTGGTACGGGCGCTGATTGCCATTCTGGCGATGCTGGGTGTTTTCCTGATTGGCGTGGTCGGTCTTGGCATTTTCCTGTCCATAGACAAAAATGACCGCGCGGCCAGCTCTGCGCCGCCCGCTGAGAGCAGGAATGTTCGGGCAAGCGAGGCTGTGCAGAGCCAGGCGGTCGAATCGGCTGATGTCCCGGCTGCTGGAGCGGGAACACTCGGAGATTATTATGTTGAGATCAAGAGCGCCTTTCTCTCCAATGATTCTGCTGGGGATCCCGTCATCATCATCACGTATGAATGGACAAACAACAGCGATGACACTACAAGCGCCGCGGTTGCCTTGATGGAAAAGGCATTTCAAAATGGTGTACAGATCGAGCGGGCCACAGCTTTCTCCGACATACCCGGTTATGAAACCGGCACCTCCATGCGCAACCTTCGGCCTGGGGCGACAACGGAGGTTCAGTGTGTGTTTGGCCTCCCGGATGAAGCTGCCGTTGTAGAGTTTGAGATCTCCGAATTTATCAGCTTTTCCACTGATACGGTCACCATGAATTTTGACCCGGCCTCCCTCAATGGGGTGGAGTGAGGCGGCAAAGTATACTGCAGGAGGAAGGGCACGATGGCAGACCGAATCAAGATCCGTGGGGCGCGGGTTCACAATCTGAAAAATATTGATGTGGATGTGCCTCTGGGCAAAATCGTAGGCATCGCGGGGGTATCCGGCTCCGGGAAATCCTCGCTGGCGCTGGGGGTGCTGTACGCCGAGGGCTCCCGGCGGTATCTGGAATCCCTGTCCACCTATACCCGNCGGCGNATGACCCAGGCGNCNANNGCNCAGGTGGACGAGGTGCTGTACGTCCCNGCCGCNCTGGCCCTCCACCAGNGNCCCGGNGTGCCNGGNATCCGCAGNACCTTCGGNACCGGNACNGANCTGCTNAACAGNCTGCGNCTTATGTTCTCCCGCCTGGCCAGCCACCGCTGCCCNAACGGGCACTACCTCCCCCCTACCCTGGCGGTGGCCGCGGGGCAGGAGCTGGCCTGCCCGGAATGCGGAGCGCATTTTTACGCTCCTTCCGCNGAGGAGNTGGCGTTTAACAGCCAGGGNGCCTGCCCCGCCTGCGACGGCACCGGAACGGTNCGCACCGTCGATCTCNCCACCCTGGTNCCCGACGAGTCCCTGACCATTGACGAGGGGGCTGTGCGCCCATGGCAGACGCTGATGTGGTCNCTNATGAAGGACATCGCGCGGGACTTGGGCGTCCGCACCGACGTCCCCTTNCGGGANCTGACCGACGGGGAAAAAGAGATCGTGTTCCACGGCCCGGCGGTCAAAAAGCACATGATCTATCAGAACAAAACCAGCGGCGCGGCGGGCGAGATGGATTTTACCTATTTTAACGCCGTCTATACGGTGGAAAACGCCCTGTCCAANGTCAAGGATGAAAAAGGCATGAAGCGGGTNGAGAAGTTNCTCAAGCAGGAGGCCTGCCCGGACTGCCATGGCTCCCGCCTGTCCGAGACCGCCCGCGGGCCGAAGCTGCGGGGCCTCTCGCTGGANGAGGTCTGTCGGATGACGCTTGCCGANCTGACCCGCTGGGTCGCGGAGGTGCCGGATTNCCTGCCGGANGANATGCGCCCCATGGCAAGGAGCATCTGCGATTCCTTTGNGCTGGTGGCCAANCGCCTGATGGATCTNGGCCTGGGCTATCTGACCCTGGATCGGGCNTCCGCCACCCTGTCCACCGGNGANCGNCAGCGGATGCAGCTGGCCCGGGCNGTGCGCAACCGCACCACCGGCGTGCTCTATGTGCTGGACGAGCCGTCCATCGGCCTGCACCCNGCCAACATCGTGGGGCTCACCGGGGTGATGCACGACNTGGTGGCGGACGGGAACTCTGTCATTCTGGTGGATCACGACACGCANATTCTGCGGGAAGCGGACTGGCTCATTGANATGGGGCCGGAGGCGGGAAGCCGCGGGGGCCAGGTCATCGCGGNGGGNNCCATTGCCGANGTGGAACAGGATCCCGCGTCCCGGATCGGCCCCTTCCTGGCCGGNAGGGCCCGCGCCGCNCGGGAGAGNGCGAGTACCGAAAATCTGTTTGCCGATGGNACNCTCCATCTGTCCACCGGNGCCATCCANACNGTNAAGCCGCTGGAGGTGGANATACCCAAAGGCCGTCTGACCGCAGTCACCGGCGTGTCCGGCTCCGGCAAGACCACGCTGATCCTGGAAAGNCTGGTGCCNGGATTGNCGGCGGCCACCCAGGGCCAGCCCCTGCCGGGGCACGTGTTATCCGTGNAGGCCGACGGCATCAAGCAAGTGAAGCTCATCGACGCCACCCCCATCGGCATCAATGTCCGCTCCACAGTTGCCACCTATGCCAATGTTCACGATGAGCTGCGCAAAATCTTTGCCCGGACAGCGGAGGCCAAGGCTTTGGGGTACAAAGCGGGAGATTTTTCCTACAATACCGGCAGTCTCCGCTGTCCNACCTGCGACGGCACCGGCGTGATCAGCCTGGACGTNCANTTNTTGCCGGACGTGGACATCCCCTGCCCGGACTGCCGGGGGAGCCGGTACGGCAGGGATGCGGGGCGCGTCCNNTANCGGCAATCGNCNNGGCNAGGCNTTCACCCTCCCCCANCTGATGGATATGGACGTCAGCACGGCNCTGNANGCCTGCGCGGACATGAANCTGGTGAGCCAGCGGCTGAAGNTNCTGCAAGACCTGGGCCTNGGCTATCTGACGCTGGGNGAGGAAACGCCCAGCCTGTCCGGCGGCGAGGCNCAGCGTCTCAAGCTGGCCAGTGAGATGGGNCGGNCNCAGNANGACTCGGTGTTTATCTTTGACGAGCCCACCATCGGCCTGCATCCCCTGGATGTGCAGACNCTTTTGGATGTATTTCAAACCCTGATTGAAAACGGNGCCACCGTCATTGTCATCGAACANGANTTGGANGTGATCCGAAGCGCCGACTATATCATCGACATGGGGCCCGGCGGCGGGGAAGCGGGAGGCCGCATTGTGGCNGCNGGCACGCCGGAGGANCTCCGACANACGGAGGAGAGCGTGACGGGAAGGTTCATNTGATCCGATCCGGCNAGTGCCTGACCCAGCCGGCTCAGNNNCAGANGAACACCCTGCNGCACNGAGTNCAAGGNAAAAANNAACCGCCTGCCTTTCCNGGCAGGCGGTTCGCTTGTTTTTGATCATGNGCTGTAANGANCCACCCCATCCATGTTGTAAAGAAAATAAGAAAGCNTTTTCCCGACNGCTTTGTGGGNCANCGGNAAAAANNAAGNGCNNCCGCNTAANNNAAANCAAATCTTACGTNATANTGCACAAAAANAGANC
>JAAVHT010000011.1:11214-117303 GCA_014799565.1 Clostridiales bacterium
TTTTGCCNTTTTTGCTGTATTCCGGNNGGAAACTGTTTTCTCGATTTTTCGTTNACGCACTGTTTATTCAACGATATATTAGAGATATCAACAAANAACAGGAGGGAGAACCATGAAAAAGAAATTTGCTCTTTTGCTTTCCTTGATGCTGTGCCTGGTCTGTCTGCCATCCGCNGCGTTTGCTGCCGAAGCGGANNANATGGTTCCTGTGGTGGTCAAGACGCCCGANNACTGGGAGGCCCCCTGTCTGTGGGCCTGGGCGGACGACGGAACCAACGCCTTTGCCGCTTGGCCCGGCGAGGAGCTGGAGCCGCTGGAGGGCGGCTGGTACTACNCCTACGTCCCCAGCTTTGTGCAGAACGTGATCGTCAACGCCAACAACGACACGGANGCCCCGGTGCAGACGGAGGGNATCGTGGTGGAAGCCGGCAAAGAGGTGTGGCTTACCATTGGAGAAGATGCCGCGGCGGAGGTCGCCTATGAATCCCAGGCCCGGATCGAGATCCCCGAATATGTGGAAAAGTTTGTGGTTCACGCCTATGTCCCGCTGGACTGGAAAACGGCCAACCTGTGGGCCTGGTCTGCGCCGGACGGCACCAACGCCTTTGACGTGTGGCCCGGTCTGGCCCTGAAGGAGGGTGACGACGGCTGGTTCACCGGCAAGGCCCCCGTCTGGATCAACTCCATCATCGTCAACGGCAACGAGGGAACCGTCCAGACTGAGGACGTGTCCGTGGAGGGCAAGGAGCTGTGGATCACAGTTTACGAGGATCTGAGCTACGATCTGGCCTATGAGGATCCCAACAAGACCGCCGAGGACATTACTGTCCATGCCCAGGTTCCCGCCGACTGGGCCGGCCCCTGCCTGTGGGCCTGGTCCGCGCCGGATGGCACCAACGCTTTTGCCTCCTGGCCCGGCGAGGCGCTGACTCAGGATGGGGACTGGTACACCATCCAAGCTCCCGGCTGGATCAACTCCGTCATCATTAACGGCAACGAGGGCTCTGTGCAGACCACCGACCTGTCGGTGGAACCGGGGGAAGATATCTGGGTGGTGGTGACCGACGCGGACAACGCCACAGTGTCCTACGAGGAGCCCGCGGGCGAGCCCGTCCAGGCTGATCCTACGGAGACTGAGCCTGCGGCCTCCGAGGAGCCCGCCCCCTCCACCGAGCCGGAGCCTGCCGGAAATAATAACACCGGCCTCGTAGTAGGCGGCGTAGCCGCGGCCGTGGTGGTCGTGGGCGGCGGCGCGGCCCTGGCCGTATCCAAGAAAAAGAAGAAATAATTCCGCTGTTCTGCGGGTGCGCGGCGGACGCGTACCCGCAGAACGCCATTTCAGCGAGGAGGTATCGCGATGAAACGATTGACCGCACTGCTCCTGGCCCTGGTCATGCTGCTGGGATTGGCGGCCTGCGGCGGCCCCGCCGCCTCCGCCGGAGACACAAATCAGCTGGTCATCTGGCACGACAAGGAGGAGGCCGTGATCCAGGCGCTGTCCGACTATCTGGCCCAGGCCGTCCCCGATTTGGAGATTGTCTTTGAGAAAAAGACCAGCCTCACCGACTCCCTCAAGCTGGTGGGCAACGACCCCACCGCCGCCCCTGACCTGTTCATATTTGCCCATGACAAGATCGGCGTGTTCGCCGAAATGGGTATATTAGCACCTGTGGCGGATCTGCTGCCCGAAGATGCCCTGGCGGACTATCTGCCCATGACCCTGTCCGCCGCCACCTATCAGGACACGCTTTACCAGCTTCCGCTGTATTTTGAGACCCTGCTGTTCATGTACAACCGCCGCTATATGCAGGACGACGAGGCGCCCGCCACCACCGGCGAGCTGCTGGACTACATGGAGCGCAACACCGGCCGGGGCCGGTACGGCTTTGTGGAGCAGCATAGCACCGCCTACTACAGCGTCGCCTGGATCCATGGCTTCGGCGGCTCCATCATCGACGAGAGCGGCACGCCCTTCCCGGACGGGCAGGCGGTGCGGGACGCGCTGGCCTACCATCTGCAATTTGTGTCCCTTATGCCGGGGGAGACGGAGTACAGCACGGTGAACACCCTGTTCCTGGAGGGCAAGGCGGACGCCACCATCGGCGGGCCCTGGATGGTGCCCTCCGCCCGGGAGGCGGGCATTGACCTGGGCATCGCCCCCATGCCCACCGTGGACGGAACCGGCAAGCCCCTGGCCCCCTATTCCGGCGTCCAGGGCATCCATGTGCTGAAATTCGCCGCCGAGGGGAAAACGGAGTCGGTCAAGAAGCTGCTGGCCGCTCTCACCGACCCCGCCATCGGCACCTCCCTGGCCCTGGCCAGCGGCTGTGCCCCGGCCAATTCCAAGTGCTACGACGACCCCGCCGTGGCAAACGACGAGCTGGTGCAGTCCATGCGGGCTACCGCGGAGATCGCCGTCCCCATGCCCAATATCCCGGAGATGGACGTGATGTGGACGGTGGTGGGCAATCTGCTGACTGATGTAAACCTGTCCGGCAAGGACGTGGACGGGAGCTTTGACGCCGCGCTCTCCAAGGCCAACGAGCTCATCACCGCCATGAGATAAGGTGTGTTTATGAAAAAACAGGAAAAAACCGAGGCGGCAAAAAAACGCAGGAAAGGGGTCTTCTATTCCTACGCCTGGTCAACGCCGTCCCTGCTGCTCATCGCGCTGATGGTGGTGTTCCCCATCTTTTATACGGGGTACATCTCCCTCACCAACATGAATGTATACCACTGGTTCGACTTCACCATCGTGGGGCTGGACAACTACCTGCGGGCGCTGTTTGTGTTCGATTCTGGGTTTCTGTCCGCCCTGCTGGCCACCATCGTGTGGACGGTGGTGAATATGGTGCTCCAGCTGGTCATCGCCTTTGTGCTGGCCTCCCTGCTGAACATCCAGAAGCTGCGGCTGCGCAAGCTGTACAAGACCCTGCTCATGTTCCCCTGGGCCATGCCCGGCTATGTGTCCATCCTGCTGTGGAAGACCGGGATGTTCAACACCCAGTTCGGCCTGCTCAACCAGTGGATGGAAAAGCTGGGGCTGGAGACTGCCCGGTGGCTGTCCTCCGACCTGTCCGCATTCCTCTGCTGCACAGTGGTGAACCTGTGGCTGGCGCTGCCCTTCATGATTATGATTATGGATGGAGCCATGCAGAGCATTGACCGCAGCTATGAGGAGAGCGCCCTGCTGGACGGGGCCAGTTGGCTCCAGCGCACCCGATATATCATCGTGCCCGCCATCAAGCCCATCATCGCCCCGGCGGTCATCATCACCGTGTTCACCACCTTCAAGCAGTTCGACGTGGTCTATCTGCTCACCCAGCAGACTGGGGCCAAGACCGGCTCCGGCTTCCACACCATCCTCACCTACGCCTACGAGAACGCCTTCATCACCAATAATTACGGCTACAGCTCCGCCATCTCCATCATCATTTTCATCCTGCTCATTGTCTTTTCCGCCCGGTTCCAACTGAGAGAGGAGGGGGACTTATGAGCCGTAAGAAAATCAGGGAGCGCATAGGTCTGGCCGCGCTGAACGTGTTCTTCATCCTGCTGTGCTTCGTGACGCTCATCCCCATTCTCTACGCCTTGAGCGTATCTTTCAACGGGCAGAACAGCCTGCTCAGCTCCGATTTCTCCTTTATTCCCAAGGAATTCACTCTGGACAATTACCGCCAGGTGTTTTTCGGCGAGGACATCATTGCCTGGTTCGGCAACACGGTGCTGCTGGCGGCGTCCACCGTGGCGCTGTCCCTGACGGTGGCCATTCCGGCGGCCTACTGCTTCTCCCGGCGGCGGTTCCCCGGGCGGCGGGCCATCCTCAAGTGCCTGGTGCTGCTCAACTCCTTCCCCGCCATCCTGTCCATGTTCGCCATTTACCGCCTGCTGCGCTCCTTCGGGCTGGTGAACCACCGCATCGGCCTGATCCTGGTCTATACCGGCACCATGGCGGTGTTCAGCCTGTGGAACACCAAGGGCTACTTTGACACCATCCCCACCGAGATCGAGGAGGCGGCCCGCATCGACGGGGCGGGAAACCTCCAGGTGGTGACCCGGATCGTCCTGCCCCTGGCCAAGCCCAGCATTGTGGTGACGGCGCTGATGGTGCTCATCTACGTGTGGAACGAGTACATCTACGCCACCACCTTCCTCACCGGGGAGCGGAACTACACCCTGGCGGCGGGACTGTATGCCCTCCAGGCCACTGAGATGAGCGGAAGCTGGCCGGTGTTTGCCGCCGCATCCATCACGGTGTCCCTGCCGGTGCTGGTGATCTTCTTCCTGTGCCAGAAGCACATGACCTCCGGACTGACCGCGGGAGGTGTGAAGGGATGAGGCTAGACGCCATCTTGCACATTCCCATGTCGGAATACGCCCACGGCCTGGACGAGAACCACATCGTGTTCCGCCTGCGCTGTGCCAAAGGGGATCTGAAGCGCTGTACCCTCTATTACGGGGACACCGCCTGCCGGGTGACGCCCATCCTGTTCACCCCCGCCCCCATGGAGCTGGTACTCAGCGACCAGTGCCACGATTACTACCAAATTATCCTGGACAGCCCTTACCAGCGGCTGTACTACTACTTCGAGCTGGACGACGGGGAAGAAACCGTCCTCTACTACGGCGACGTGTTCACCGACCATTTGGTGGACGACCGCTCGGAATACTTCAAGCTCCCCTTCAACCACCGGGCAGACATCGCCCGGGTGCCGGACTGGGTCCACGACGCGGTGGTGTACAACATTTTCCCGGACAGCTTTGCCTCCGCCCGGGAGCGCATCTCCCTAAAACCCTCCCAGCAGCTTTACAACGGCGTGCCTGTCAAGGGCAGGCTGGGCGGCACCCTGTGGGGCGTGGCGGAGAGCGCCGGATACCTCCAGGAGCTGGGGATCAACTGCGTCTACCTCAACCCCATCTTCGCGGCGGGAGAGTACCACAAGTACGACCTGCTGGATTATTATCATGTGGATCCCTGCTTCGGTGGCGACGAGGCGTTCCGGGCCATGGTGGAGGAGTTCCACAAACGGGGCATCCGGGTCATCATCGACGGGGTGTTCAACCACTGCGGCTGGTATTTCTTCGCCTTTGACGACGTGGTGCGCAACCAGGAGCAGTCCAAATACAAGGACTGGTTTTATCATCTGGAATTCCCCGTGGTGCGCCCCGCTGACCCGCAAACCTATCCCTCTTACGCCTGCTTCGGCTATGAGCGGATGATGCCCAAGCTGGACACCTCCAACCCAGAAGTGCGGGACTACTTCACCGGAGTGGGGGCCTACTGGGTGCGGGAGTTCCACATCGACGGCTGGCGGCTGGATGTGGCCAGCGAGGTGGACGACGGGTTCTGGCGGGCCTTCCGGCGGGCGGTGAAGGCGAAAAACCCGGACGCCCTGCTCATCGGCGAGGTGTGGGAGAGCGCCGGCCACTGGCTGGGCGGGGATATGTTCGACTCCACCATGAACTACGACCTCCGCAAGCACTGCCGCCGCTTTTTCGGGGAGCGCTCCATAAGCGCCGCCGAGTTTTCCGGGCGGCTCACCAATATGCTTATGCGCTACCGGGTGCAGCTGCTCCCCGCCCAGCTCAACCTGCTGGACAGCCATGATGTGAGCCGCTTCCTGTCCCTGTGCGGCGGGGATGTGCGCCCCTACCGGCTTGCTATCCTGTTTTTGATGTCCTTCGTGGGGATGCCCACCATTTTCTACGGGGACGAGCTGGGGGTGCAGGGTCTGTTGGAGGAGGAGTACCGGGCTCCCATGCCCTGGCAGGACAGGAATATAGCCCTGCGGTCTTTCTTCCAGAGGGCCATCGCCATGCGCCATGAACTGGCTCCGCTTCGCAGGGGAAATTTCCGTGTTCTCCATGCGGGGCATGATTCGGGGCTGCTGATCTTTGCCCGGAGCTTTGGTGAGGAGACTGCTGCTGTGGCGCTTAACTGTTCCCCGGAGCCGGCAGAGCTGCCTCCCCTGCCTGGTGCTGAGTATTGGAGCGAGGGCCTGGAAAACGGACGATTGGCAGGGTTTGGTTTTGCCATACTGATTGACGAACATCGCTGATTGTTCTATTATGGAACCATCCGGCGAAAGGAGCTCGTGTTATGGGTGTGACAATCAAGGATGTAGCCAGGGCCGCGGGCGTCTCCATCTCCACTGTGTCGAAGGTCATCAACGGCCACTACAGCATTTCTGAGGAGACGCAGGAACGGGTGCGGCAGGTGATCCGGGAGCTGAACTACTATCCTAGCGCAAGCGCCCAGATCTTTGCCAAAGGCACCACACGAACAGTCATTGTCCTCACTGACCTGGGGCCTAATATCACATTCTCTAACCCCCATATGTTTGAAATCATCGCAGGCATGGAGGAGACTTTGCGGGCCAGGAGCTACCGTTTGATCCTGTGCGGTGCGCAGCCCTCCACCGCCTGCGAGATGGCGGAGGAATTCATCTCGCGGCGAAGCGCCGATGCCCTTGCCATTCATGTGTCTATCATGACCCATCAGCTGGCCGCCCTGCTGGTGCGCACCCACTTCCCCCACATCGTGCTGGGCAAGCCGACGTTCGACAGCCAGGTGTGCTGGATCGACATCAACAACATTTCCTCCGGCATCATCGCCGCTGCCCATTTGGCCCATGAGGGCTACGAGCGGATTGCCTTCCTGGGCGGCCGGGAGCATGACCGGAACTCTGCCCATCGGCTGGAAGGGATTCGTCAAGGGCTTGAGAATGTCGGGCTGTGCCTGGATGACCAGTACATCTGGCTGGGCGATTCCACTCCAGCAGACGGCCTGCGGATGGCAAACAAGCTGCTAAGCCGTGAGCCGCTGCCTGACGCGGTGGTGTGCGCCAACAACTATATTGCTTTGGGCTGTGTCTCCGCCATCCGGGAGCGAGGTCTGGAGATTCCCAGGCAGATTGCGGTTATGACCTTTGATGACTATCCGTTTTCTCAAATCATGGAGCCGCCGCTGACGGTGGTAGACATCGACGTGCGGGATATGGGCAGCCAAGCAGGAAAGTTTTTGCTGGACATCGTTCGGCACCCCAATACCCAAGTGCAAACCTATGTAACTACATCCAATCTAATGGTTCGGGAATCAACCGTGCGGTAAAATGGCCGCATAGAGAAAGGATGCCCCGGCAGATGGACTGCCAGGGCATCCTTTATTTTACCTTGACCTTCATTGCGAACAATAGGCCAGCCAGCAGAACCAGTACGGAAATGCCGAGTAAAGCAAACGTCGCTGCCGAAAGATTGGACGATGAGCTGCCGTCCTCGGGACGCGCCTGCCCCCAATTCTGCTGCGGGGAACGCACCGTGTCCTCCCGGTCTTGTCCGGCATCAGAGCCAAAGCGCCTTCCGCCCATTCCTTGGAACTCCTTTTGATCCGGCCAGTCCCCGCCCTCGGGCATACTCGCCCCATCCGGCATATCCATCCCATCGGGCATATTTGCCCCATCCGGCATATCCGCCCCATTAGGCATATTCGCCCCATCCGGTATATCCGCCCCATTAGGCATATTCGCCCCATCCGGTATATCCGTCCCATCGGGCATATTTGCCCCATCCGGCATATCCATCCCATTTGGCATATCCGCGCCATCGGGGCGCTGCATACCGTCAGGGCGCTCCCGGTTTCCCTGGAAGTCGGAATCATCGGGCAATTCGGCCATACCGTTTGCGGGAGGGCCCCCTTCCGATGCTCCGGGCGGCTCCATATCCTGCCGGTCGGCAGAACCCTGGCCAGCAAAGCCCTGGCCGCCGCGCATCCCGCCCCCAAACATCCCGGCCATCACAAAGCCGGAGGACGAGGTGTTGTCAATCGTGATCTGCTCTTGCTCACCGCCAATCGTAAGCGTGCAGACATCACCCACACGCAGTCCGGGCGCGCTGAGCACAACGGAGGAAAAGCCGCAGGGGATCTCCCCGGAAAGCAGCTCCCTGCCGTTGGAATCCACCAGGCTGATTTCCGTGCCTGCCGCCGCCGACGTGCTGTACATCAGGAAGCCCTGGGGCGAGTCGGCATCGAAGCCCTCCGCCATCATGTCTCCGCCGCAGGCGATGACGGTGCCGCCGCTGACGATACACTCGCCGCCGTTTTCACTCCCATAGTCCAGGGCGCAGTTCCCGCCGCTGTCCGAAACGCTGATGAAAACCCTGCCGCCCTCTATGTAAATACTGCCGTTGGAATCCAGCCCGTCCCCGTCCCGGCCGGAGGGGTTCGTAATTGTGAGCTCGCCGCCGGTGATCCGGATGACGGAGCCGTCCCCGCTCCCGTTGGCGTTGATCCCATCATCCTCCGCCTCGATGTCAATGGTTCCGCCGGCGATGGTGATATCAATGGCCTCCATCCCTTCGTAGCAGGCGGGTATGGTAATGCTGCCCGATTCCACATAGAGAAACGCCGTCTCGTCGTCGTTGGACACCGTAATGCCGTCATCACCGGCGGAAATGGAGAGCGCGGCCTCCCGGATTCGCACGCTGTCGTTGGCGTGGATGCCGTCCTGCGCGGCGCTGATACTGATCTCCCCGCCGGCGATCACCAGGTCGTCGTTGCACACCACGCCGTGCTTGTATGCCCCATCGATCACCAGGGCACCGCTTCCGTTGATGGTCAAATCGTCCCGGGAATAAATCGTCCCGTCCACACCAGAGGCAATTATCTCCGCGTCGTACTGCGCGCCGGAGGTGATGGTGTTCGTTGTGCCGTCCGCCAGCGTCAGAAACACCTTGTCCGCCTGCTCGACCCGAATCGCCGCGCCGTCGCCGCAGTGGAGCGTCACCCCGTCCAGGGACACCCATATCTTGTCGGTCTTGCCGGTGTCGATGATGACGCTGCCGTTTGTCATCTCGCCGGTCAGCACATAATAGCCCGCATATACGATATAAACGTCTCCGTCATAGGCATAGGCCCCATTCCCACTGATTTTGGTGCCGCTGTCGGACAGCGTGATTTTCGTGGCGAAGGAGGTGTCCCAGCCGGCATTCAAATCATTGGCGGTAAACATCCCATCCCCGGCCTCCCCGCTTGCGATAGGGGTTATGCCAAGGGCCTTGCCGCTCATGAACAGGGCCGTCAGCCCCACCGTGAGCAGGATGGCGATGACGCAGATGACGTCAATTTTTTTGTGTGTTGACACGCGGCCGCCTCCTCACCCCATGTAATCTCCGTTGTAGCTGACCAGAACCGCGCTGCTGACGCCGTCCATCTCGGACAGCGCATTGATGAAGTCCGTATCATCGCTTTTCAGCCGGATCTCCATGGTCAGCTCCAGGCTGCCCTTCTGGGCGCTTTTGCTCTTGACGACGCAGCGTTCCGTCATCTGCTCAAGATAAGCCCTTGCCGCGCTTTCGCTGCTGTGGCCGTCGCACTGGATGACCACGATGTACGGATTGCAATGGGATTTCCGGTTGACGAACACCAGAAGGATCACGCCGATGATGACGCTGCCGATCACGGCCAGCGGGATCATCCCGGCCGCCAGCACGATGCCCACGGCGATGGACCAGAACAGGAACGCAATGTCCAGCGGCTCCTTGATGGCGGTGCGGAAGCGGACGATGGACAGCGCGCCCACCATGCCCAGGGACAGCACCACGTTGCTGGTCACGGCGAGGATCACCACGGTGGTAATCATGGTCAGGGCGATCAGCGTGACGCCGAAGCTGGAGGAGTACATGACCCCCTGATAGGTCTTTTGATAGACCAGGAAGATAAACATTCCCAGGCCAAAGGCCAGGATAAGGGCCAGCGCCATGTCAAACAGGCTGACGGCGGACACGTTCTCCAGAAAGCTGGACTTGAAAATATCATTGAATGTCAGTGGCATAATGGTTTTCTCCTTTACTCAGCCGTAGATACGGCATTGTGCGTATTTTGAAAAGGCGGTGACCCGCCGCCCCGGAAGCTGGACGGCGTCCCGGATCACATCGGGCAGAAAATGATCCCACTTCACCTCCAGGATCATGGGGGCGTCCCCGGCGGGGATGGTGGGGCAGTCCGGGTCAAGGAAATCCGAACAGCGCAGGCCCGCTCGGATGTCATAATCGAGGGTGACCCGGACATTGCCTGGGCCAAAGACAAAGGGTTCCCNTATGTANTCNACNATNATNNNGGGNCGNAGNCCCTGNNNNCGCATTTTGACATACAGCTCNCGGATCAGCTCCTCTTCNCTGNCCNGCATCCAGTCNAGNCGGCCGTCCGCGATGGCCTGGGCCTGGGCCGCGGTGAGGCCGGCGCTNTGCTTGTTNCCAAGGCCGCCCAGCTTGCTCTTCTTTTCCAGGCGGATGACGGAGGTNTCGCCGTTATAATAGCGGATGCGGAANTTTTCCCTGCGGCTGACGCCGTCCAGCTTNTCCCNCAGGGCNTTGTCGGCGGCGTTGTCNAAATACAGGCTGCGTATCTTATATTNGCCGTCNACCGCATGGGGATCNGGNCTTGNGACNGCCCGCAGCCGCTGGCGNAGGGCCAGCAGATCGGCCCGGCTGATCTCGTGCTTCCACTCATGCCGATAATCCATAGCGCTCTCCTTTCTGTCNTTNNTGCTGAAAAAGCTGTGGTNAGTNTACACNAAGANNNCNAAACGAACTTAAACCNANGCTGAAATTTCTGTAAACATTTTGTTACGCNTTGATTCNGNCCGNCNNAGACAGCGCTGATGNTCAAAAGACGCGGCGGGCCAAAGANNCNGANANGAANNCNAATANNATTGGGGTTTACAAATGGGANAGGCCATGATATAGTATTNAAANTTNNGGCNTCTCCCAAAATACAACATTAGGAGGAGTACGATGGTATTCACCTCCNTTACATTCGCATCGGACAGATATCGGACACCAGANCGTTGGGGCGTATTTCCGCCAAAACGCTGATCTGGTNCCTGATCTGTTCTTTTTTTGCGCTGATCCCGGCCTGCCCGGTGGGCAGCGCGCTCTATCACGCCGGNCTCTTTACCGCCCANGNGGAGCTGAACGCCCANAAAAATTGAAAGAAAGGTGACANANATGACTACTCCAGACGCTATNTCCAAACAAATTGCCCAGGATCTGCTNGAGATCCNCGCGGTTTTCTTCCGCCCGGANGANCCCTTNACCTGGGCCAGCGGCATCAAAAGCCCGGTGTACTGCGACAACCGGCTGACCCTCACCGCGCCGAAGGNGCGCAATGATGTGGAGCACGCCCTCATGGAGACCGTCCGCCGGGAGTACCCTGACGCGGAAGTCCTGATGGGCACCTCCACCGCNGGCATCGCCCACGCCGCCATCACNGGNCATCTCATGGGGCTGCCCATGGGCTATGTCCGCTCCGGNCANAAGGATCATGGCCGCCAGAACCAGATNGAGGGCCGGCTGGAGCCGGGCCAGAAGGTGGTGGTCATCGAGGATCTGATCTCCACCGGCGGCAGCGTCATCGAGGTGGTGGAGGCCCTCCGGGANGCGGGGGNNGAGGTGCTGGGCATCGCCAGCATCTTCACCTANGGGATGAAAAAGGGGCTNGACCGGCTGGCCGCNNCCAACGTGCGCAANGTGAGCCTCACCGATTTCGACACCATCGCCCAGGCGGCGGCGGACGGGGGCTACATCGCCCCNGAAGATATNGCCCGCCTCCTCGCCTTCCGGGACAANCCCTCGGACGAGAGCTGGATCAAAGCNTNAGTCCTCCCTTGACTTTGNTCTCCGNCCCGTTTATACTGNATAAACAGAGCAAATCAAAAAAGTAGGAGAATTGCCAATGATATCAAAAGAAATTTGTGAGCGCGTGCTNCAAAANGCCGCCTCCACCGGCGCGGATTACGCCGAGATTTTCGCGGAAGACACCCTGAACCACACNGTCAACCTGGTGGGCGGCAAGGTGGATTCCGTGCANGACGCCCAGATCGCCGGCGCCGCCGTGCGGGTCTTTCAGGGCCTGCGCAGCGTGATGGCCACCACGGTGGACACCACCGAGGCCGGTCTGCTGCGCTGCGCCCAGCGGGCCGCCGAGGCCCTGGCCGAGGGCAAAGCCGAGGTGTCCATCACCCTGCGGGAGCGCCTGTCCGGGGACATCCACCCCATCCTCGTCGCCCCCACCAGCGTGTCCAACGCCGATAAGGCGGCCCTGCTGAAGGGCGCCTGCTTCGCCGCCAGCAGCTATGACAAGGCCATCGTCCAGGTGACGGGCACCCTGCTGGATGTGGANCACCGCATCCTGGTGGCCACCAGCGAGGGCCTGTGGACCCAGGACCGGCAGATCCGCACCCGGCTGATGGTCAACGCCGTGGCCGAGGTCAACGGCGAGACCCAGACCGGCGGCTGCCGCCCCGGCGCCCGCCGGGGCATGGAGCTGTTTGACACGGTGGATCCCTTCGCCGTGGGCCGGGACGCCGCCCGTCAGGCCGTCACCATGGCCGGGGCGGGCTACTGNCCCGCNGGGGTCATGCCGGTGGCCATCGGCAACGGNTTCGGCGGCGTCATCTTCCACGAGGCCTGCGGCCACTCNCTGGAGGCCTCCAGCGTGGCCTANGGCAACAGCCAGTTCTGCGGCAAGCTGGGCCAGAAGATCGCCCACGAAAAGGTCACCGCCATCGACGACGGCACCATCCCCAACGACTGGGGCTCCATCAACATCGACGACGAGGGCACCCCCGCCCAGCGCAACGTGCTGATCGAAAACGGCGTGCTGAAATCCTACATGATCGACAAATTCAACGGCCGCCGCATGGGCATGGCGCCCACCGGCAACGCCCGCCGGCAGAGCTTCAGCTTCGTGCCCACCTCCCGCATGACCAACACCTTCATCGCCCCCGGCANCGACAAAAACGAGGACATCATCTCCTCCATCGAGTACGGGCTGTACGCCAAGGAGATGGGCGGCGGCTCGGTCAACCCGGTCACCGGCGAGTTCAACTTCGCCGTCAACGAGGGCTATCTCATCCGCAACGGCAAGGTCTGCGAGCCGGTGCGCGGGGCCAGCCTGGTGGGCAAGGGCTCTGAGGTCATTCAGAAGATCGACATGGTGGGCAGCGACCTGGCCTGCGGCCAGGGGATGTGCGGCTCGTCCAGCGGCTCCATCCCCACCAACGTGGGGCAGCCGCTGATCCGCGTATCGTCCATCACCGTGGGCGGCAGATAAAGGAGGGCTTACCGATCATGGATTTTCAGACATTCCGGCAGTTCGTGGCCGATGAGGCCGCCGCGCTGCGCATTGAAGCGTATGAGCTGTACTATCAGCTGGGGGAGAGCACCTCGGTGTCCGCCTTCCGCCATGAGATCAACAAGTTTTCCGACGCCAGCGAGGGCGGGGTCTGCCTGCGCTGCCTGGTGGACGGCAGGATGGGCTACGCCTCCACCCAGCTTTTGAGCGAGGAGAGCGCCCGCGCCCTGGTGCGCCGCGCCGCCGATAACGCCGCGGTACTGGAGAGCGACCAGCCGGAATTTTTGGTGAGCGCCGGGCAGAGCTACCAGTCTGTGGCCGTCAATGACGCTCCCCTGCCGCCTGCCGACGCCCTGCGCAAAGCCGCCCTGGTCGGGCAGGACGCCCTGTATGCCCAGTCCGGCGTGGTGGACGGCAGCGAGACGAAAGTTTTCGCCGAGCACACCCGCATCGCCATTCACAACTCCCTCGGGCTGGATCTGCAATATGAGAACACCGCCGCCGGCGCTTTCCTGAGCGCCGTAGTCAGCGACGGCACAGAGGGCGGCGAAAAGGCCAACGACTACAAGTCCTGCCTGGGCGAGCTGGACAAGCTCGACCTGGACGCCTCCGCCCGCGAGGCCGCCGACTCGGCCCGCGCCTCCCTGGGCGCGGGGGTTGCCCCTACCGGGGCCATGCCGGTGGTCTTTTCCCCCAAGGCCATGTCCCAGCTGCTGGGCACCTACGCCAAGGTCTTTTCCGCCGAGAACGCGCAGAAGGGCCTCTCCCTGCTGAAGGACAAGGAGGGCACGGTCATCGCCTCCCCCGCCGTCACCCTGGTGGACGACCCCTTCTATGAGAAGAGCGCCATGCCCATGCCCTTTGACGCCGAGGGCAGCCCCACCTGCCGCAAGAACGTCATCGAAAACGGCACGCTGAACACCCTGCTGTACAATCTGCGCACCGCGGCGGCAGCGGGCAAGGCCACCACGGGCAACGCCTCCAAGGAGAGCTATGACGCCCAGGTGGAGATCCAGCCCTTCACCATGTACCTGGCCAGCGGCGAGCTGACCCGGGAGCAGCTGCTGGAGAAAGCCGGAAACGGCGTACTCATCGACTTTTTGGGCGGCCTGCACGCGGGGGCCAACACCATCAGCGGCGACTTCTCGCTGCAAAGCGCCGGCTTCCTGATCGAGAACGGCAAAAAGACCGCGCCGGTGCGCTCCTTCACCGTGGCCGGCAACTTCTTCAGCCTGCTGAAAGGCATTACCGCCGTGGCCGACGATCCTCAGCCGCCCACCTTCCCCTCCCCTACCGCCTTCGTCAGCCCCAGCGTGCTGGTGGAGGGCCTGTCCATCGCGGGCAAATAACTTCCCTGCCAGCTCTAAACGAACTCACAGCCGCGCGGAGGCGTTTCACCTCCGCGCGGCTGATTGATTTCTCCCATTAAGCCATGCGGCANAACCACTCGTCCAGCGCGCGTCGCGCCCCAAAGAAAAAGAGACCTGTTAAGGTATAAAATGACTTGACGAAATCAGAAAAAGATGGTACTCTAAATGCGGCGGAACGAAACTTTACGAAAACCTGTTAGTCCTGATTTTACAGCATAAACAGATCATCTATGAATAAAGTTTCGTAAGATTTCGCTCCAAATGGGTCAGCGNATCCCACAAAATGTCGGAAAGGACGGAATGAGAAACATGAAGAAACGAGTNAGCGCATTCCTCATTGCNATGCTNCTGCTGGTCACGCCGCTTTTGNCCACGANNNCNNGCAGCGGCGTCAGCGGACNCGGACTGGNNGCCTGNNCATNAANCTNCACTANNACNGGNNNGANGGCAATTANGACGGCTGGGACGTGTGGTTNTGGGANNNNGGCGGNGANGGCGNNGGNNTCCCNTTCNCNGANGAGGANGGNGAGATGGTCGCCACCAAGNNGGTCACCCCNGGCGTNNNCAGCGTGGGCTTCATCGTCCGCACGGAGGACTGGACNAAGGACTTCGACGGNGACCAGTACATCGACATCTCCGAAATGATCTCCGGCACGGTACATATNTACGTGGAGTCCGGCGTGGAGGGCTNCACCAAGGNGTANGGCGACGACGNGGTGCTNGGCACCAAGCTGAAGTCGGCGGTCTATAACAANGACGGCACCATCACCGTNACCATGACCGGCGAGCTGGNGGGCGAGATGTGGTACAGCTTCTCCGTCTCCGGCAAGGACGGCGAGGTGCCNATCGTCGGCGTGGGTGGNACCGNCGAGGAGTTCGTCTACCTCATGACCCTNACCGAGGAGCTGGANCCCTTCAAGAGCTANACCATCACNTATGACGGNTCGGAATACAAGGTCAGCATCCCCAGCGTCTATTCCACCGAGGCCTTCGAAGCNGAATANACNTACACCGGGGACGACCTGGGCGCGGTGTGGTCCAAGGANTCCACCACCTTCCGGNTCTGGGCGCCCACGGCGGAGTCCGTNACCNTGCGGCTGTTCGAGTCCGGCAAGAGCTATGTGGACGATCTGACGGAAGAGATCGAGATGACGCCGGACGTGAACGGCACCTGGGTCGCCACAAAGAGCGGNGATCTGAACGGNGTCTANTACACCTATTCCGTGGTGNTCGACGGGGTCAAGCGGGAGGCCTGNGACCCCTATGCCAGAACCACNGGCGTCAACGGNGTCCGGGCCATGGTCATCGACCTGGACAGCACCGACCCCGAGGGCTGGGAAAATGACGCCAACCCCCACGCGGGCGAGACCATCAACGACGCCATTATTTACGAGTTGCACATCCGGGATCTCTCCGTGGATTCCAACTCCGGCATCACCAACGCGGGCAAGTTCCTGGGCCTGACCGAGACCGGCACCAAGACCCCGAACGGCGTGTCCACCGGCCTGGATCACATCAAGGAGCTGGGCGTGACCCATCTGCATCTGCTGCCCATCTATGACTTCGGCTCCGTGGACGAGACCCACACCACGGCCAGCTTCAACTGGGGCTACGATCCCGTGAACTACAACGTGCCCGAGGGCTCCTACTCCACCGATCCCTTCAACGGCGAGGTTCGCGTGGCGGAGCTGAAGCAGACCGTCAAAGCTCTCCATGACAACGACATCAGCGTGGTCATGGACGTGGTTTACAACCATGTGCAGGACGGGGGAAATTTCTGCTTCAACAGGATCGTACCGGGCTATTTCTCCCGCATCAATGACGACGGCTCTTACTCCAACGGCTCCGGCTGCGGCAACGACACCGCCTCCGAGCGCTCCATGGTCAAGAAGNACATCGTGGANTCCGTCTGCTACTGGGCGGACGAGTACCACATCGACGGCTTCCGCTTTGACCTGGTGGGCCTGCTGGACACCGAGACCATCAACGANATCGTCACCGANGTNCACAAGGATCANCCCGACGTCATCTTCTACGGCGAGGGCTGGACGCTGGGCACNNACCTGACCAANGAGGGNTACACCCTGGCCACCCAGCCNAACTCCCCNCNGACNCCNGGCTTCGCCTACTTCAACGACACCATCCGGGACGGCCTGAAGGGCAGCGTNTTTGACGACCTGGACAAGGGCTACGCCTCCGGCAAGACCGGCATGGAGGAGNCCATCNCCCGCTGCTTCCTGGGNGCGGANACCTGGTGNACCAGCCCGNCCCAGACCATCAACTACGCCTCCTGCCACGACAANCTGACCCTGTTCGACCACCTCCAGACCGCCAGGCCGGAGGCCNGCANGGAAGANNTGATNCGCATGAANAATCTGGCNGCCGCGGTCTACATGACGGCGGAGGGCGTCCCCTTCCTCCAGGCGGGCGAGGAGATGCTGCGCACCAAGGTGAACAGCGACGGGAGCTTCAANTCCAACAGCTACAACTCCAGCGACGNGGTCAACAGCCTGAAGTGGGGCGACCTGGAGGACGANGCNTACGCCCAGGTCTTTGANTANTACAAGGGNCTGATCGCCTTCCGTAAGGCCCATGGAGCGCTCCGCCTNACCACGGCGGAGGACGTNGCCTCCGCNGTTTCCGCGGTGGACGGCCTGGACGCCAATGTGATCGCCTTTGACATCCAGGGCGGCATCAACGGCGAGACCGCGGAAGAGCTGTTCGTCATCTTCAACGCCAANGAGGCCNGCACNACGGTCACCCTCCCNGAGGGGAANTGGAACGTGTACGTCAACGGCGAGAANGCGGGCACNCAGGCNNTGGCCACCATCACCGACGGCAGCGCGGAGGTGGCNCCCATCTCCGCCATGGTGCTGGTGAAGGAGGACGCGCCGGTTTCCAGCCAGGGCTCCAGCGGCGCTGAGGCAGAGNNNGACGGTTCCAACACAGGGGCGATGGNAGGGATNGCCGCCGTGGCCGTNCTGCTGTGCGGAGGCGGCGCGGCCGTCATCGTGAACANCAACAAGAAGAAAAAGGCNTAAGCTCAGCNTNCAANCAGACAAAGACAGGCCGCCCAGATGGGCGGCCTGTCTGTTTNGTATANGGATTTCTGATTCGCTTGTTTTCCCGNAGGATCACTTCTTCTCCGCCCGGGCCATNGCCAGCNGGAAGTCCTTCTGNTCGGTGAAGATCTCGTTCTTGTACGGGTTCTTCTTCTGCTCGATGGANCGCTTGATGATGATGGCCAGCACCAGCACGTTCGCCGCCAGGGCCAGCACGGCCACCACGCCCTGCATGGTGGGGTCGGCGCCGGTGGGACGGGCAGCGGCGTTCATCACGCCGTCCGTNTACAGCACNGGGATGACGGAGAAGCGGCTGTTGTCCAGGAACAGGGGGAACACCTGGGCNAACATACACCACATGGCCAGGGTGTGGGCGCGGTTCTGGATCCAGCCGCCCTTGTTCCACAGGGCGTTGGCAAAGGTGGGGGCCAGCAGCAGGGCCAGGCCGCAGTACCAGGCGTGGGTGGGCAGGTTGTTGTAGGTGTACTCGAAGTTCCACAGGTCGTAGGCNANGATGAACAGGAAGGTCATGTCCGGCCACAGCATATCGTCATGCTTCTTGGACCTGTAGATGCCCCACCAGCCGGTCATGCAGAAGATGTTGAGGATGCCNGCGATGCCGTTGACCCAGTTCCACCAGCCGCCGTACAGCCACACGTTCTCGCTGGACAGCCACCAGCGGTCGCCGTNCTGNNNNAGGGNNATNANGCCCCTGANGCCGGACTCGAAGTCGCTGNCCACNGCGATGAGGATGTTGATGGCCACGATGANGAAGGGGAACACNTTGAACCACTCNGTNTTGCCGATGCTCCANTTGTACTTGAGCATCATGAAGCCGATACAGCCCGCCGTAGCGGCGTACAGCTTGGCGTAGTGGAACCAGCTGTTCATGTTGGTGTAGGTCTGGTTGTTCAGCGCCCAGTCCATACCCATGGCGGCACAGACGTAGATGGCGATGAAGTACACCGTGAGCACGGCGGGGACGGCCAGGAAGCAGATGATGCCGCCCAGCTTGCTCCGGCGGGAAAACTCATTGGCCAGGATCAGCCCCGTGAATACCAGCAGCCAGCCCAGCAGTTGCCAGCCCGCGCCGTCGCCATAAACTTGAAATAACATTGTTTTGTCCTCCTTTGCGGGCTCTCGCGCCCGCGTTTTCTCTCTATTTTATGGGCCCCTCGGACCCGGGGGAACAGATCGATCGGTCAGTACGCTTCGATTTCCTTGATGTTGACCTCATTCCCGGTCAAAAGCCAGGTGTTTCCGCTCTGGCAGTGGGGGCAGGTCTTGCCGTGGGCCACGGTGGGGTAGTCCCGCCCGCAGCCGTCGCAGTGGGTGACGGCTGGCAGCGTCTCGATCTTCAGCTCCGAGCCGCTCACCAGCTCCGATTTCGCCGCCGCCCACCTCCAGCAGTCGGTGAGGTAGTCCGGGATGACCCCGGACACCTCCCCCAGCTCCAGCACTACGGCGTTCACTTTTTCCAGCTCGTTGTCCGCCGCCACTTGTTCCACGCTCTTGATGATGTGGAACACGATGCCCAGTTCGTGCATGGCTTACTTTTTGGCCTTGCGGGCGGCCCGCTTGATCTTGATCTCCCGCTTCACCATGTTGGGCAGGATGGCCTTCATCTTATCCTCAGACTTCATCATGGTGGAGCATTCCGGGCGGTCACGGTGGAGGTGGATGGCGTCGAACTCACAGCGGGTGGTGCACAGGCCGCAGCCGATACACTTATTCGGATCCACGATGGACGCGCCGCAGCCCAGGCAGCGGGCGGTCTCCGCCTTGACCTGCTCCTCGGTGAAGGTGCGCTTGGCGTCCCGGAAGGACTTTTTCCAGTCGATGCTGTCGTCCATGCCGGGGATCTGGCGCTGGGCGTTGTCGTACTGCTCCACTTTGATGTTGTTCTTATCCAGCTCCACATAATACCGGGGATCCCGGCCGATGGTCATGCTGGTGTTGGGCTGGACGAAGCGGTGGAGGGACACGGCGGCTTCCTTGCCCGCCGCAATGGCGTCAATGGCGAACTTGGGGCCGGTGTACACGTCGCCGCCCACAAACACGTCGGGCTGGGCGGTCTGGTAGGTCTTGGCGTCGGCCTTGGCCCAGCCGCCACGGGCCAGCTCCACCTGGCTGCCCTCCAGCAGCTCGCCCCACTCCACACTCTGGCCGATGGACAGCACTACGTGGTCGCAGGGGACGGTGATGGTATCCTGCTCGTCATACTGGGGGGCGAAGCGGCCCTGGTCGTCCCACACGCTGGTGCAGCGCATGAACACAATGCCGGACACCTTGCCGCCCTCGGTAAGTACTTCCTTGGGGCCCCAACCGCACTGGATGGTGACGTCCTCGTCCTCTGCCTCGGCGATCTCCTCCAGGGAGGCAGGCATTTTGTCCCTCGGCTCCAGGCAGAACATCTGGACGCTGTCCGCCCCGCTGCGGTGGGCGGTGCGGGCGGCGTCGATGGCCACGTTGCCGCCGCCGACCACAACAGTCTTGCCGGGAACCTGGAGGCCCTTGCCCTCCGCCGCCGCGCGCAGGAACTCCACGGCGGAGTACACGCCCTGGGCGGTCTCGCCGGGGATGCCGGGCAGACGGCCCCGCTGACAGCCGATGGCGATGTAGAACGCCTCGTAGCCCTGGGCCCGCAGGTCGTCCAGGGTCAGGTCTTTGCCGACCTCCACGCCGCAGCGGAAGTCCACGCCCAGGGCGCGGATGATGTCGATCTCGGCGTCGATAACGTCCTTCTCCAGCTTGAAGGAGGGGATGCCGTAGCGGAGCATACCGCCCAGCTCCTGGTTCTTCTCGAACACGGTGGGCTCGTAGCCCTTGAGGGCCAGGTAGAACGCGCAGGACAGGCCGGCGGGGCCGCCGCCGATGATGGCGATCTTCTGGCTGAACGCGCCCTCCAGCTTGGGGATGACCTTCTCCGGCACGAAGCGGTGCTCGGCCTTCAGATCCTGCTGGGCGATGAACTTCTTCACCTCGTCGATGGCCACAGCCTGGTCTATGGTGCCTCTGGTGCAGGCGTCCTCGCACCGGCGGTTGCACACCCGACCGCATACGGCGGGGAACGGGTTCTCCTTCTTGATGAGCGCCAGCGCCTCGGTGTACTTGCCCTGGGCCGCCAGCTTCAGATAGCCCTGGACGGCGATGTGGGCGGGACAGGCAGTCTTGCAGGGGGCGGTGCCCGTCTCGTGGGTGTTGATGCGGTTCTTGTCCCGGTAGTCGACGGACCACTTCTCCGGGCCCCACTTGATCTCGTCAGGCAGCTCCTGGCGGGGGTACTGGACGGGGCCATTCTGGGTACACAGCTTCTGGCCCAGCTTAGCCGCGCCGGCGGGGCACACCTCTACGCAGCCGCCGCAGGCCACGCACTTGTCCTCCTCCACCTTGGCGACGTAGGCCGAACGGCTCATGTTGGGGGTGTTGAAGAGCTGGCTGGTGCGCAGGGCGTTGCAGATGTTCACATTGCAGTTGCAGATGGCGAAGATTTTCTCCTCGCCGTCGATGTTGGTGATCTGGTGGACGAAGCCGTTGGCCTCCGCCTTGCGGAAGATCTCCAGCGCCTCCTCATAGGTGACGTAGCGGCCGCCCTTGTCGGTCTCCACCACGTAGTCGGCCATGTCGCCCACGGCCACACACCAGCCCTCGGGGTCGTCGCCGCAGCCCTCGCCCATCTTGGCGCGGCTCATGCGGCAGGAGCAGGGGGAGGCGGCGAACTTGCCGTACTTTTTCAGCCAGTGGGAGATGTGCTCGATGGAGATGGACTGGTTTTCCATCTCAATGGCCTTTTCCACCGGGATGACGTGCATACCGATGCCCGCCCCTCCGGGGGGCACCATGGGGGTGATCTTCTCCAGGGGCAGGAAGGTCATGCGCTCGAAGAAGGCGGTGACCTCCGGGTGCTTCTCGATCAAAGCGTGGTTCATATTGAAGAACTCCGCGCTGCCCGGCACGAACATGGGCAGGACGTACCGCTTCTCGTGGTTGGGGTTCTTGCCGTCCAGGTTCTCCCAGTGGTACTCGATGAGGCCGATGCGGCTCATCTCGTCCAGCAGCTTTTGCAGCTTCTCGGGCTCCATGCCGGTGAGCTTCTGGATCTGCGCGAAGGTCTTGGGCTTGCGCACCTTCATCTTCATGGCCACGTCGGCCATCTCGTCGGTGACCATCCCGGCCAGGCCCCAGTACTCCGGGTCGTTCCCGGTGACGCCGTGGAGCTTGGCGGGCACCCGGTCGGTGATCATCTTGCCCAGCTTGACGATCTTCTCCCGGGGGTGGTCGGTTTTGGGGATTTCAAAGGGCAGCTTGCTCTCGTCCAAGGGGAATTTGGTCTCGCTCATGCTCTTTCTCCTCTCTTTCAGCTTCGCCACGCGGCGACCTGCTCCCGCAGCCAGTCCGCCCACTGCTCCACGCCCTCGCCGGTCTTGGCGCAGATGGGGATGACCACAGCCTTGGGATTGCGCATTTTGATGTACTCCCTGCACTTGTCCAGGTCGAAATCGAAGTAGGGGGCTACGTCTATTTTATTGACGAGCACTACATCGCAGACCTGGAACATCAGGGGGTATTTCAGCGGCTTGTCGTCCCCCTCGGGCACGGACAGGATGGCGGCGTTCTTCACCGCTCCCGTGTCGAACTCAGCGGGACACACCAGGTTGCCCACGTTCTCCAGGATGGCCAGCTCCACGTCGCCGTCCACCAGCTCGTCCAGCCCCTGCCGGGTCATGTCGGCGTCCAGGTGGCACATCCCGCCGGTGTGCAGCTGGATGGACTTCACCCCCGCCGCCGCCATCGTCCGGGCGTCCACGTCGGAGTCGATGTCCGCCTCCATCACGCCGATCTTCATCTCGTCCTTCAGCAGCTCCACCGTGCGCGTCAAGGTGGTGGTCTTGCCCGAACCGGGGGCGCTCATGAGGTTGAGCAGGAAGATGCCCCGCGCTTTCAGCTCGCCTCGAAGCTCCGCCGCCCGCTTGTCATTGTCGGCAAAGACGCTCTGCTTCACCTCAATGATCCGCACCTGATCCATCGCGTATCCTCTCCTCTCTCTGGCTGAACCAGATTTCGTTACAATTTTATCATTTCCTTGTCATTTCGTCAACTGCCCGAAAATCTTTCTAAATTTTTTGTCAAATCCACAATTTTCGGGGATTGCTTTTGTCAAATATGTATGATAAACTATTCTCTGTGATTGTGGTATGACCAGAACCAGAAGGAGATGAGGTTATGGAATTTACAAAGCTCTCCTCCCCCAGCCTGAAGGATCTGTTTGTCCAGCAGCTCCAGGGCATGATCCTGTCCGGGGAACTGCCCGTGGGGGCCCAGCTTCCCCCGGAGCGGGTCCTGGCCGAGCAGATGCAGGTGAGCCGCACGGTGGTGAACAGCGGCCTGTCCGAGCTGTCCGAGCAGGGCTTTCTGGAGGTGCGGCCCCGCCAGGGCACCTGCGTGGCCGATTATCGCCGTCGGGGGAACCTGAGCACGCTGATCGCCATCATGCAGTACAAGGGGGGCGTGCTGGGGCATGACGAGATCCGCTCCATTCTGGAGGTGCGCCGGGCACTGGAGCATTTGGCGGCGGAGCGGGCCATCCTGTACGCTTCGGACGAGGCGTTGGAGCGGCTGGGGGAGCATCTGGCCCAGCTCGCCGGCGCAGACAGCGCCCCGCAGGCGGCAGAGGCGGCCTTCGCCTTCCAGCATGAGCTGGCCCTGGTGAGCGGCAACAGTATCGTGCCGCTGATCTACTATTCCTTCAAGCCCGCGGTCATTGCCCTGTGGGTGCGGTTTTGCAATTTGTATGGCGTCTCCGCCCTGGTGAGCAGCACCCAGACGCTCTATTCGTTCCTCCGCGCCAGAGACGCCCAGGGCGCCTCCCGGTGGATCGACGAGTATTTGGAGCAGGCCATCAGCGGCAGCCGGCAGATCTATACGCAGTGAGGAAAAATCCCCCTGCGCAAAGCGCGAGCCGCAGTGGCTGAAACCACTGCGGCTCGCGTTTTTTCTGTTTTGATACCCGCGATTTGTTACAGCGCGTAGTACCGCTGGAACTCGGCGGGGGTGGGGACGCGGGAGACGGCCTCCTCTTCCTCCCTCTTCAGCCGGATCCAGCTGTCGATCAGCTCCGGCGGGAACACGCCCCCGGCAGTGAGGTAATCGTGGTCGGCCTCCAGCGCGTCCAGCACCTCGCCCAGGGACTTGGGCAGGCCCTGGATGCGTTTTTTATCCTCCTCAGAGAGGTTGAACAGGTTGAAATCATAGGGGCCCCAGCCGTTGGCGTGGGGGTCGATCTTGTTCTGAATGCCGTCCAGGCCGGCCATCAGGATGGCGGCGTAGGCGTAGTACGGGTTGCAGGTGGCATCCGGATTGCGCAGCTCAAAGCGCTTCTGGGCCGGGGTCTTGGCATAGGCCGGGATGCGGATGATGGAGGAACGGTTGGCCGTGGCATAGCCGATGGTCACCGGGGCCTCGAAGCCGGGCACCAGGCGCTTGAAGGAGTTGGTGGTGGGGTTGGTGATGGCGCACAGGGACGCGGCGTGCTTGAGCAGGCCGCCGATGAAGTACAGCGCCGTGTCGGACAGCTGGGAGTAGCCGTTCTCGCCATAGAACAGGGGCTTCCCGTCCTTCCACAGCCAGATATGGACGTGCATCCCATTGCCCGCCTCGCCGTGGATGGGCTTGGGCATGAAGGTGGCGGTCTTGCCGGCTCGGATGGCGCAGTTGCGGATCAGATACTTGGTGATCATGGTCTTGTCCGCCATCTCGGTCAAACTCTCCGGCTCCACCTCGATCTCCACCTGGCCGGGGCCGCCCACCTCGTGGTGGTGGTACTTCACCTTCACCCCCCACTCCGCCATTTTCAGGCAGATCTCGTTGCGCAGGTCGAAGGTGGTGTCCTGGGGCAGGGCGGCGTGATAGCCGTCGTGGTGGGCGATCTGATAGCCGCTGCCGTCCGGGTCATCCGTGTTCCACTCCGCCTCGGCGGCGTTGATCCGAAAAAAGGCGTGATCCGGATAGCAGGAAAACGTCGTGCTGTCGAAGACATAGAATTCAAACTCCGGGCCAACCACCGCCCGGTCGGCGATGCCGGTCTCCCGCATATACTCCTCGGCCCGCTGAGTGACGCTGCGGGCGTACTGGCCGAACCGCCGGTTTTCGGGCTGGCCGATCACCATGACGTCCCCGGTCATGGACAGGGTGGGCACAGCGGTGAAGGGATCCAGGTGCGCGGAGTCCAGATCCGGGATAAAGACCATGTCGCTTTTTTCTATGGAGGCGTATCCAAAGTTAGAGCCGTCAAATCCGATTCCGCAGCGGACGGTGTCCTCGCCGAAGCGCTCCACCGGGATGGTGATGTGGTGCCAGCGGCCCATGAGATCGACGGTCTTGAAGTCCATCATCTGCACACCGTTCTCCTGGCACAGGCGCTGAATTTCCTCGATTTTCCTGGTCATGTTCCACCTCATACGATATGAAATTTTTCGATGCGTTCCCCCTTTGGAACTCACCGTCTCTCTTATTTTGACCTACAAAAGTGGAAAAGTCAAGAGAAAACACCGGCCAGATCCCGAATGACCTCTCCGGCGATGATGAGGCCGGCCACAGCCGGCACAAAGGCGTTGCTGCCGGGCGTCTGCCTGTGCCGGACGCCCTCCTGCGCTGCGTCGGGAGGGCCGTCCACATCGCCAATGGGCGTCATCGGCGGCTCCTTGGAATACACCACCTTCAGCTTTTCGATCCCCCGCCGCTTCAGCTCCCGCCGCATGATCCGGGCCAGCGGGCACATAGAGGTCTCATAAATATCCGCCACCTCGAACGCGGACGGATCCATCTTGTTCCCGGCTCCCATGCAGCTGATGATGGGCACGCCCGCGCTCCGCGCCTGCTCCACCAGCTCCAGCTTCCCGGCCATGGTGTCGATGGCGTCCACGATATAGTCATACTGGGAGAAATCGAACTGCGTGGCGGTCTGCGGTGTATAGAAGGTCTTGTAGGTATGCACTTCCGCGTCCGGGTTGATGTCTAGGATGCGCTCCCGGGCCACATCCACCTTGAACTGCCCCACCGTCCGATGGCTGGCGAGTATCTGGCGGTTGATGTTGGTCAGGCACACCCGGTCGTTGTCGATCAGATCCAGCGTTCCGACCCCGCTGCGGGCCAGTGCCTCCACTGTGTACCCTCCCACGCCGCCAATTCCGAACACAGCCACCCGGGCGCGGTACAGACGATCCATCCCATCCTTCCCAAGCAAAAGCTCCGTTCTCGAAAACTGGTTCAGCATATCATTTCTCCGTTCACTCATTACGTTTCAACCCCGGGCAGGCTCTGTTTTCATGCCCTGGGTGCGCCGATTCAGCGCCCCGAACCGGCGGCGCCTCAAATCACCTGGTGTTCCTTCCACTTTCCGCGCCAGAACCGGATCAGGAACAGGGCGGCCCGAACCACCCAGTCGCAGAACATGGCCACCCAGACCCCCAGCAGCCCCATCCCGAGCCCCTGAACCGGGCCCAGCAGATAGCTCATGCCGATGCGGCAGATCCACATGGACAGCATGGAGACCACCATAGTAAACTTGGCGTCCCCCGCCGCCCGGAGGGCGTTTGGCAGGGTGAAGGACATGGGCCAGAACACAATGGTGAACACCGCGCACCAGCGGAGCACCTGGATGGCGATGGCGGCGGTGGCCGGCGTCAGGTTGAACAGGGGCACCAAAACCGGCGCCGTCAGGAACAGGCACAGGCAGGAGACACCCATCGAGAGATAGACCACCTTCATCAGCTTCTTGGTATAGCCCACCGCCTGCTCGTGATCTCCGGCTCCCATGCACTGGCCGATGACCGTCACCATGCTCAGCCCCACCGCCTGCCCCGGAACATTGATGCAGCTGGCAACGGAATTGCAGATGGCGTTGGCCGCCACCGCGGAGCCCTGTATGGCCAAATTCACGCCCACGTCGAAGGAGGTGACCAGCCTCAGCACCAGCAGCTTCCCGATCTGGAACATACCGTTTTCAATTCCGGCGGGTATCCCGATGCCCAGGATCGCCTTCACCGTCCGCCATTGGAGATTGGGCCGGAACAGATCCTCCACATACACCTGGAGGCTGGGCCGGGTAATCATCAGGCCGATGATGACCGCCGCCGCGATCCGGGAGACCAGGGTGCCGATGCCCGCCCCAGCGGCCCCCATGCCAAAGCCGTAGATCAGCACGGCGTTCACCGCGATGTTGATGAGATTGACGATCAGCGAGTTGACCATGGACACCTTGCTGTTGCCCATGGCCCGGAACAGGGCCGCGCCGGCGTTGTAGATGGCGATAAAGGGGTAGGCGGCCGCCGTCAGCAGGAAATAGATCAGGGCCGAATCCATGACCTCCTGGGAGATGCTGCCGAAGAGCAGCCGCAGAATATGCTCCCGAAACAGGAGCGCCGCTCCCATCAGGAACAAAGCCGCCAGCAGAGCGACATACAGCAGCTGCTTGGCCGCCGACCGGGCGTTTTCCGGCTCCCGCCGCCCCAGGTATTGGGCCACCACCACCGCTCCGCCGGTGGATAGTGCGGAAAAAATGTTGATAATCAGGATATTGATGCCGTCCACCAGGGACACCCCGGAGACCACCGCCTCCCCGGCGGTGGTGACCATCATCGTGTCGGCCATGCCCACCGTCATCAACAATAGCTGCTCGATGACCAGAGGGATCATGAGCCGGGTCAAGTCCCGGTTGGTAAAAAGGGGTTTTGCTTCTTGCGCCGTGGATTCCATGGGACACACCTCGAGTTCTTGATTGACTATACGCGTCTCAGCGGGGGCCCGTCCAGGCTCACCACCCGGTCGCACGCCGAGAGCACCTGGGGCTGGTGGGTAGCCAGCACAGCCGGGACGTTCAGCGCCCGCAGGCGGCTCATGATCCTGGCCGTCCTCTCCGGATCCACCCCGGCGAAGGGCTCGTCCAGCAGGAGCAGCTCCCCGCCCAGCGCCGCGCACCGGGCCAGAGCCAGCCGCCGGGCCATGCCCCCGGACAGGGCGGCGGGGTACGCGCCCCCCTCCCCGGTCAGTTCCGCGAAGGCCAGCCAGCGCCCCGCCTCTCCCCTACCGCTCCGGGGGAGTATGTCAGTGATCTGCTGCTCCGCCGTGCGCCAGGGCAGCAGGCGATCCTCCTGGAACAAAAACGCCGTCCGAGCCGGATCCACCCCGGACACCGTGCCGCTCTCCGGCCTCGTCAGCCCCGCCATCACCCGCAGCAGGGTGGTCTTGCCGCAGCCAGAAGGGCCGCTGAGCGCGGTGAGGCCGTCCGGTATTTCCAGGGAAAACCGATCCAGCACCAGCTTGTCCCCATAGCGCAGCGTCAGATCCTGTAATTTGATCACGTCCCGCGCCTCCTCTCCAGCACCCGTCGGAACAGCCCCTCCAGCACCAGGGACAGCGCCACAATGGTCAGCGTCCAGGCAAACAGGTCGGGCGTCTCCAGCCCCAGCTTGGCCTGCTGGATGCGGGAACCGATGGCCCGGGCCGGAGGGCAGAGAACCTCCGCCGCCACCCCGGACTTCCACGCCAGCCCAAAGGCGGTGAGCAGCCCCGCGGCAAAGTGGGGCCGCAGGGCGGGCAGATAGATGAGCCGCAAAGTCTTGAAGCGGGAAAAGCAGTAGGCGCGGGCCAGCTCCAGCAGCTTTCCGTCCAGATTCCCCAGCCCCGCGGACAGCGAGCCCCACACCACCGGCAGCACCATCAGCCCCGCGATGACCCAGGGAATGGCGGCCCGCGCCACCCACAGGTACACCAGCAGGATGAAGGACACCACCGGCGTGGCCCGCACCACCCGCACCGCCGGGGAGACGATCCGGTCGGCCCAGGGGGAAAAATGGGTGAGGAATGCCAGCGCCGTCCCCGCCGCCGTCCCCCAGGCGAGACCCAGGAACACCCGAGCCAGCGTGGCCCCCACGGACAGCCAGAAATCAGCCGTCCCGGCCAGGGACAGCAGCCGCGCCGCCACCGCCGCCGGACCGGGGAGCAGCAAGTCCCGGCCCACACACCACGCCGCAAGCTGCCATACCCCCAGCCAAAAGACTGGGGGTATGACGGTTCGTAGGATTTTATGGCACATAATAGATGCCGTCGTCGGGCAGGGAGCCGCCCACCGAGGCCGGATCAACGGTGTACAGCGCCATGAAGTAGCTGGAAACAGCGCTCATCATGTCCGAACCCGAAATGAAGGCCAGGTGGCACTGGGGGATGGCCAGCTTGGCGATGCCGGCGCTGGGGGTGATGCCGTAGCCCGCCACCAGCTCCGCCGCCGCATCCACGTTGTTGTTTACAAAGTCGATGGAAGCTTCGTAGTCCGCCAGGAAGTCGTTTACCTTCTGAGGATAGGTCTTCACAAAGTCGGTGCGGGCCACCACAGCGGTCATGACGACCTGGCTGCCGGTTTGCAGCGCATCCCACGCCTCGGTGACGTCGATGGCGGCGCGCACCTTGCCCTCACCCTTGGCGATGGCGGCGGTGGCGGCGGGGACGGGGAGCATGGCATACTCGATATCACCGGAGAGCAGCTTGGCGGAAATCTCACTGGCGTCGGCAAAGACCACTTCCACGTCCTCGCCGATCTCCAGGCCGTTTTCCCGCAATAAATAGCGCAAAATATACTCCGGGTTTGCGCCCTGTCCGGCGGAATAGATGGTCTTGCCCTCCAGATCGGCGATGGAGCTGATGGACGTGCCGCCGCTGCCCTCCAGGATGTGGAGTACGCCTAGGGTGCCCAGGGCGATGATCTGCACCCCGCCGTCGGTCTTGTTATAGAGGTTCACCGCTACGTTGGAGGCCACGGTGGCGATGTCGATCTCACCGTTGCTCAACCCTGCCACCAGCTCACTGTTGTCGGTGGCGATGGTGTAGGAGTAAAAGGTGTGCAGGCTGTCGGGGGCGTTGTCCACGCTGTCCAGCAGCTTGGCCGCGCCCACGCCGGTGGGGCCGGACAGCACCGCGAAGCGGGTAGGAGGCTCCTGATCTCCGGTGAGGCTGGGGGTCTCGTCGGGCTCATTGGTGGGCTCCTCCGTGGGGAGGACGGCAGCCGTGACCTCCTCGGAAGGCTCGTTGGAGGGATTCTCCGCCGCCGGTTTGCAGGCGCACAGGGAGAGCAGCAGCGCAAAGGCCAGCGGCAAGGCCAATAATTTCATCCGTTTCATATCAATGTTCCTTTCTTTTGCGGGCAAGGCGGTTTTCCCCGCCTACGATGGCTAAACATGGTACCGAGGAGATTATAGCGGGCACATCGCCCAAAGTCAAGCCGGAAGCGCCCCGCAATTTATTTACCATTTCTTAACGTGCTCCCTCTTGTTTTTTTCCCCGGACTCCGTTATACTAGGGGGCAGCCTAAAGTTGACATAATGCGAGGGGATTCGACAATCCCTCTTTTTGAAAGGATGCCTTTCCATGAGCAATTCACCCAAGCGGGCGGTCAGCCCCAAGCCCTCTTTCCTTCAGCGGCTGGCCAAAAGCCTGTACATCGTGCTGTTTGTCCTCTCCCTCATTGTTGTGGTGGGCTTCGTGGCGCTGAAGCTGCTTGCCCCCGCCCCCAAGGTGCCCAATCAGGTGGAGTTCCCCATCGGCCCCATCCAGTCGACGCGCGCGCCGGAGCAGCCCTCCGAAAGGGTGGACGACCCCGACCCCGATCCCACCCGCCTGGTTCTCAACCGCCGGGAGGGGGTTTACACCTGCCTGCTGCTGGGTGTTGCCGACCAGGGCGGCAGCGACACCATCATGCTGGGCGTGTTCGACACCGGGGCCAAAACCGCCTCCCTCATCTCCATCCCCCGGGACACGGTGGTGCGCTACGAGGGCTCTTATAAAAAGATCAACGCCGTTTACTCCTATGGCGGAGTGGACGCGATGGTGTCCGCCGTGTCCAATATGCTGGCGGTGCCCATCGACTACTATGTGTCGGTAAACACCAGGGCCTTCCGGGATATTGTCAACGAGATCGGCGGCGTGGACTTCTACGTGCCGGTGGATATGCACTATAACGACCCCTACGGCGATCTGGCCATCAACATCTCGGCGGGTTATCAGCATCTGGACGGCAGGCAGGCCGAGGGCGTAGTGCGCTGCCGCAACTGCTATGCCAACGCGGACATCGGCCGCGCCGCCACCCAGCGGGCTTTCCTCGTCGCCCTGGCCAAGCAGACCATTACCCTGTCCAATGTGACCAAGGTAACCAATCTCATCAACATTCTGAACACCTATGTGAACAGCGATATGCCGCTGAATGTCATGGTGTATTTCGGCACCCAGGCGGTGGGTATGGATCTGGACACGGCGCTGAAAACCGGCGGACTGACGGGAGAGTGGATTAACCCCTACTGGGAGCTGGATGACGACGCCGCCCTGGAGCTGGTGAACGGTCTGGGCATCTACGAGGAGGAGATCCCCGCCGAAATTTTGAACATCATCCATCCATAAACAAGGAAACGGCCCTCCCGCCTGCGGCGGGAGGGCCGTTTTTATTATTTTGTCGCCCAGCTGCCGGTAGCGGCTGCGGTGAGGTAGGCGTTGATGAAGCCGTCCAGATCGCCGTCCATCACCCCGTTGACGTTGGACGTCTCGAAGGCGGTGCGGTTGTCCTTCACCAGCTGGTAGGGCATGAACACGTAGGAGCGGATCTGGCTGCCCCACTCGATCTTGAGCTGGACGCCCTTGATGTCGGAGATCTTGTCCAGGTGCTCCTGCTCCTTGATCTGCATCAGCTTGGAGCGCAGCATCTTCATACAGGTCTCCTCGTTCTGGAACTGGGAGCGCTCCGTCTGGCAGGACACCACGATGCCCGTGGGCTTGTGAATCAGCCGGACGGCGGAGGAGGTCTTGTTGATGTGCTGGCCGCCCGCGCCGGAGGAGCGGTACACCTGGCGCTCAATGTCCTCGTCCCGGATCTCCACCTCCACGCTGTCGTCCAGCTCGGGCATGACCTCCACGGCGGCAAAGGAGGTCTGCCGCCGGGCGTTGGCGTCGAAGGGCGAGATGCGCACCAGGCGGTGGACGCCGTGTTCGCTCTTCAGATAGCCGTAGGCGTTGTCCCCCTCGATGCGGATAGCGGCGGACTTGATGCCCGCCTCGTCCCCGTCCTGATAGTCCAGCACGGAGTAGGTGAAGCCGTGGCGCTCCGCCCAGCGGGTGTACATCCGGTAGAGCATCTGGGCCCAGTCCTGGGCCTCGGTGCCGCCCGCGCCCGCCTGGAGGGAGATGATGGCGGTGGAATTGTCGTACTCCCCGGACAAGAGGGTGGACAGCCGGGCGGTCTCCATCTCCTTGATGAGGGCGTCATAGCCGCTCTCCACCTCCGGGATGAGGGACTCGTCCTCCTCCTCGTTGCCCATCTCGCATAAAGTCATCAGATCGTCCCAGGCGCTCTGCCGCTTGGCCTGGGCGTTTACCTTGTCCTCCAAGTTGCTGATGCGCTGCTGCACCTTCCGGGCCTTGTCCACGTTGTCCCAGAAGCCGTCGGCGGCGGACTGGGCGTGAAGCTCGTCCAGCTCCCGCTCGGCACTCTCCAGGTCGAGGGCCTCCCCCAGCTTGTCCAGGTCGGGCTTCAGGTTGTTCAGCTTCACCCGGTATTCGTCAAATTGAAGCATTGCGTATTCATCCTTCCGCGGCGTCTGCCATTATGTTCCGTCCCATTATATAGAAACCCAACTCAAATGTAAAGGGCGAAAACAGAAAAACCGCCGCAACCCCGCGGCTGCGGGGTCACTGCGGTCTATCGCTGGCTGATCACAGGGCCGGTCTCCCCCAGGAAAATCAGGTCGTCCACATCCTGGGGCTGGGGCTCGGCGCTTCGTATGATCCCTTTTCTGTCCGTCATCTTGATCGCTCCCTTATCTATATATTGGCTTTACGTTTTCGCCCATACAAGCCAGTATATGCACAGAGCGGTACAACGATGCTAAAAATTTTTTAGCGGGAAAATCAACGCGGCGGCTCCGCGGAACGTCAAATCCCCGCCGCTTTCGCGGCGGGGATTTTCTTTTATTTCGATGGGATCATTGAAGCGATGGCCCCGGCGAAGTTGCTGATGGGCATGGTCTGGAGCACCACCCGGCCCGGGCCGGTGACCACGGTGTTGAACAGTCCCTCGCCGCCGAACAGTACGTTCTTGACTCCCTTCACCGTCTGCACATCCACGGTACAGGTGGCGTCGATCATGGCCAGGTTGCCGGTGTCGATGACGATCTGCTGCCCCGGCTGGAGGTCGTACTCCACGATGGAGCCGTCGAACTCCAAAAACGCGGTGCCGTGGCCGCTGAGCTTCTGCAAAATGAAGCCCTCGCCGCCGAAGAAGCCCGCCATCCCCTTCTTCTGGAAAAACACGGACAGCTCAACACCCTGCTCGGAGGCCAGGAAGCCCGACTTCTGCACCACCACCGGGCGATCCGGAGTGATGTCCACCGCCCGGATGGAGCCGGGGAAGCTGGACGCGAAGGCGATCATGCCCGGGCCGCCCCTGGCGGTGTAAGTATTCTGGAACATGGACTCACCGGAGAACATCCGGCCAAAGGCCTTGCCGATGCCGCCGGCACTGGTCTGCATCTCCATGTTGGGGGACATCCAGACCATGGAGCCCTTCTCGGTAATCATGGATTCGTTGGCCTCCACATCGCAGATGACAACGGGCATGGGCTCGCCTGTGATATTGTAGCGCATATATGCTTCCTCCTTTACGTACTTTGGAAAAGCGGCACGCCGCCTTCCGGACATAGTATACACCCTGGAGAGGCGGCGCGCAATTTAAATTTTTCCAAAATTTCTTAAAAAAGCGCTTCCCCTGCCCAGCGGACGGGGGAAGCGTTTTTCTCATTTCAAATGCCAGATATCCCGGTCGTACTGCTCGATGGTGCGGTCGCTGGAGAAGAAGCCGCACCGGGCGGTGTTCACCAGCATCTTCCGGGCCCAGAAGGGCTTGTCNCCGTAGTCGTGGATGGCGCGGTCCCGGGCGGAGATATAGCTCTCCACATCCAGCAGGGACATGAACCAGTCCTTGCCGGTNANGTCGNNCCACAGGGCCTTCAGGTCGGCGGCGTCGCCGTACTGGGTGAGGACAGGATCCAGCAGGAAGTCCACCAGCGGNTTCACGTCCGGGCGCTGGTAGTAAATCTCGGACTGGTAACCCAGCTTGGGATCCCGGGCCTTCTGCTCGTACAGCTCGATGATCCAGTTGCTGGANGCGCCGAAGCTGTAGATNTTGTCCGGGCCCACCAGGTCGGCGATNTCCACGTTGGCNCCGTCCCGGGTGCCCAGGGTCACCGCGCCGTTGGCCATGAACTTCATGTTGCCGGTGCCNCTNGCTTCNTTNGANGCNANGGANATCTGCTCGGAGATGTCGCAGGCGGGGATGAGCTTCTCNGCCCAGGAGACGTTGTAGTTCTCCACCATNACCACNCGCAGCCAGGGGCGNACCTGGGGATCGTTNTCAATGAGCTGGCGCAGGCACAGNATCAGGTGGATGATGTGCTTNGCCATCACATAGGCCGGGGCGGCCTTGGCGCCGAANATNACGGTGACGGGCCNCTCNGGNATNNNNCCCGCCTTGATATCCAGATACTTGCGGATGACGTACAGGGCGTTCATCTGCTGGCGCTTGTACTCNTGGAGCCGCTTGACCTGGATGTCGAACACNGACTCGGGATCCATCTCNATGCCCTGCTCCCGGCGGAGGGTGTCGGCCAGNATCCGCTTGTTCTCCGCCTTAATGGCAACCATCCGNTCCAGCACGGAGGTNTCGTTGTAGAAGTCCATCAGCTTGTTCAGCCGGGTGGGNTCGGTGCGCCACTCTTTGCCCACGCACTCGTCCAGCAGGGCGGCCAGCTTGGGATTGCANACCTCCAGCCAGCGGCGCAGGGTNACGCCGTTGGTCTTGTTGTTGAACTTGCCGGGGTAGATGTCGGCAAAGGGCTTCAGCTCNGAGCTCTTGAGGATCTCGGTATGGAGNGCGGCCACGCCGTTCACCGAATAGCCGTAGTGGATGTCCAGATGGGCCATATGGACGGTCTCNCCNGCNCCCTCGCCCTGGATAATGGCCACCTTGGNATCGGANTGCTCCGCCTTGGCNCGCTTNTCCAGCTCCCGGAGGATGGGCACCAGCTGGGGNGCCGCCTTCTCNATNAAGGACATGGGCCACTTCTCCAGCGCCTCGGCCAGAATGGTGTGGTTGGTATAGGCNCAGGNGCGCTTCACCTGCTCCACCGCCTCGTCCATGGTGAGGCCCCGCTGGGTCAGCAGGCGNACCAGCTCGGGGATGACCATGGAGGGGTGGGTNTCGTTGATCTGGATGACCACNTGGTCGCTGATGGNNNGCGGNTCNAAGCCCCGCTCNTCCAGCTCNCGCAGCACCAGCTGGGCCCCGGCGGACACCATGAAGTACTGCTGNTACACCCGCAGCAGCCGTCCCGCCTCGTCGCTGTCNTCGGGNTAGAGGANGGAGGTGAGCCGGGCGGGCAGGTCGNNCTTGTCGAAGNTGATGCCGCCCTCGGGNGCGGGNGCGGGNTTCTCCACNTCGAACAGGTGGAGGCGGTTGGCGATANCGGTATGNGCGCCGGGGACGGCGATGTCAAANAGCNTGGCCNTCACGGGGCCGAAGCCGAANGGNACCTGGAACTCGATCCCNGTGGGGATGAGCCAGCTCTCNTCNTCGATCCAGGGGTTGGGGCGCTCGNTCTGCTTGTTATNCTCCAGCTTCTGCTCAAACAGGCCGTAGTGGTANTTGAGGCCCACGCCGTCNCCGGGCAGGCCCAGGGCGGCGATGGAGTCCAGGAAGCAGGCCGCCAGACGGCCCAGNCCGCCGTTGCCCAGGGAGGGCTCGGGCTCCGCGTCCTCNATGGCGGACAGGGAGCGGCCGCACCCGGNCANNANCTNGGACACCTCGTCAAAAATNCCGAGNGCCAGCANNTTGTTNNNNAGNAGCTTNCCNATGAGGAACTCNGCGGANAANTANTACAGNTTNNNCTCCNNCTTGGGGGCGGGGCGGGCCTGGGACAGCTCCTGNGTGAGCTGGAGGAGGACGCGGTANATCTGCTCATCGCCGCACTGGGACAGCTCCNGGCCNTATTTGGCCTGAGCGATCTCCNGCATCCGTTGNTTGATATCCATTCTNATCCGTTCTCCTTTCACTTTTNGCCTGTTGCAAAACCGGNAGGCACCGGTCAGCCGCCCTGGCGGCGGCNTNGNNGACGCTTCANGNNAACCCNTTNCAGGTTNCNCNNANAGTATATCCTCCTTTTTCCNCTNCGTCAAAGGTTTTCTGCCCAAANATCAGNAAATTATCCCCTNCTTTTTGGGCGCAACATATGAAAATTNAGGCAAAAGGCCCCGGGNCANCNTCCCGGGGCCCCTTCGTTGTGCTGTNCGGCCGGGATNCATGGCCGNCCNGCCGCTCCATCCGGGCCGGNCAGCGGAAAAANACGGCNGCGCCCTTGCAATNCCCCAANAAATGTGGTATATTGTGGGGTGAATTTTTTGCCTTTGCGGCTTAACCTCACAACGAAGGGAACGATANCACCATGTCAGGACATTCCAAGTGGCATAATATCCAGAAAACCAAGGGCGCGGCGGACGCCAAGCGCTCCCAGGCCTTCACCAAGATNGCCCGNGAGATCATCGTGGCCGTCAAGACCGGCGGCAGCGGCGACCCCAACAACAACTCCCGNCTGGCCACNGTCATCGCCAAGGCCCGGGCNGCCAATATGCCCAACGACAACATCAAGCGCACCATCGAGAAGGCCGTGGGCTCCGGCAACGCCAACGACTACGAGGCCATNACNTACGAGGGCTACGGCCCCGGNGGCGTGGCGGTGATCGTGGAGACCCTCACCGACAACCGCAACCGCACCGCCTCCGAGGTGCGCCANAACTTNGACAAGTNCGGCGGCAACCTGGGCGCCACCGGCTGCGTGTCCTGGTCCTTCGACCAGAAGGGCGTGCTGGTCATTGAGCGGGAGGATCTGGACGAGGAAGTGGCCATGATGGACGCCCTGGACTGCGGCGCGGCGGACTTCGAGGCGGACGAGGACTGCTTCACCGTCTACACCGCTCCCGACGATTTCGGCGCGGTGCTGGCCGCCATGGAGGANAAGGGCTANGTGTTCGCCTCCGCCAAGGTGGANATGGTGCCCCAGAANTANNTCACCCTGTCCGANGAGGGCGANATCAAGAACATGGANAAGCTCATCGANATCATGGAGGACAACGACGACGTGCAGAACGTCTGGCACAACTGGGACAACTGACGGCNGTCATACNAAAAACANAAAGAGGAGAGACTACCATGGACATCAAAAAGACCATCGAGGACGTTGTNGAAAAGCTCAAAAAGGACGAGGGNCTGAAAAAGCAGTTCCTCAGCGACCCCGCCGGCGCGCTGAAGAAGCTCACCGGCATCGACATCCCCACCGACCAGCTGGACGGCGTGGTGGCCGGGGTAAAGGCCAAGCTCACCGCCGACAATGTGGGCGACGCCGTCAAGGGCCTGGGCAATCTGTTTAAAAAGTGAGAAAAGAAATCCCGCCGCTTGAAGCGGCGGGATTTCTTTATCCTTCCCGTCTGTAAATCATTCTCAGCTCCGTGTTCGGGCTGCCCAGCATCAGCTCCGCCTGCGTGCCGTCAAAGCGGAATCCGTACCGCTCATAGAAGCGGATGGCCCGGTCATTGCCCTTCAGCACCCAGACGGCGATCTTCTGGTAATCGGAAAGCCGTTCCAAGGCAGCGTTCATCAGCTCATAGCCCACCTTTTGTCCATGGTACTCTTTCAGGACATAGATGGCAAAGACCTCGCCGTGTCCCGGCAGGGTTTCATCTCGGTAGGCGCCGCAGCCCACGAAACCGATGACCCGCTCCCCGTCCTTGGCAACGATAATATTCTCTGGCCACCGGCGGGCGATCGCGGTACATTTTTCCAGGGTAATGCCTTCCATATAGTCCGCGTCGATCAGCCCCGCATAGGTCTCATGCCAGGATTTGTAATGCACATACCCCTTGCCGTCGATCTCCTCTTCGCTCTCCATCGGCTTGATGATATATCCGCCCATCGACAGCACCTTCTCACTTGTTCAGCAGGGAACGGTTGATGGCGCAGAGGATAGCTCTTAGCGACGCCCTGTTGATGTTGTGGCTCTTACCCACGCCGAACACGTCCTTACCCTGGGGATCTTTCAGGTGGATATAGCACACCGCCTGGGTGTCCGAGCCGGAGGAGATGGCGTGCTCCTTGTAGTCCACGAACTGGTAGCCCTCGATGTGCCCCTCGGGCAGATCGTGGAGGGCGTTGAAGAAGGCGTCGATGGGGCCGTTGCCCTCTCCGCGGGCGGCCATGACCCTCCCGTTGTAGCCCACCTCGCCGATGAACACCACCTGGCTGACGTCCCCGTGGCGGCCGTCCTCCAGGAAGGAGTGGCGCTCCAGCTGATAGGTCTTGGGCACGGACAGGTATTCCTGGTCGAACAGAGCGAAGATCTGCTCCGGCTTCAGCTCCTTGCCCACCCGGTCGGACTCCTTCTGTACCACCGCGCCGAACTCCGCGTGCATGGCCTTGGGCAGGTCGTAGCCGAAGCTCTGCATCATGACGAAGGCCGCGCCCCCCTTGCCGGACTGGGAGTTGATGCGGATGATGGGCTCGTACTGCCGCCCCACGTCGGCGGGGTCGATGGGCAGGTAGGGCACCTCCCACATATCGGTGCCGCTCTCGTTCATGTAGTGTACACCCTTGTTGATGGCGTCCTGGTGGCTGCCGGAGAAGGCGGTGAATACCAACTGGCCCACGTAGGGCTGCCGCTCCCCCACCTTCATCTTGGTGCACCGCTCGTACATATCCCGGATCTTGTTGATGTCGTGGAAGTCCAGCTCGGGATCCACCCCCTGGGTCCACATATTCATGGCCAGAGTCACCATGTCCACGTTGCCGGTGCGCTCGCCGTTGCCGAACAGGGTGGCCTCCACCCGCTCGGCTCCCGCCAGCAGGCCCATCTCGGTGGTGGCGACCCCCGTGCCCCGGTCGTTGTGGGTGTGGAGGGAGATGATGGCCCGCTCCCGGCCGGGGAGGTTGCGGATAAAGTACTCCATCATGTCGGCGAACTGGTTGGGCATACAGTTCTCCACCGTGGTGGGCAGATTGAGGATGACGGGCTGCTCCGCTGTGGCATGAAGATGATCCAGAACGGCAGCGCAGATCTCCACAGCGTAGTCCATCTCGGTGCCCATGAACGACTCCGGGGAGTACTCATAGCGCAGGTTCATACCCTCCGCGATCACCGGCTGGGCCATCTCGTAGATCAGGTCAGCGGCGTCGGTGGCGATTTTGGTGATGCCCGGGCAGTCCATGTGGAACACCACCTTGCGCTGGAGGGTGGAGGTGGAGTTGTAGAAGTGGAGGATGACGTTTTTGGCGCCCTTGATGGCCTCGAAGGTCTTGCGGATCAGGTGCTCCCGGGCCTGCACCAGCACCTGGATGGTCACGTCATCCGGGATGTGCCCCCCCTCGATGAGCTCCCGGCATATCTCGTACTCCGTCTCGGAGGCGGACGGGAAGCCGATCTCGATCTCCTTCACGCCGATGTCCACCAGCGTGTGGAAGTACTCCAGCTTCTCCTCCAGGTTCATGGGGTCGATGAGGGCCTGGTTGCCGTCCCGCAGATCCACGGAGCACCAGACGGGGGCCTTTGTGATGACCTTGTCCGGCCAGGTGCGGTTTTCGATGGGCTGGGGGGCAAAGGGGATGTACTTCTCAAATCCGGGCTTCAAATTCATGGCTGTTTCCTCCTTTGGATTTTCCGGGGGACAAAGAAAACGCCCCCGACGTTTCGTCAGGGGCGTAATAAAACACTACGCGGTACCACCCTAATTCCGCGCACGGTCACCCAATGCGCGCTCTCGGCCTCCAACAAGGCCACGACCTGTAACGGGGTCTCCCGTCCGGCCCTACTTGAGGTTCAGGCCGGCGGCTCCGGGGCCAGTATCCACGCGGCATCTCGCACCGGTTCGCACCAACCACCGGCTCTCTGAGCGAGGGGAAACCGCGTCTTGTTCCCATCAACGCCTTTTGCTGACAAATATTATACCCAAGCGCCGCCCCATTGTCAAGTGTCATTTTGTGGGGTTTGCCGGACTGCCCTTTGTCAGCCCCCCTTGACAGGCATCGTGTTTCGCGCTATAATTCAAATAGTTCAAAATAGAACAAAAAGGAGGCTGTGCTGTGACCGAAGCGTTTTGGGACAATGCCCTGCTGTTCAAAAGCGCCTATGACCAGGCCCTTGACCCCGTGGCCCAGCGGTGGGCGCTGACCCGGATGGAGCTGGATCTGCTGCTGTTTCTCTCCAATAACCCTGCCCACAACACGGCGGCCGAAGCTGTGAGACTGCGCCGGTGGACCAAATCCCATGTATCGGCGGCGGTCCACTCTCTTCAGAACAGGGGTCTGCTGTCCGCCGAACACCCTGAGGGCAACCGAAAAACTCTGCTGCTCACCCCCCTCCCCGCCGCTGAGGCCATGATCCGGGACGGGCAGGCCGCACAGCAATCCTTTTATCAGGTCATGTACCGGGGGTTCACACCGGAGGAACGGCAGACCTTAGAGGTCATCTCTGAAAAAATCGCCCGGAACATCCGGGACACGTTAAAGAAGTGAGGTTCTCCTGTGTTTACATTTATCATCTGTTTTCTCGCCGGCATCGGCGCGGGCCTGGGAACCGGCTTCGCCGGCATGAGCGCCGCCGCCGTCATCAGCCCCATGCTCATCACCTTTCTCCACATGGAGCCCTACGAAGCGGTGGGCATCGCCCTGGCCAGCGATGTGCTGGCCAGCGCGGTTTCCGCCTACACCTACGGCAAAAACAAGAACCTGGACGTGAAAAACGGTCTGGTGATGATGGCCACGGTGCTGGTGTTCACCATGGTGGGCAGCTGGGTGTCCAGCCTGGTGCCCGCCACCGCCATGGGCAGCTTCTCCGTGTTCATGACCCTGCTGCTGGGCATCAAGTTCATCGTCAAGCCCGTGATGACCACCAAGGAGGCCATGGCGGCGGTGGACCCCAAAAAGCGGGTGATCCAGTCCATCGTGTGCGGCGTTATGATCGGCTTCATCTGCGGCTTTGTGGGGGCCGGCGGCGGCATGATGATGCTGCTCATCCTCACCTCCGTGCTGGGGTACGAACTCAAAACCGCCGTGGGCACCAGCGTGTTCATCATGACCTTCACCGCCCTCACCGGCTCGGTGAGCCATTTCGCCATCGGCGGTATGCCCGATTTGTGGGTGCTGCTGCTCTGCGTGCTGTCCACCCTGCTGTGGGCGCGGATCGCCGCCCGGTTCGCCAACAAGGCCAGCCCCATCGTCCTCAACCGGGCCACCGGCGTGGTGCTGGCGGTGCTGGGCGCCGCCATCCTGGCGGTGAATTATCTCACCTGAGCAAAAAGATCCCCCACCGGCCGGTGGGGGATTTTTGATCTATTCCGTCAGCCCTCGTCCTCAATGAGGCCGTAGCCGCCGTCGTTGCGGCGGTAGACCACGGCGAACGCGCCGCCGTCCTCGTCCTTAAAGGCGAAGAAGTTGTGGCCCAGCAGATCCATTTGCAGGATCGCCTCATCCACCGTCATGGGCTTGATGGGGAACTTCTTGGTGCGCACCACCTGGTACTCGCTCTCCTCCGGCTCGGGCACAAAGGAGGTCTCCTCCTCCACCACCTCGGGCTGGGGGGCAAAGGCGCCCTGGCGCAGGCGCTTCTCCAGGCGGGTCTTGTGCTTGCGCAGCTGGCGCTCCATAGAGGTGACCGCCGCGTCGATCGAGGCGAACATATCCGACGTACTCTCCGCCACCCGGAGGATGGTGCTGCCGGAACGGATGGTCAGCTCCACCTTGTTCCGGTCTTTTTCCACAGAAAAGACCAGCTTGGCCTCCGCCTCGGTCTTGAAGTAACGGTCCAGCTTGCCTACCTTCTTCTCCGCGTAGTTGTGGACGGACTTGGGCAGGTTGACCTTCTTGTCTGTGAACGTAAACTTCATGTGCTCAGCTCCTTTCGGTTGAGGGCGGTGTGCCCTCCGTATTTGTATTATAGCACAATTGTATACGAATAAGCAATTCCTTTTTTGTATCTTTTTACTTCTTGGAGCAAAAAATTTGGCGGCCGCGGCCGCCGGACACGCATGGGCGGCGCAGCCGCCGCATAGTCTTGCTTAGGGGCCCCCATCGGGGCCCCCACCCGCAATCTATCGAGCGGAGAGGAGCATTCTATGAAAGAGGTATTGGCCAACCGGCTGACCCGGCTGCTCTGCGTCAAATCGCTGATTACGCTGATCCTGACGGGGGTATTCGCCGTCATGGCGCTGCGGGGCGAGGTCAACCAGGAATTCATGACGGTGTACACCGTTATCATCGCCTTCTATTTCGGCACCCAACTGGAGCGGACGACGCAGAAAGGAAGTGGCGCAGCGTGAAGCTGTTGACGTGCATCCTCACAGAGAACGGCTGCTATCAAACAAAGCGCACGATTACCCCCAAAGGGGTGATGGTTCACTCCACCGGGGCCAACAACCCCAATCTGCGCCGGTATGTGCAGCCCGTGGCCGCCACGCCGGGGCGGGAAGAACTGCTGGCGGCGCTGGGCGTCAACCCCAACGGCAACGACTGGAACCGCCCCGGGATCAATGCCTGNGTCCACGGNTTTGTGGGCAAGCTGGCGGACGGCTCGGTGGCGGCGGTNCAGACGCTGCCCTGGNANCACCGGGGCTGGCACGCCGGNGACGGCGCCAGCGGCAANAGCGCCAACGACACCCACATCTCCTTTGAAATCTGCGAGGACGGCCTCACCGACCCGGNGTANTTCGNCCAGGCGTACCAAGCCGCCGCNGAGCTGACCGCCATGCTGTGTACGAAGTACNNCCTGNANCCNATGGCGGACGGAGTGGTNATCTGCCACCAGGACGGCTACCGTCTGGGGATNGCCAGCAACCACGGGGANGTGTATAACTGGTTNCCGAAATTCGGCAAAACCATGGATGATTTCCGGGCCGAGGTGGTTCGGATCATGAATGGCAAAAGCGAGGAGGACGACGANATGACCTATTACAAGACGCTGGCGGATGTGCCCGCGTGGTACAAGGCCGCCGTGCAGAAGGCGGTNGACAAGGGCGCGTTCAACGGCTCGGGANGCGGCGTGCTGAACGTATCCGAGGATCTGTGCCGGACGCTGACGGTGCTGGATCGGTTGGGAAAATTGGACTGAGCTNCTGCCTCATAAAGCGGGGACTCCTGATTGCTCAGGCGTCNCCGCTTTCTTCTTCCATCGCTTTGTCAATCAGCTCGGTGATGAACTGATTGACGCTCATATTCCGCTTGGCGGCAAACGCGGTGATNTNCGCNTTGCGGCCCTTCTTCACTTTGATNTCGATGCGGTCATACGCTTTTTTNTTGTATCTGGCGGTCGCCTCTTTTTGCGCGTTTGAATAAGCCATATGACCACCCCCTCTGCGGGATAGTATAAGTTATACTGTCGTTATTATAAATAATGTCGACAGTATATTTTTGTCAAATATGCCAATTTATATACTGTCGANAGTATGNTATAATGTGGCTATCGGGGAGGATATAGAGTCNCCCGGTGTACAGCTTGGTGTGCTGTCACAAGAATGCCGCGAGGAAGAAGCGGNCTTGCGGCATCGGAGCGCCCGTCCAGGTTTTGATCCTGGACGGGCGTTTTCCGTCAAGCTTCCCTTCGGCCTCCTTCCCTGCNTCCCTGGGGCAGTCCTGGAGAACAACAAAATTCCCTCTTGACTTTTGTGCTTAAAAGTGCTAAATTATCCCCAGCGTAAAAAAAGGAGGCCTGTGCATGAACAGCCGGAACTACGGGTATGGCTATTACCGCTATTATGATAGCGGCACTTTGTCATGCCCTTGAACGGCAACGCGGCACANCTCCCGGTGCGGCTGCCCAAGGGCGGCCGCNNTTATTTTGTCCAAAACCTCAAAAAGGAGCGAATATNANATGGTNGTCATTATGAAGCGGGAATTTACCCCGGAGCAGCTGGAAACCGCCATTCANGCCATGGAGGCGGGCGGCGTCCGGGTCATGGTATCCAAGGGCAGNGAGACCACCATCCTGGGCGCCGAGGGCGANGCCGGNNNNCTGAANCAGGAGACGCTGGCCCAGCTGGACGGCGTGGAGCGGGTCATGCGGGTGAGCGAGCCCTACAAAAAGGCCAACCGCAAGTACCACCCCGACAACTCCGTCATCGACATGGGCGGCGGCGTGTCCATCGGCGGGAACAAGCTGGTGGTCATCGCGGGNCCCTGCTCGGTGGAGAGCGAGGAGCAGATNCTGGAGGTGGCCAAGTCNGTNCAGAACTCCGGGGCNGCNGCCCTNCGNGGCGGCGCGTANAAGCCCCGCACCTCNCCCTACGCCTTCCAGGGCAAGGGCGTNGAGGGCGTGCTCCTGCTGGACGANGCNNGGAAGGCCACCGGCCTGCCCATCGTGTCCGANCTGATGAGCGCCGACCAGCTCCCCCTCTTCGAGGANGCGGTGGACGTGATCCAGATCGGGGCCCGGAATATGCAGAACTTNGANCTGCTGAAAAAGGTGGGCCACACCAACAAGCCCATCCTGCTCAAGCGGGGCCTGTCCTCCACCATTGAGGAGTGGCTGATGAGCGCGGAGTATATCATGGCNGGCGGCAACNCCAACGTCATCCTGTGCGAGCGGGGCATCCGCACCTTCGAGACCTACACCCGCAACACCCTGGATCTGTCGGCGGTGCTGGCGGTNAANCAGCAGAGCCACCTGCCGGTGGTGGTGGATCCCTCCCANGCCTGCGGCAAGGCGTGGATGGTGGAGCGCATGGCCATGGCGGCGGTGGCCGCCGGGGCGGACGGCCTCATCATCGAGGTGCACAACAACCCNGCCTGNGCCCTGTGCGACGGCGCCCANTCCGTCACNCCGGCGCAGTTTGACGGCATCATGGGCAAGCTCANGGCCGTGGCNNNCTGCGTCGGNCGGGAGCTGTGAGTNCCGCCCTTTNAAAATAGAACGAATGTTTCACGNGAAACATTCAAAAAGCATCGAGGTGTTTCACATGAAGAAAATCCTAGTGGTGGGCCTGGGGCTGATCGGCGGCTCGCTGGCCATGGCGCTGCAAGGCTTTGAGGATTANGAGGTGGTGGGGGCGGNGCGCTCCCAGTCCACCTATGACAAGGCCGTGGCAAAGCACGCGGCCAACCGCGTCACCTTCGACCCCGCCGCCGAGCTGCCCGGGGCNGACGTGGTCATCNTGTGCCAGGATCCGGCGGGCATCATCGGCTTCCTGCAAGACAACCGGGATCGCNTCAANCCCGGCTGCCNGGTGCTGGACGTNTGCGGCGTGAAAACCGCCGTGATGGAGGCGGCGGCGAAATACCTNCCGGANGGNGTGGACTTCATCGGCTGCCANCCCATGGCGGGCAAGGAGGTGTCCGGCATCGACAACGCCGAGGGCACCCTGTTCCGCAACACCCACTTCATCGTCACCCCCGGCCCCCGGGCCACNNCGGAGCATTTGGATCTGCTCCGCCGCATGGCGGANNNNTGCCNNTTCGGCGACGTCATCGANACCACCCCNNAGCGCCACGACGAGATGATCGCNTACACCAGCCAGATGATGCANGTCATCGCCGTGTCGGTGTGCGACAACGAGGAACTGTTTTCCTGCGTGGGCTTTGAGGGCGGCTCCTTCCGGGACTGCACCCGGGTGGCGGCGCTGGACCCGGCCATGTGGACGCAGCTCTTTACCCTCAACGCCCCTGCCCTGTCCAAAATGGTGGCTGAGCTGGAGGATCGGATCCATCAGTACCGGGTGGCCATCGAACACAACGACCGGGACACGCTGCACGCCATGCTGGCGTCCGCGTCAAACCGGAAAAAGCAGATCAACCTGGAGCGGGCCCGCGGCGACGACGTGCGCCCCGGCTTCTAAAGCGTCCATTTCTACACATAATCCTGGGACAAACCCCATATGTATGGACTATCAAAATTCAAGGAGATGGTTCCATGACATATGAAAGCGGGCTGCCTGCCCCCCACCATGTGGTGATTGAAAACCGGCAGAGCCTCACCGTGTCCGGCGTGGAGGACGTGGGGCGCTTTGACGAAACTACCATCGAGCTGACCACCTCCCAGGGCACCATGGTGGTGACCGGGGAGGATCTGCATATCGAAAAGCTGTCTCTGGATGGCGGCGACCTGAAGGTGGAAGGGCACGTGGACGCCATTTCCTACGAGGACGATGGCACTGAGCGGGGCGGATTCCTCTCCCGCCTGTTCCGCTGACCATGCACGTAGACATCGCGGGCCAGGCGGCGGTCTTTGGCCTGAGCCTCCTGCTGGGGGCGGCGCTGGGCCTTGTCTACGATGGAATGCGCGCCCTGCGCCGGAGCCTGAAGCTGGCCTGGCTGGCCTTCCTGCTGGATCTGCTGTTCTGGCTGGGGGCGACAGCGGCCCTGTTCGCCCTCACCCTCCTGTGGGACGACGGACAGGTTCGCATCTACCACATGGCCGCGGCGGCTTTGGGCGGCGGACTGTACTTTCTCACACTCAGCCATCTGGTGCTGCCCGCGCTGCTGTGGCTGGCGGGCCGGATCCGGGCGCTGTGGCGGCTGCTCACCGCTCCCGCCCGCCGGGCGGCCAGGGCCGGAAAAAAATTTTTAAAAAATCAAAAAAACCTCTTCCAAAATTGGCTGAGCTGGTATAGAATAAATGTGTTATACCGTTTCGCCAGAAACGGGGAGGAGGGAGCGAGACGCCATGAAGCTGAAGCGAGCCGGTTTGCCCACAAAACTGCTGGTGCTGGTGCTGCTGGCCGCCGTGGCCATCGCTCTGCTGTCCACCCACGCCCAGCTCAACGCCGCCCAGGCAGACCGGGACGCGCTGAGCCGCCAGGTGCAGGAGCAGCGGGAGGCAAACGCCGCGCTGCAGGACAGCATCGACCACAGCGACGATCCTGAGTACCTGGCCGACATCGCCCGGAGCCGTCTGGGCCTGGTGGAGCCGGGAGAGATCGAGTTCGTGGACTCTTCCAAGTAAAAAATCCTACATGATGGAGAGGGAAAAAAGAGATTTATGGGGATTGAAGTTGGTTCTATCTTGGATGGAAAGGTGACGGGGATCACCAAATTCGGCGCGTTCGTCGCGCTGCCCGGAAATCGCTCCGGGCTGGTACATATCTCGGAGATCGCCTACTCCTACGTCAGTGACGTGCACGATCTGCTCTCTGAGGGACAAGAGGTGAAGGTGAAGGTCATCGGCATTGATGACAGCAACCGCATCAACCTGTCCATCAAGCAGGCTCTGCCTCCGCCGCCTCGGCCGGAGCGCCGATCCGGCCCCCGTCCCGGCGGGCCCAATGACCGCCCCCGTCCCGAGGGAGACCACCGTCCGCAGAGCCGCCGTCCCGCCCCCAGCCGCGGCTATGTTCCTGAGCCCTCCCAGCCCAAGGGCCCGGCCAGCTTTGAGGATCAGCTCAAGCAGTTCATGGCCAGTTCCGACAGCAAGCTCTCTGAGCTTCACATGAACGAGAAACGGGGCAGCCGCCGGGGCGGAAGAAAATAAGATCAACACGAGGGGGACGCGGCCGCGCGTCTCCCTCTTTGTTTAAGGAGGAAATCCCTATGCTTATCGTCAACGGCGTCATCCACACCATGGAGATGGGAACCATCCCCGACGGCTTCGTGCTGGTCAAGGGCAGCCGCATCGCCCAGGTGGGCCCCATGTCCGACCTGCCCGACGACCCCGGCCCCACCGGCCTGATCGACGCCCAGGGGGGGCACGTCCTCCCCGGCTTTATCGACGCCCACTGCCACATGGGATTATATGGCTCCAGCAGCCCCCAGGAGGATGACCTCAATGAGGGCTCCTCCCCCTGCACCCCGCACATCCGGGCGCTGGACGGCGTGGATCCTATGAACCTCTATTTTGAGGACGCCCGCCGGGCTGGGGTGACCTGCGTCCTCACCGGCCCCGGCTCCGCCAACCCCATCGCGGGGCAGTCGGTGCTGCTGAAAACCGCCGGCACGGTCATCGACCAGATGGTGGTGCGCTCCCCCGCCGCCATGAAATTCGCCCTGGGGGAAAATCCCAAGCGCTGCCACAAAGAGCATGGCCCCGCCACCCGCATGGCCACCGCCGCCCTCATCCGGGACAAGCTGACCCAGGCGCTGAACTATGATCTGAAGTGCGCCCAGGCCCAGGCTGACAGCGAGGCGCACGCCCCGGAGTTCGACGCCCAGCTGGAGGCCCTGCGCCCGGTGGTCACCGGGCGTCTGCCCGCCCACTTCCACGCCCACCGGGCGGACGACATCGCCACCGCTTTGCGCATCAGCCGCGAATTTGGGCTGGACTGCGTCATCGTCCACGGCACCGAGGGGCATCTCATCGCCGACTACTTGGCCGAGGCGGGGGTTCCGGTGATTACCGGCCCCATCCTCAATGACCGGGGCAAGCCGGAGCTGGCCAACCGCTCCATGGAGAGCACCGCCATCCTGGCAAAGGCCGGGGTGCAGGTGGCCGTCTGCACCGACCACCCGGAGAACCCCATCCAGCTTCTCCCCTTCTGCGCGGCCATGGCCGCCCGGTACGGGATGGACGACGAGGACGCCTTGGCCGCCATCACCATCAACGCCGCCTGCATCTGCGGCGTGGGCGACCGCCTGGGCTCCCTCGCCCCCGGCAAGGATGCGGACATCGTGGTCATGGACGGCCACCCCTTCCACTGGAAGTCCCGCGCCGTCCATGTACTCATCGACGGACAGGAGGTCATCTGAATGGTGCGGGAAATTGAGGCTGCGGCCCTGTCCGACGCGGTGCGGGCGCTGTGCATTGAGGCAAACACCATCCTGCCCCAGGATCTGCGCCGCGCGATCTGTACCGCCCGCCAAAATGAACCCTCTCCGGTGGGGCAGGCCATTCTGGGCGACCTGGTGGAGAACTACGAATTTGCCGAATCCAAGGGGCTCCCCATCTGCCAGGACACCGGCATGGCCGTGGTGTTCATGGACTGGGGCCAGGACTGCCACCTGGTGGGCGGCTTCCTGGAGGAGGCCGTCAATGACGGCGTGCGCCGGGGCTACCTGGACGGACATCTGCGGCTTTCCGTGGTGGGCGACCCCCTCAGGCGGGTGAACACCAATGACAACACCCCCGCCATCCTCCATCTGCGCATGGTGCCGGGGGATCAGGTGGATATCACCGTGGCCCCCAAGGGCTTCGGCAGCGAGAACATGACCAAACTGCGTATGTTCAACCCCTCCGTCACCGTGGAGCAGGTGGAGGACTTCATCGTGGACTGCGTCTCCCAGGCCGGCTCCAACCCCTGCCCGCCGGTGGTGGTCGGAATTGGGCTGGGGGGCACCTCGGAGGTTGCCGCGGAGCTGGCCAAGCGGGCCCTCCTCCGACCCGCCGGGGAGCGCCACCCCGACCCCTTCTACGCGGCCATGGAGGAGCGCATCCTGGAGCGGGTCAACCGCCTGGGCATCGGCCCCCAGGGGCTGGGCGGCGTCACCACTGCGCTAAGCGCCTCCATCCTCACCCAGGGCACCCACATCGCCGGACTGCCCTGCGCGGTCAATTTGGGGTGCCATGTCACCCGGCACGCCCATGTCACGCTGTAAACGATAAAAAAGTTCTGGCCTTTCTCCCGCTCCTGTGGTATACTGTGGAAACCGCGATTTTATTAGGAGGTTCTTCCCATGTAAATGTCTGTTTTCTTCTAAAATCAAACTGAAGCAGGAGGAACTCTCATGCCCCAATACGAATCTGAAATCAAGCGGCGAAGGACCTTCGCCATCATCTCCCACCCCGACGCCGGTAAAACCACGCTGACGGAAAAATTCCTGCTGTACGGCGGGGCCATCGCCCAGGCTGGCGTGGTTAAGGGCAAGAAGAATGCCCGGGCCGCCACCTCCGATTGGATGGAGATCGAAAAGCAGCGCGGCATTTCCGTCACGTCCTCCGTCATGCAGTTCCAGTACGAGGGGTTCTGCATCAACATCCTGGACACCCCCGGCCACCAGGACTTCTCCGAGGACACCTACCGCACCCTGATGGCGGCGGACAGCGCCGTCATGGTCATCGACGCCGCCAAGGGCGTGGAGGCCCAGACCCGGAAGCTGTTCAAGGTGTGCCGCCTGCGGGACATCCCCATCTTCACCTTCATCAACAAGATGGATCGGGAGGCCCGTGACCCCTTCGAGCTGTGCCAGGAGCTGGAGCATGAGCTGGGCATCGACACCTATGCCGTCAACTGGCCCATCGGCTGCGGCAAGGCATTCCAGGGCGTCTACGACCGGGAGCGTCAGCGCATCATCCACTTCACCTCCAACGGCGGCTCCAAGGCCGCCACCGCCACCGAGGTGGCCCTGGACGACCCGGCGCTGGCGGGCCTCATCGGCCAGTCCTACCGGGACCAGCTGGCCGACGAGATCGAGCTGCTGGATGGGGCCTCCTGCGAGTTCGACATGGATCGGGTGCGCCATGGGCAGCTGTCCCCGGTGTTCTTCGGTTCGGCGCTGACCAACTTCGGCGTGGAGCCCTTCCTGGAGGACTTTCTGCGCATGACCACCGCCCCCCTGCCCCGCACCGCCGGGGAGGAGCTCATCGACTCCTTTGACGACGGCTTCTCCGCCTTCGTGTTCAAGATCCAGGCCAATATGAACAAGGCCCACCGGGACCGCATCGCCTTCATGCGGGTGGTGTCCGGGCGGTTCGACGCGGACAAGGAAGTCTACCACGTCCAGGGCGGCAAAAAGCTGAAGCTGTCCCGGCCCCAGCAGCTCATGGCGGCGGAGCGGGAGATCATCGAGGAAGCCTACGCCGGGGATATCATCGGCGTGTTCGACCCCGGCATCTTCTCCATCGGGGACACCCTTTGTATGCCGGGACACAAGTTCCAGTTCGACCCCATCCCCACCTTTGCTCCGGAACACTTCCGCCGGGTGCGGCCGCTGGACACCATGAAGCGCAAGCAGTTCCTCAAGGGCATGGAGCAGATCGCCCAGGAGGGCGCAATTCAGATCTTCAAAACTCCCTATTCTGGTATGGAAGAGGTCATTGTGGGCGTGGTGGGCACCCTGCAGTTTGACGTGCTGGAATACCGCCTCAAGAACGAATACGGCGTGGATCTCTACGCCGAGGGCCTGCCCTACGAGTGCCTGCGCTGGATGGACCACGACGGCGACGAGCCCCTGCGGGCAGACGACCTGACCCTTCCCGGCGACGCCATGCTGGTGGAGGATTACCGGCAGAATCAGCTGCTGCTTTTCGCCTCCCAGTGGTCCATCAACTGGACGGCGGAGCGGAACAAGAATATTACCCTGTCCGAGTTCGGCGGGGCGAAGTTCTAAGCACAAGAAAAGAAGCGGCCCTCCCCGGCTGGGGAGGGCCGTTTTCTCGCGTTTGTTTACTTTTTTCTTGAAGAAAGCTTAGGCTAAATACAATCTCATAAAAACATATCCATCTTCCACATCGTCCGAAAAGCTGAATCCCAGCTTCCTCCAAAATGTTTGGGCGACCATGTTCTCCAGCTCCACCGGAACCGAAATCCTGCTCGCGTGATATTCTTTTTGTAAATAGCTGATGCAGACCTTTGCGGCCTCTGCTCCCAGCCCTTTTCTCTGAAACGCATCGTCAATCAAAAAATTGACAATTTGATGGTTTTCCTCTCCTATATACATTGAGACAAACCCTATCATGTTATCATCATTATAAATTGCAAATGGCCTGGTATCTTGATAAAAGACCCATGCCTCCGCCAGAGAATAGGCAACGGAATCCACAAAGCTTTCCTTTTCAACGCTTGCCCTCAAGTTTAAGCACTGTTGATAGTTATCCTCACCAATGGTTCGCAATTTGATCAATTGTATCATCCCCACAAACTCTTAGCTTACCATTTTTATCTTATCACAGCCAATCTCAAGATTCAAGGCGCACTGTCAGCAAGACAGACGCGCAGCGCATCCCGTTTGACCTCCCCCCGCTCCCACAGCAGGGCCAGCACCTGGCCGGCGCAGTCGGTTGGCAGGTCAAGCCCCTCCGCCGCCAGGGCCAGACCGTTCAGCGTCCCACCGTCATACAGCTCCACGCAGCGGCCCCAGCGGCCTCCTCCCGGGCCGAACGCCGCTGTCACGTCCGCCCCCGCCATGACGGGGCTCACCGGCAGGCCAAACTTCGCCTGCAGATACCGGGCGTAGTCCTCCCCTCCGGGGGCGTCGATGACCAGCCCCCGCACCAGAGGACACAGCCGCTCCGCCGCCCCCTCCAGCTCCGGACACAGGCGGGGGGCGGACAGGGCCACCCTTCCACGATGGGGAGACACCCCTTCCGCCGCCAATGCTCCCAGGGCCAGCACGTCCGCGCAGGCTCGGAGCATGGGCAGGGGATCCACCGGGCGCAGCAGCGTCAGCCGGTCAGCCCAGGGGAAATCAGGCCCCAGGATCACCCGGCCCGCCCCCGCCCGAATCAGGGCGCGCTCCGCTTTTCGGAGCCGCCGCCTCAGCCGCCAAGGGGCCAGGCCCTTCGGGGCGTACACCGTCCAGCGCAGCGCCGCCAGCGGGCCCAGCTCCACCGGCTCCCCCCGTCCCCGGCCCTTCTCCCGGACGCATACCAACTGGCCCACCATGTCCATCACCTCGGCAACCCATATGCGCCCCCGTCGCCAAACATGACGGCAGTTTTTTACACTTTCGGGGATATTGTAAAAAGTTTGAATACCGCCCTAAAAACCGGCAGAGGAGCTTGTACATTTCCCCGGTTGTATTTCCCTGCTTGAAATGATATAATCAGGCAACTAAAAGACGAAACGGAGGCTTCTCCCATGTCGATAAAAATCACCGCCACCAGCACCTGCGACCTGCCCCCCGAGCTGCTGGAGCGCTATCAGATCACCATGGTTCCCCTGTACGTCTCCTTTGGCGGGAACACCTACAAGGACGGCCTGGAGGCCGGCCCCGAGGACATCTTCCGCCACGTGGAGGGGGGCGGCCAGCTGCCCTCCACCGCCGCGGTGAACATCGCCGACTATCAGGAGCTGTTTGAGGAGCTTTCGCCCAAGTACGACGCGGTGCTCCACATCACCATTGGCAGCGAGTTCTCCTCCTGCTATCAAAACGCCCTGGTGGCCGCAGAGGACTATTCCAACGTGTACGTAGTGGATTCCCGCAATCTCACCGCCGGCCAGGGCCTGCTGGCCGTTGAGGCCGCCATCGCCGCCGAGCGCGGGGACAACATCCAGGACATTCTGAAGCTGCTGGACGGCCTCGTCGACAAGGTGGACACCACCTTCGTGGTGGACAAGCTGGACTATCTGGCCAAGGGCGGCCGCTGCTCGTCGGTGGTGGCTCTGGGGGCCAATCTGCTGAAGCTGAAGCCCTGCATCAACCTGGTGGACGGCAAGATGTCCGTGGGCAAGAAGTACCGGGGGGCCTTTGACAAGGTGCTGCCCGACTATGTGCGCGACCAGCTTAACGGCAAGGACGTGCGGACGGATCGCATCATCATCGTCCACACCCGCTGCAACCCCGCCATCCCCGCAGCCGTGGAACAGATCGTCAAAGAGTACGGCTTCCAGGAGATCATCCACACAGTGGCCGGCTCCACCATCTCCTGCCACTGCGGGCCCAATACCCTGGGCATCCTGTTCCTTCGGAAATAAATAGAAGCCCCCGCCTAGCGGCGGGGGCTTCTATTTATTTCCTCATCCAGCGCCCGAGGTCAGCAGATCAATGGCCGCCTGGAGCTGGACGTCGTCCTCACTGCCCAGGGTCACGCCCTCTTCCAGAGACAGCTCCACGTCCGGGACGATGCCCTCGCCGATCAGGGAGTGGCCGCTGCCGGTGCAGTAGGTGGCGGTGGACAGCCCCACCCCGCCGCCGTTCACCAGCGGGAAGGTCACCTGCGAGTAGCCCTTGCCGGAGGTCAGCTCCCCCACGATGGGCGCGCCCGCGCTCTCCCGGAGCTGGGCGGCCAGCAGCTCCGCCGCCGAGTAGCTGGACTTGTTTACCAGCACCACCATGGGCAGGTCAATGCAGTCGGCGTCAGACTTATAAACCGACTGGAACCACCACCGGGGCTTTTGGGTGAACACCGGCCCCTCGGGCAGCAGATAGTCCAGGATCTTTTCCAGCTCCGCCACATAGCCGCCGGGGTCGCTGCGCACGTCCACGATGAGGCTCTTCGCCCCCTGCTCCACCAGGGCATCCACCGCCTGCCGGAAGCTGTCCGCCGAGCCGGAATAGAAGTTGCTCAGCCGCACATAGCCGATGTCCCCCTCCAGCATTTTCCCGCTGGCAGAGGGATTATGGAGGGTGGCTCGGGTGCAGGTTACGTCCCGGATCGCCCCGTCCTCTCCCAGCAGGGTGAGGATGACCTGCGTACCCGCCTCCCCGGCGATCTTGTCCGCCCCTTCCTCCCGGGCCTCTCCGGCGATGGACTGGCCGTCCACCGCAATAATGATATCCCCTGGGAGCACACCGGCCTTGTCCGCAGGGCCGCCCTCGGTCACAGACTGCACCAGCAGCCCTTCCTCCCGGGTGTAGTCGACGGTGACACCCACGCCCACGTAGCTGTTGGCCCGGCGCTCTGTGGTCGCCTGATAGTACTCCGCGTTCAGGTAATAAGACCAGCGATCTCCCAAACCGTCCACAAAGGCGTTCAGCCCCGCGTCCACCGCCGTGCCCAGATCGGCCTCGGTGTCCACAAAGGCGAACCGGGCCAGCAGATAGGTCTGCACCATGGCCATGCCGCTGCGGCCCAAAAGCAGACACCACGCCCCGGTGGACAAGACCAAGGTAAGCACCACGGATATCAGGATTTTGGCCCAGCCGGGCAGCCGCCTCTTTTGTTTTTGAGCCATGGGCGCTCTATACTCTTCCATCGTGGGGCCTCCTTCTGAAATTCAATGCCTGGGGGAATGAAAACATCGGGGCGCGGGTTTTCCCCGCGTGATGAGCAAAGGGGCGCGGGTTTTCCCCGCGCCCCTGGGATTAATCTGTCAGCCGCCGTTGATTGTTCCGCCGCCGGGAGAGGTGAAGGTCATGCCGGGATAGAGCTTCAGGACATCGTTGCGCACGCCGTTCACCCGCAGCTCAAAGTGGAGGTGGTTGCCGGTGGATCGGCCTGTGGTGCCCACGTAGCCGATGACCTGGCCCTTGCTCACCGTGTCCCCCTCGTTGACGATGGGCACCTGACACTGGTGGGCGTACAGGGTAACATAGCCGCCGCCGTGGTTGATGATGCAGTAATATCCATAGGACGAAGAGTTCTTATTCCGGTTCACCGTGGTCACGATCCCGTCCTGAGCGGCGTAGATGGGGGTGCCGGAGGGGGCGGGGATGTCGGTGCCGGTATGGTTATCCCGCTTGCCATTGATGGGGTCGATGCGTCCGCCGAACAGAGAGGAGATCTTATACCGCCCCGGCAGAGGCCAGTACCAGTTTCCACTGGTCATGTTCACGCTGGCGTTTCGCTGAGCCTCAAGGGCGGCAATCTGGGCGGCATATTTCGCCTGGGCGTCTTTCAGCTCCTTGTTGATCCGAGCCTCGCTCTCCGCCAGCTCCTTGGCCTCCTTGGCGTACTCGCTCTCCGAGGCGGCAATCTGGTTGAGAAGCGTCTGGGCATCGGCCCGCTTCTGCTCCAGCTCCGCGCGGCGGGCCTCCAGCTCCTGCTGCACCAAGGCCTGATCCGCCCGGTCGGACTCCAGACCGTCCCGGGCCAGGGCCAGCTCCGTCTGGGTGGCCTTCAGCCTGTTGATGATGCCATTGGAGTAGTCCATGATGTCGCCGATGAGCATGGCGTAGTCCAGCATATCCGCAAAGCTGTTGGCCTCAAAGAGGATGGACAGATAATTCACGCCACCTGTCTCCTCCATCCAGCGCACCTGCCGGTAGAATTCCTGGTACTGCTCTTCCTCCTGCTGCTCCAGCGCCTGGATCTCCAGCTCTTTCTCGGCGATCTGCCGGTCATACTCCTCCAGTATGGCCTGGCTGACGTTGATCTCCTGTTCGCACAAAAGCACCTGCTCCTGGATCAGCGCCACCTGCTCCTTGGCTTTGGACAGGTCGTTGCGGATGGACTTCAGCTTTTCCTCCGCCTCTTTCTTTTGTGCCTGGATGTCGCCCAGCTCATTTTTGATGTTCTGAATGTCGCTCTGGGTCACGCTGGCCTGGGCGAACACGCTCAGCACAGGGATCATCACCGACAGCAGCAGCGCCGCCGCCACAATGATGACGATGATCCGCTGGGTCTTTTTCTTCATCATAATACCTCTCCTCCCGTCCGGGTCAGGTGTTGTCAAACCTGGAGGAACTTGCGGATGGCGAGCCCGGAACCCAGCGCGCCGATGGCCGCGCCGGACGCCAGGAAAATAGCCAGCACCCGCTTCCATAGAAGCTTGAAGTCCATCAGAGTAAACAGATTGGAGCCGCCGTCTTTCAAAAGAGCCCCGCTCACTGCGGTATACACCGCCCACTGGAGGAAAAAGGCCACGATGGCCCCCATGAGGCCCAGGATCAGTCCCTCTACGATGAACGGCCAGCGGACAAAGCCGTCGGTGGCTCCGCACATCTTCATGATGGCGATCTCCTCCCGGCGGGAAAAGGCGGCCAGCCGGGTGGTGTTGGAGATGATGAACAGGGATACCGCCGCCAGAATACCGATCAGCACATAAGCCAGGGCGGTGACCGCGTTGCGCACCGCCACAAAGCCCTCCGCCACCTCGCCGGCGGCCCGGTAGTTCACCACACCGGGCAGGGCGTACACCGCCTCCACCGTCTCGGTGAACCGCTCCAGGTCGACGACGTGGATGGACAGCCGATCCCGCAGCACCTCGTCAGGCAGATTGACATACAGCCCTTCGGTCTCGTGGCCCTTCAGGTAATCGGCCTTGGCCTGCGCCCTGGTGATATACTTCACCTCGCCCACATTGTCCAGCCGCCGCACCTGCTCCATGAGGGCGCTGATCTGCGACTCGGTGTAGTCCTCGTCGATGAAGGCCAGGAACTCGTTTTCCTCCTCCAGCTGGCTGAGCATACCGTCCACATTGACTGCCAGCAGAGAGAACGAACCCATGATGATGAGGCAGGCCACGATCATGCACACCGCCGCGAAGGACATCAGTCCATGGGAGAATATGCTGGTGAACCCCTCTTTGATGAAATAGCCTAAGTTGAATCGTCTCATGCTCTGTAGTAGCCTCCCTGACCGTCCCGTATCAGCTCTCCGTCCTTGATGGCCACCACCCGCTTGGAGAAACGGTTGACCAGATCCCGCTCGTGGGTGACCACCAGCATGGTGGTGCCCATGGCGTTGATGCGCTCCAGCAGCGTCATGATCTCCAACGAGCGCCGGGGATCCAGATTGCCGGTGGGCTCGTCGGCGATGATCATCTTGGGGTTGTTCACCAGCGCCCGGGCGATGGCCACCCGCTGCTGCTCGCCGCCGCTCATCTCGTTGGGATAGGCGTCTCCCTTGCTGTCCAGCCCCACCAAATCCAGCACATAGGGGATGCGCTTGCGCATTTCCCGGCCGCTGGCCCCCACGGTGCGCATGGCGAACTCCAGGTTGCCCTGCACCGTCTTTTTCTCAATGAGCCGGAAATCCTGGAAGATGATCCCCAGGGTGCGGCGCATATGGGGGATCTGCCAACGGCGGATGTTGTTCAAATTATAACCGTTGACGATGACCCGCCCCTGGCTGGCGGCGATCTCCCCAGTGAGCAGCTTCACAATGGTGGATTTGCCCGAGCCCGACGGCCCCACCAAAAAGGCGAACTCCCCATCGTCGATCCGCAGATTGATCCCCTTCAGGGCCTTGGTTCCGTTGTCGTATTCTTTATGTACGTCGATCAATCGTATCATGAACCCGCATCTCCAAATTTGTCTGAGTCTATATTGATGTTACCAATTTGTAACCAGTTTGTAATCTTTTGAGCAGACGGAATCGATTATCATTATATCCGCTGAATGCCGCTCTGTCAACCGGGACGGGCGGATTCCCAGCATTCTCCTTGCCACAATTATGTAAACTTTCTGGAAACAAAGGTTACAGCCGAAAAGAAAGCCGCCCGGACGGGCGGCTTTCAAAGCTTAGGATTCGATACCCCGGGAGACCAGATATTTCTTGACCATCAGCGCCACCTTGAAGGTGATGGCGTCGTCGAATTCCCGCAGATCCAGGCCGGTGAGCTTCTTGATCTTCTCCAGCCGGTACACCAGGGTATTGCGGTGGACGAACAGCTTCCGGGCGGTCTCGGATACGTTCAGGTTGTTCTCAAAGAACTTGTTGATGGTGAACAGGGTCTCCTGATCCAGCGCGTCGATGGGGTTCTTTTTGAACACCTCGCGCAGGAACATCTCACACAGGGTGGTGGGCAGCTGGTAAATGAGCCGCCCAATGCCCAGGTTCTCATAGTTGATGATGGAGCGCTCCGTCTCAAACACCTTGCCCACATCAATGGCCACCTGGGCCTCCTTATAGGTACGGGCCAGATCCCGGATATGGCCCACGATGGTGCCGATGCCCACCACGGTCTTGATGCCCAGGTCACGGGACAGGGCCTCCTGGACGTTCTGGGCGATTTTTTGCAGATCCCGGGCGTCGGCATTCTCACCCAGCAGCTTCACCAGAGCCACGTCCGTCTCGCTGACGGACAGCACAAAGTCGCTCTGCTTGTCGGGGTACAGCCCGCTGATGACATCCACCGCGAACGCGTCCGGTGTGCCCTGCTGACGCACCAGGATCACCGCCCGGGGCGCCTCGGACACAAAGTGCAGCTCCTTGGCCCGGACATAGATATCCCCCAGGAGAATATTGTCGCACAGGATATTCTTCACAAAGGTGGCCTTGTCGTTCTTTTCCTCATAATAGGTCTTGGCGCCGTTGAGGGCGATCACCGCCATGGAGCAGATGAGCGCGGCCTGGTCGTCCTCCCCCTTGACAAACGCGGCATAGTCAAACTGGCCGCTCCATCCGGGCAGCGCCTTGAAGGTGTAGCCGCCGCTGACCACCTGGCCCTCCTGCTCCGCGGCCAGCAGCGCCGCGCAGCTGCTCCACTTCTCTCCGATGCACGTCAATTCATTGCAGGCCACCACAGTGCCCTGCCCATCGATTACTCCCACAGCTCGATCGGAACAATCCTTCATCTGAAGAACGACGCTTTGAAATACCCTGCTGGACATTGCGCTTTCTCCTTTCTATGCGGCCGGGAGTTGAGACAACACCACACCACTGCGTCTCCGGCGCTTCGTTTTATGTGATTTCACGCATATTTTCATTATATAGAATTCCGTTGCCGATTTCAATAGTTTTTTTAAATTTTTTTGTGTAAACTGCCAAAAATTTCGTGTCATTGACAGAAAATTGATTCCAGCTCTCTCTCATTCAGCGGCCGCCACGCCCCTTTTGGCAGGCTCTCATCCAAAGTCAGCGGGCCGAATTTTACCCGCTTCAAATAGGTCACCGGCTTGCCCCGGGAGGCCAGCATTCGCTTCACTTGGTGATACTTTCCTTCCCTTAACGTCATATATGCCGTCCTTTTCCCGGGCAAAGGCTCCAACTCCGCAGGCAGGCACACCGTGCCGTCCCCCAGGGTCAGCCCTGCCCGGACGGCCTCCACATCATCTCCGTCCAGCTCACCGTCCACCTCCACGTAGTACACCTTGTCCACATGGCTCCTGGGGGACAGCAGCTGGTGGGCCAGGGGGCCGTCGTTGGTGAGCAGCAGCAGGCCCTCGGTGTCCTTGTCCAGCCGCCCAGCGGGGAACAGACCGATGTTTTGATACTCCTCCCCCAGCAGATCCAGCACTGTCCGCTCCCCCGGCTCGTCGGTGGACGACACCACCCCCGCCGGCTTGTGGAGCATGAGGTACACCGGCCTGTCCGCACCGACGGGAACCCCATCCACGGATACGGGAGCGGCTTCATCCACTTTGGCCTCCGGCGCGCGGCATGGGACGCCGTCCAACTGCACCCGGCCCGCCCGGATCAGCTCCCTGGCCTCCTTCCGGCTCCACTTCCCCGTGGCCGCCAGCCGCTTATCCAGCCGCTCCATATTTGCCCACCTCGCCTCAATCTATCATATTGAACGGAAAAGACACATATTCTTTCTTGTCACCATCATCAGGAAGGTTGTGGTACCATGATTATCGTCACGGCACGCATACCAAAGAAACGGCTGCTGACCGGGGCGGCCGCCGCTCTGTGCTGCTGCGGGCTGGCAGTCATCGCCTTGGCGTTCACTCTGGGGGGACGGGCGGTGGCCGTCTCAGCGGAGGTGAAGAATATCAAGAGTAACGATGACCGGCTTGCCTACCTGAACGGCCTTGGCTGGCAGGTATCCCCCCAGCCCATCGCCACCGAGGAGCTGCTCATCCCCGAGGAGTTTGACGACAGCTACGCGGGCTACCTGAAGCTCCAGTCCGACCAGGGCTTCGACCTCACCCAGTACCGGGGCAAGCGGGTCAAGCGGTACACCTACCAGATCACCAACTACCCCACCCAGACCGAGCCGGTGCAGATCGCCCTGCTCATCTACAAAAACCGGGTGATCGGGGGACAGATCCAGTCCTCCTCCGGCAGCTTCCTCCACGGGCTGACTTTGCCGGAAGCGGCGGAAGGGGAAACCTCCGCTCCATCCCCTACGCCGTCCGCGGCGGCAAGCGGGCTGATGATTTGACAAAACAAGGGAGGCGCGCCGGGGCGTGTCTCCCTTGTTGTTTCTGATTGATCAGACCTTCCGGCCTTTGAAGAATACGTCCTTCACGTTCAAGTCCGCATCCAGCACCACCACGTTGGCCCGCTTGCCCGGCTCCAGGCTGCCCACCCGGTCGAAAATGCCGATAGCCTGGGCGGGGTTCACCGCTGCGGCCCGCACCGCGTCCGCCAGGGGGATGCCGAAGGAGACGGCGGTCTTCATGCACGCCATCAGGTCGGTGGCCGACCCGGCGATGGTGCCGTCGGCCAGGGTGGCCAGGGGGCCCTTGACGATGACGTTCTGGCCGCCCAGGTCGTACTCGCCATCAGACATTCCGGCGGCCCGCATGGTATCGGAGATGAGCACCACCCGATCCGCGCCGAACATCTTGAAGGTGGCCCGCACCACAGCGGGATGGACGTGGATGCCATCGGAGATCAGCTCCACCCGGCTCCAGGGGCTGTCCAGCGCCGCGCCTACCACGCCGGGGGCGCGGTGGGTAAAGCCGGGCATGGCGTTGTACAGGTGGGTGACCTGGCGTGCCCCGCACCGGAACGCCTCCATCGCCGTGTCATAGTCAGCGGTGGTGTGGGCCACGGAGACGGCCACGTCCTCAGAGACTGCTTTGATGAACTCCATAGCTCCCGGCTCCTCCGGGGCCACGGACACCAGCTTCACAAGACCCTCGGCGGCGTCCATCAGGCGGCGCAGCATGGCCGCGTCGGGAGCGTGGAGCCAGTCGCCGTTCTGGGCGCCCTTTTTCGCCAGGGACAGGAAGGGGCCTTCCAGGTTGAGGCCAACCAGCTCCGCACCGGGGCGGTTCTCCCGGCGGTGGGCGGCGGCGTTCCTGCACACCTTCAGCAACCGATCCTCCAGCAGGGTCATCCCCGCCGGACAGATCTGGGTCACGCCCCGGGACAGCTCGTACTCCGCCATGGTCTGGAGGCCGTCCGGATCGCCATCGGAGAAGTCCGCGCCCTTGCAGCCGTGGAAGTGTACGTCGGTCAAACCGGGGATGACATAACAGCCTGAAGCGTCGTAGGTCTGGCTGTCCCTGCTGTCCTGGGTGAGCAGGGCGTCGTCAAAACACACATCCCGCTCCACAAAGCCCTTTTTCAGATCGAATACTTTGCCGCCGGTGATCCTCATGCGTTGGCCTCCTTCAGCTTGGACAGCGCCGCCTCGTCAGCCACCAGGGTGACGTCGGGGTGGAGCTGGAGGATGGAGGCGGGCATCTCCGGCGTGATGGGGCCGGCGAAAGCCCGCTGCACCGCGTCGGCCTTGTCCGCGCCGCTGGCCACGATCAGGATCTTCCGGGCCTTCATAATGGTGCCGATGCCCATGGTCAGGGCCTGCTTGGGCACATCGTCCGCGCTGGCGAAGAACCGGGCGTTGGCGTCGATGGTGCTCTCGGTGAGGTCCACCAGATGGGTGGCCACCGGGAAGTGGTCGCAGGGCTCGTTGAAGCCGATATGGCCGTTGCGGCCCAGGCCCAGCAGCTGCAGATCGGCGTAGCCCAGGTCGGCCACCACCTGCTCGTACCGGGCGCACTCCGCCACCGGGTCATCGGCCAGACCGCTGGGCACGTTGGTGTTCTCAGCCGCGATATCCACATGGTCGAACAGGTTGGTCTGCATGAAGTAGCGGTAGCTCTGGTCGTGCTCGGGAGCCAGGCCGTAATACTCGTCCAGATTCACGGAGTGAACCTCGGCAAAGCTCACGTCCCCCTGCTTGTTCCACTCGATGAGCTGCTTGTAGGCGCCCACGGGGGTGGAGCCGGTGGCCAGGCCCAGCACGCAGTCCGGCTTGGCCACCACCTGGGCGGCGATGATGGCGGCGGCCCGACGGCTCATGGCGTTGTAATCCTTCTCACAGTAAATACGCATGACAAACACCTCTTGATTAAAAATTTGAACTGGCGGCCACATCTTACGACAGGGGCCCGGGGAACCTTCCATAAGCTGCGCCCCCATTTAAAGGCAGTCCATTGGATAGATTGTACAATTCCCGTCCTCGTTTGTCAATATGAACGAAAAATGATTTTTTGTCAATTTTTCTGGTTGAAAAAATTTTCTGCGCTGTCACAGATGCTTATCCACCAGAGCGTCGGCCACCTGCTTGCGCCGCTCCCGGCAGTCCTCCATGTTCCGGCGGCACACCTCGTTGAACAGCACGTCGGTGAGGAAGAGCTGGCCCATACGGGCGGCCACGGAGCCCATCTGGAGCGGGCCCTCCTTGGCGCCGCACTCCAGCACGATGTCCGCCAGCGCCGCGCCGGGGGACTTGGGAAAACGGGTGATGAGAATGATGCCCACCCCCCGCTCCCGGGCCATTTTCAGCAGATCCACCATGTCCCGGGTGGAGCCGGAGTAGGAGAAATATAGAATGGCGTCCCGGTGGGTGAGCAGGGCGGTTCGAATGGCCTGGTTATGGGAATCGTCCACAGAATGGAAATTGGGCAGGGCGGTGGAAAACAGATGAGCCGCCTCGCGGGCCAAAATGGCGGAACCGCCCAGACCCATGCACAGCACCCGTTCCGCCGCCAGCAGCATATCCGCCGAGGCGGTGATGGCGGCGGGGTCAATCATGGCCAAGGTTTGGGTGATGGCGTCCACGTCTGCCGCGCAAAGCTTCCGGCACATCTCGCTCACGCTGTCCTCGGCGACAATCTCGCCGTACAGCGGGTTCATGGGGCTTTGCCCCGCGCCGGCTCCCGCCACCGCCAGCTTAAAGGCGCTGTAGCCCTTATACCCCAGCCTGCGGCAGAAGCGGGATACGGTGGCCTCCGCAACCTCCGCAACCTCCGCCATCTCGGAGATGGACATGAACTGGCACTCCTGCCGCTGGAGAAGAATGTAGTCCGCGATCTTCTTCTCCGCACTGGTCAATTGATAGTATTCCCGATTAATCTTCGTAAAAACATCTCCGTATGTCGCCATGGCGCCTCCTCTCCCCCCGTTTCCGGAACGGGGCGGCACGTATTTCTGTGTCTGCGCTATACTTCAACATAATTATCATACCTTGTCCCTTTGGATTCCGTCAAGAGCCAAAGGGAGAATTTATTTCAATTGCCGTTCATCCCCCGATGACCCGGCGTATCTCCGCCTCCACCTGCTTCACCTCGAACTCCAGCTCGGCGGCGGGCATACGCACCGCGCCGTGGCCCAAAATAATCATCTGCTCCAGCCCGTCCGAGGTGGCCACCCGCACCCGGTGCTCCCGGCGCTCCTTCGCCAGGGCGTAGGTGGTCTTTTCAATATACATATCCGCTGTCTCCGCCTCTTTGGTGTATACCACGTAGACCTCCCCCGCCCGCTCAATGGAGCCGGGGTTCCCCTTCACCTTGTAGGCGTCGAACACCACAATGACCTTGCATTTTTTCCAGCCCTGGTAGTTGCGCAGGCGGTCAATGAGCCGCTGGCGGGCGCCGTCCAGATCCTCCCGGGCCAGCTTTCTCAGATCGTCCCAGGCGTGGATGATGTTGTAGCCGTCCACCAGCAGGTAGTCCTCCCCGTCCCGGGTCTTGAGCCCCTTCCAGGGCTTGAGTTTAGGGGCGGAGGCCGTCTTGGGGGCAGGCCGGAAAGCGTGGGGTTTCAGCGGGCCGTAGGCCCGCTCGAAGATGGCCTCCAACTCCTTGTCCAGCGCCGCCCGGGATTCATAGCTCATGGCCTCCCGGCGGACAGGAACCTCCTCCACAGCGGAGCGCTCCCCGGCGGGCTTCCAGCCGCTGTCCAGGTGCATATGGGAGCGCACCTCGTCCCAGGGGACGTTAAACCCCGCCCCATGGGCGCAGAACACCGAACCGGCGGGGTTAGCGATATCCCGTTCCGGGTCGTAGCCTATGGCCCCAATAACCTCGTCCGCGTTGTGGCAGGGCCGGTAACCCTCCACCGCACAGGAAAACCGGCCTCGCCCCCCGGTGTACGCCGCCACCTCTGTCCAGTAGCCCCCCACCTCGGACACGGGAACGCTGCCGGTCAAGGTGGATACCTCCCCCACAGTCTCCGGGGGCTGGAACTCCGCGCCCATGCGCTGGAGGTCGGTCATGGCCCGGCCCACGCTGACCGTGGGCACCTCCAGCCGGAAGGAATACCAGGGCTCCAGCAGCACACTTTTGGCGCACATCAGCCCCTGGCGCACCGCCCGGTAGGTGGCCTGACGGAAATCGCCGCCCTCGGTGTGCTTGAGGTGGGCACGGCCCGTCAGCAGGGTGATCTTCATATCGGTGATGGGCGAGCCCGTCAGCACCCCCAGGTGGGTTTTCTCCATCAGGTGGGTGAGCACCAGCCGCTGCCAGTTTCGATCCAGCACGTTTTCCGAGCAGGCGGTGTCCAGCACCAGCCCCGCGCCCCGCTCCAGGGGCTCCAGCAGAAGATGCACTTCGGCGTAGTGCCGCAATGGCTCAAAGTGGCCCACCCCCTCCGCCGGGGCGGCGATGGTCTCCAAATACACGATGCGCCCGGGGCCAAAGGACACCTGTGCCCCGAACCGCCGCTCCATCAGCCGGGACAGCACCTCCAACTGCACCTCGCCCATAAGGTGCAATTGGATCTCGCCCAGGGTTTCGTTCCACTCCACCCGGAGCTGGGGATCCTCCTCCTCCAAAACGCGGAGTTGGGACAGCAGGGTGTGTGTGTCCCCGCCTTCCGGCGGGAACACCTGGTAGGCCAGCACCGGCTCCAGCTGAGGGCCCTCCCAGTCCTCCTCCCCGCCCAGGCCCTGGCCCGCACAGGTCTGGCTCAGGCCGGTGACGGCGCACACTGTCCCCGCCGGGGCCTCCTCCGCCGGGGCGAACTTCGCGCCCGAGTACAGCCGAAGCTGGGTGGCCTTTTCCTCCCAGTCCGGGCCCTTCACCGTGTCCCGAACCTTCAAAGCGCCGCCAGTCACCTTCAGCCAGGTCAGCCGCTCCCCCTTGTCGTCCCGGGAGATCTTGAACACCCGGGCGGCAAATTCGGCTGACCAGTCCGGCTCCAGGGTGAAGCGATCCAGACCGTCCAGCAGAGCGTCCACACCCTCCACCTTCAGCGCTGAGCCGAAAAAGCAGGGGAACAGCTTGCGCTCCACGATGAGGGCGGACAGGTCGGCATCCTCCAGCTCCCCCGTCTCCAAATACCGCTCCATCAGCCCCTCATCGCACAGGGCGGCCTGCTCCAGCACCTCCTCCCAGGAGCCTGAGAAATCGGCGCAGCCGTCGCTCAGCCGAGCCCTTAGCTGGGCCAAAAGCTTGTCCCGGTGGGTGTCCGGCTGATCCATCTTGTTGATGAACAGAAAGGTGGGCACCCGGTGGCGCTCCAGCAGCTTCCACAGCGTCTCGGTGTGACCCTGCACCCCGTCCGCGCCGCTGACGAGCAGCACGGCGTAATCCAGCACCTGAAGGGTGCGCTCCATCTCGGCGGAGAAGTCCACATGGCCGGGGGTGTCCAGCAGGGTGAACTCACAGTCCCTCCAATCCAGCCGCGCCTGCTTGGAGAAGATGGTGATGCCCCGCTCCCGCTCCTGCTGGTCGGTGTCCAGGAAGGCGTCGCCGTGATCCACCCGCCCCAGCCGCCGCACCGCGCCGGACAGGTACAGCATGGCCTCAGACAGGGTGGTCTTGCCCGAGTCCACATGGGCCAGCATCCCGATGGTCAGCCGCTTCATCATCCACTCTCCTTGCGGCGGTCTTTCCGCCTTTTTCTGTCATATCGGTCAGTTAAATAACTCCGCGTTTTCCTCAAACAGCTCCCGCACCTTCCGCTTGAGAAGCCGGTGGCTGGATTTTTTCAGCTCGGGGTCGTCGGCGATCAGCTCCTCCGCCGCTTCCCGGGCCTCCTTCAGCAGCTCCATGTCGGCGGCGAAGTCCGCCACCTTCAACTGGGGCAGACCGTGCTGGCGTTTGCCGAAGAAGTCGCCGGGACCCCGGAGCCGCAGATCCTCCTCGGCGATCTGGAAGCCGTCGTTGGTGGCGCACAGCGCACGCAGGCGCTCCCGGGCCGTCTCGCTGCGGCTGGAGGTCACCAGCACGCAGAAGCTCTCGTGCTTCCCACGGCCCACCCGGCCCCGGAGCTGGTGGAGCTGGCTCAGCCCAAACCGCTCCGCGTTTTCGATGACCATCAGAGACGCGTTGGGCACGTCCACCCCCACCTCGATGACGGTGGTGGATACCAGCACGTCCAGCTCACCCCCGGCAAAGGCGGACATCACCGCCTCTTTTTCTTTCGACTTCAGCTTGCCGTGGACAAAGCCCACCCGCAGGTCGGGAAACACCCGCTCCCGCAGTTCCTTGGCGTAGGTGGTCACCGCTTTCAGATCCATGGGGGCCGTTCCCGGCTCCCCCCACTGGGGCAGATCAGCCGACTCCTCCACCGAGGGGCACACGATATATACCTGCCGCCCCTCGCCCACCTGCTTGCGGACAAAGCCGTACATCCGCTGCCGCTTGTCCTCGCCCACCACGAAGGTGGACACCGGCGTCCGCCCCGGCGGCAGCTCGTCCATGACGGACACGTCCAGGTCGCCATAGATGATGAGGGCCAGCGTCCGGGGGATGGGGGTGGCGGACATGACCAGCACGTGGCGGGGAACAGCTCCCCCCTTTTCCGCCAGCGCCCCCCGCTGGGCCACGCCGAAGCGGTGCTGCTCGTCGGCGATGACCAGGCCCAGGTCGCGGTACGCCACCCCTTCGGAGAACAGGGCGTGGGTGCCCACAATAAGATCAATTTCCCCCTGGGCCAGCGCGTCCAGCAGCGCCTTTTTCTCCTTGCCCTTCACCGATCCAGTGAGCAGCGCCACCCGCACCCCGGCGGGCGAGAGCAGCGCGTCCAGCGTTCGGGCGTGCTGCTCGGCCAGCAGCTCGGTGGGGGCCATGAGGGCGCACTGCACCCCGTTTTTCGCTGCCGTCCAGGCCCCGAGGGCGGCCACCGCCGTCTTGCCCGAGCCCACGTCGCCCTGCACCAGCCGGTTCATGGCCTTGCCCGACCTCAAGTCGGCGGCGATATCGTCCATGGCGCGGCGCTGGGCGCCTGTGGGGGCAAAGGGCAGCAGAGCGGCAAATTCCTCCGGCTCCCCCTCCAGCACCCGGCCTGAGCCCTGGCCGCGCCGGTCTTTCAGCTGGGCCAGACCGCAGGTGAGCACAAACAGCTCCTCAAACACCAGCCGCCGCCGGGCGATGGCCAGCTCCTCAAAAGACGCGGGGTAATGGATGTTTTTCCGGGCAAACTGGGTCTGGCATAATTGATGGGCCTTCCGCACCCGGGCGGGCAGCACCTCGGGCAGGCCGTCCAGGCACTCGTCCACCGCCCGCTGGGTCAGCCCGGCCAGCAGATTGTTGGAGATGCCCGCCGTCAGAGGATACACCGGCATGATGCGCCCGGTGAACCGCGCCGCACCCTCCCGCTCGAACACGGGGTTGGCCATGGAGAACAGATTTCCCTGGCGCTCCACCGTGCCGTAGAACACGTAGGTCTGTCCGGCGCACATGACCTCCCGGATATAGTCCTGGTTGAAAAAGGTGATATTCACCGTCCCGGTGTCGTCCACCGCCCGCACCTTCACCAGGGACAGCCCCCGGCGGACATAGCTCACCCTGGGCTGGGCCGCCACCATGGCCGTGATGCAGCAGGGCCGATCCACCGGCGCGTCTTGGAGGTCGCAGCACTCCCGCCGATCCTCGTATCGCTGGGGAAGATGATCCAGCGTGTCCCCCAGGGTGCGCAGGCCCAGCTTTTCCAGCTTTTTGCCCCGGGCGGGGCCCACCCCCGGCAGATCGGTCAGGGGGGTATCGCGTGTCAGCGGCATGGTCATCACCTTCTTTTCATCACGGCTTTGCGGGGATCCCGCGTTACTTTGCCCCTAGTTTACCACACTTTCCCGGTCGAAAACAATCCCCCTGGCATTTTCCCCCGACTCTTGCGCTTCAAAATCAGCCATGGTATAATCAGGGCTAAAATTTTATATGGAACGGAGGATATATGAGCATGGATCAACCGGCGATCCCATTTTGGGAGGAAACCTACCAAAATGATAACATTATGACCTTTTCCATTGAGCCAAATCAGACGGTCAAGGAATTTGAACATCTGCTTGACAAGCAGTCCTACATCTTGGAAGCGGGCTGTGGAGAGGGTCAGAATGTTTTGTATCTGGCCAAGCAGGGTTATCGCAACATTGACGCATTCGATCTGTCAGAAGCGGGCATTGCAAAGCTAAACCGGCTCTGCGCGGCCAATCATGTAGAGATCAACGCGTCTGTTCAGGATTTGACTACATACGACTTCCGCCGGAACTATGACCTGATCATGTCCTTCGCAACCCTGTGCTTTGTGGAAAAACGCCACTGGAAACGGTTTATCCAGCAAGCAAAGGCCTATACAAATGTCAACGGCATCCATATCATGCACATATTCACCGACGCAGTGCCAGCCTCCGCCGATATCGCGCCTTTTGCGGTCGGCCTGGCACGGGACGGAGAAATCAGGGAGCTATACCAGGACTGGGATATTTTGCAGTTCCAATCCTACGTTTTTGAAGATGAGCATCCAAATGTGCCAAAACATCTGCACGCCGTCAATAAGCTCGTAGCCCGCAAATTAAAGTGACAAAAAGAGATTTCCCTTCCCTGGTATAAATTGTAACCCCCCTGTCCACAATAGGGCCGGAGGTGTTACTATGAATCACAAACGAACATGGATCGAAAAATTCAGCGATTTTGTCTCAGGAAAGGGTTTCTATCTTGTGGTCCTCATCTGCGTGGCCGCCATCGCGCTGTCCGGCTACTACCTGGTGCAGGGCGTGCGCAGCGGCGTGGAGGACACCCTCGATCAGCCGGTGTCCGGCTCCGCCGCCATCGTAAATCAGCCTAACCCGGCTCCGACGGTGACGCCCACCGTCAAGCCCACCGACCCCCCCGCCGTGAGCACCGCCCGGATCACCACGCCCCCGTCGGCAGCTCCCACGCCCACCGCGAATCCCACTCCCTCCGCCGAGCCCTCTGCGGCCCCCAGCCTCGCCCCGGCCCCCCTGGTCTTTACATGGCCGGTGAAGGGCACCATCATCGCCGACTTCTCGGTGGAGGCGCTGGCCTATGACGAGACCATGGGGGACTGGCGCACCCACAGCGGCCTGGACATCGCCGCCCCTCTGGGCACCCAGGTGCTGGCCGCCGCCAACGGCACGGTGTCCGCCATTGAGCAGGACGATATGCTGGGCACCGTGGTCAAGATCGACCACGGGCAGGGGCTGGTGAGCAAGTACGCCAACCTGGCCGCCGTGCCCACCGTGTCCGTGGGGGATGAGGTCACCACCGGAGCCGTCATCGGCTCGGTGGGCGAGACCGCCGCCGGCGAAAGCGGCAGGCAGGCCCATCTCCACTACGCCCTGCTGAAGGACGATCAGGCCGTGAACCCACTGGACTATCTGCCCAAACAGTAAGCTTCGCGCAAAAGAGCCCGGCCCCCACGGGGCCGGGCTCTTGGCGGTTGTCACGCTCAGATCTGAAGCGAGGGGGCGGAATACACTCGGCCGCCCAGCTCACTGTTGAGCATATACAGGCCCTTGGGGTCGCTGCCGAACAGCTCCAGCTTGGTGATCAGGTCGGAGGAATTTTTCTCCTCCTCGCCCTGCTCTTTCACGAACCAGTCCAGGAACTGCACCGTGCGATAGTCGTTGGCGGCCTGGGCGGCGGCGTAGATGGCGTTGATCAGGCTGGTGACGTACTGCTCGTGCTCATAGGCGGCATTGAGGGGATCGGCCAGCGTCTTGAACTCCTTGTCCGGCTTGGCGATGGCGCCCAGAGTGACGGTCTGGCTGTTGTTGTGCAGGTACTTGTAGATGAGCATGGCATGATCCTGCTCCTCCTTGGCCTGGATCTCGTACCAGTTGGCGAAGCCGTCCAGGCCCTTGGCGGCATAGAAGTTGGCCATGTCTAAGTACAGATAGGCGGAATACAGCTCCTTGTTGATCTGGTCGTTCAGCAGCTCGGAAACCTTTTGATCCATCATGGAAAACACTCCTTATTTTTAAATATTCGCGTCGCGCGGCTTTTCAAGGGAGAGTATATCACGTTTTTTCCGGCTGTCAACCGTTTCCCACCGCTTTTGACAGCGCCTCCTCCACCCGCTGGGCGATGTCCTTCAGCGCCCCGGTGGATACCTTGCGCACCGCCCGGTCGTAGGTGTACAGGCCGTTGGTCTCCCCCTCCACGTCACTGAGCTGGGTGTAGACGCACCCGCACAATCCGTTTGGGATGGAGGGCAGCACCATGTCGTCGTACAGGGCCTGGATGCGCCCGGTGAGCTCCCCCTCGGTCTCGGCCCACTCGCCGTAGCCGTAGTTTTTCCGCTCCTGGGTGACGTGACCCTCCACCCGGCGGGGGAAGCCGCCGCACTCGCTGAGAAAGAGGAACTTCCCCGGCTGGTTCCCATCCAGCACCCGGCTGTTGAAGTAGACGTGCTCGCTCTGCACGTCACTCTCATTCTGGGCGAACCAGCCGGAGGTGCTCATGAAGAACCGGGTGGGATCGGCGGGCTTCAGCAGACGGTAAATGCGGTCGGAGTCGTACTGGCCCCAGCCCTCGTTGAAGATCGTCCAGCCCACAATGCAGGGGTGGTTTTGCAGGTGGGCGATGGTGTCCAGGCAGTGGCGCTCAAAAAACACCTTGCGCTGCTCACTGCCGCCCCGGCCCAGGTCATTGCGCTTTTTGTGGCCCAGGGTGGGCAGGACGGTGTCACGGACATAGCGGTACTCCCCGGAGTTCACCATGTCCTGCACCACCAGCATCCCCAGTTTATCGCAGGCGTAGTAGAACGCCTCCGGCTCCACCTTGATGTGCTTGCGCAGGGTGTTGAAGCCCAGCTCCTTCATCCGCAGCACGTCCCGCTCGTACTCCTCCGGCTCGTGGGGCAGGAACAGGCCGTCCCGGAAGTACCCCTGATCCAGCACGCCGTGGAGGAAGATGGGCTGGCCATTGAGGCACAGACGGGTGTGGCCGCCGATCTCCTTTGTGGTCACGGTGCGCAGGGCAAAATAGCTCTCCACCCGATCCGTTTCGGTGGTGATGGTCATGGAGTACAGGTACGGGTCGTCGGGCGTCCACAGATGGGGCTGCGGCACACCGATGCGGCGCGGTACTCCCGACCTGCCCCTGGCGGTGACAGAACGGCCCTCCCCCAGGGCAACGCTGACGGTATACTCCGCCTCGCCCGCGTCCACCTCCACCGTCACCCCGGTGAGGTCGGGGGTGACGCGCACAGAGCGCACCGCCCCCCTGTCCGGGACGGCCTCCAGCCACACGCTCTGCCAGATGCCGGACACCGGGGTGTACCACATCCCATGGGGCCGCCTGTGCTGCTTGCCGTAGGGGTAGTCGTGGGACAGGGTGTCCACCGCCTTGACCTCCAGGTGGTTCTCCCCCGGGCGCAGCGCGTCCGTGATGTCGGCGGAAAAGGGCAGATAGCCCCCCTCGTGCCGGGTGACGTTCTCGCCATTCACCCACACCTCCGCCACCTGATCCACCGCCCCGAAATGGAGCAGCACACGGTAGTTCGGGGGCGCGAAGCTGTCCGGCAGGGTGAACGCCGTTTCGTACCGCAGCACATCTCCCACGTCCCCCTCCCAGCCGGACAGGGGAGCCTGGGGCGGCCAGGGCGTTCGGATGGGCCTGCCGTTCAGCGTCCAGCCCTCGTTCAAAGGCAAAAAGCTGTCCCGCCGGAGCTGGGGGCGGGGATAGTACCGGTTCCAGCCGCTGTGTTCCATCGCTATCGCTTCCTTTTCATCAAAATGCCGTTTTTCTAATCATATCACGGCCTTCCTGGAAACGCAACCGATTCTTTGGAAGTTTCGTCGGTACTGCGAAAGTATCCCGCTTATTTTTTGTGCAAACAGAATAATTCACGTTGACAAACCCGCCCTGCCATGATACATTTAAGACAGAGGATAATGATTCCTATTACCGTCACTAATCACTCAAAGGAGGTCACTCTATGTTGTTCCAGACCACGCAGGCCCACGAGGAGCTGCGCGCCAAGATCCGCGCCTTTGCGGAGGCTGAGGTAAAGCCCAACGCCATCCTCTATGACCAGGAGAGCCGCTTCCCCGCCGAGGCCATCAAGAAGCTGGCCGAGATGGGCCTGATGGGCATCCCCTACCCCAAGGAGTACGGCGGCGCGGGGCTCGACGTGATGAGCTACGCCATCGCTGTGGAAGAGCTGTCCCGGGTGGACGGCGGCACGGGCGTCATCCTGTCCGCCCATGTGTCCCTGGGCACCTGGCCCATCTTCGCCTTCGGCACCGAGGAGCAGAAGCAGAAGTACCTGGTTCCCCTGGCAAAGGGCGAGAAGATCGGCGCATTCGGCCTGACCGAGCCCAACGCCGGCTCCGACGCGGGCGGCACTGAGACCACCGCCATTGACAAGGGCGACCACTGGCTGCTCAACGGCCAGAAGATCTTCATCACCAACGGCGGCGTGGCGGACACCTATGTGGTCTTCGCCGTCACCACCCCGGATATCGGCACCCGGGGCATCTCCGCCTTTATCGTGGAAAAGGGCTGGAAGGGCTTTACCTTTGAGCCCCACTATGATAAAATGGGCATCCGCTCCTCCGAGACCTGCCAGCTCAACTTTGACGACGTGAAGGTGCCCAAGGAGAATCTGCTGGGCAAGGAGGGCCAGGGCTTCAAGATCGCCATGGCCACCCTGGACGGCGGCCGCATCGGCATCGCCTCCCAGGCCCTGGGCATCGCCCAGGGGGCCTATGAGTCCGCCGTGGAATACGCCAAGGAGCGCGTCCAGTTCGGCAAGCCCATCGGCTTCAACCAGGCCCTCACCTTCAAGCTGGCCGACATGGCCACCAAGCTGAAGTGCGCCCGGATGCTGGTGTACTCCGCCGCCGAGAAGAAGGAGGCCCACGAGCCCTACAGCGTGGACGCCGCTATGGCCAAGCTGTACGCCTCCGAGACCGCCCTGGAAATCGTCAACGACGCGGTGCAGATCTACGGCGGCACCGGCTTCCTCAAGGGCATGGACGTGGAGCGGATGTACCGCGACGCCAAGATCACCACCATCTACGAGGGCACCAGCGAGGTGCAGCGGATGGTCATTGGCGCGTCCATCATGGGCAAGCCTCCCAAGAGCGCCGGCGGCTCCTCCAGCGTGGCCAAGAAGCCCGCCCCCATCACCGGCGTGCGCAAGGGCATGATCCTTAAAGAGGGCGGCGCCAAGGAGCGGGTGGACGCCCTGGTGGCCGCGCTGAAAAAGGACGGCTATGACTTCTCTGTGGGCATCCCCATCGACACCCCCATCGCCCAGGCGGAGCGGGTGGTGTCCGCCGGCCAGGGCATCGGCTCCAAGGAGAACATGAAGCTCATCGAGGACTTGGCCAAGGCTGCCGGCGCTGCCATTGGCTCCAGCCGTCCCGTGGCCGAGACCCACAAGTTCGTCCCGCTCAACCGCTATGTAGGTATGTCCGGCCAGAAGTTCAAGGGCAACCTGTATATCGCCTGCGGCATCTCCGGCGCGGTTCAGCACCTGAAGGGCATCAAGGACGCCTCTACCATCGTGGCCATCAACAAGAGCTCCAACGCCCCCATTTTCAAGAACTGCGACTACGGCATCGTGGGCGACGTGAACGAGATCCTGCCCCTGCTGGCCGAGGCCCTGGGCATGGAGGAAAAGCAGCCCGCGCCCCCCATGGTGAAGATGAAGCGGCCCCCCGCCCCCAAGCCTGAGCCCATCGGCAAGCGCTACGTGTGCATGGGCTGCGGCTACGAGTATGTCCCCGAGCTGGGCGACCCGGACGGCGACGTGGCCCCCGGCACCCTGTTTGAGAAGCTGCCCGAGGGCTGGGCCTGCCCCGAGTGCGCCGAGAGCAAGGACAAATTCATCGAAGCTTGACCAAGGATCATTGACCAATAAGGAGGAAACGACCTATGTATTGTGTCCGCACCGTCACCGACAACCTTTACTGGGTGGGCGCCAACGACCACCGCACCCATCTGTTTGAGAACATCCACCCCATCTCCCGGGGCGTAAGCTACAACTCCTATCTGCTGATGGACGAGAGCACCGTCCTGTTCGACACCGTGGACTGGTCCGTCTGCCGCCAGCTGATGGAGAACCTGGACTACCTGCTGGGCGACCGGCCTCTGGACTACCTGGTCATCAACCACATGGAGCCCGACCACGGCGCGTCCATCGAGGAGATTTTGATCCGCTGGCCCAACGTGAAGATCATCTCCACCGCCAAGGCCTTCATGCTCATGCGGCAGTTCGGCTTCACCGTGGACAACCAGGAGCTGATCGAGGTCAAGGAGGGCGACACCTACTCCTTCGGCGAGCACACCGTCACCTTCATCGCCGCCCCCATGGTCCACTGGCCCGAGGCCATGGTCACCTTCGACCTGACCAACGGCGTGCTCTTCTCCGCCGACGCCTTCGGCTCCTTCATCGCCCTGGACGGCAAGCTGTTTGCCGACGAGGTCAACTTCGACCGGGACTGGATCGATGAGGCCCGCCGCTACCTCACCAACATCGTGGGCAAGTACGGCCCCCAGGTGCAGGCGCTGCTGAAAAAGGCCGCGGGCATCCTGGACAAGATCAAGTTCATCTGCCCCCTCCACGGCCCCGTGTGGCGTGAGAACCTGCTGTACTTCGTGGATAAGTACGACAAGTGGAGCAAGTACCAGCCCGAGGAGCAGGGCGTCATGATCGCCTACGCCTCCATGTACGGCAACACCGAGTCCGCCGCCCAGGCCCTGGCCGCCAAGCTGTGTGAGAAGGGCATGACCAACGTGTGGGTGTACGACGTGTCCAACACCCACGTCTCCCAGCTGGTCAGCGAGGCCTTCCGGCTCAGCCACCTGGTGTTCGCCTCCGTCACCTACAACCTGGGCATCTACCCCGTGATGCACGACTTCCTCATGCACCTCAAGGCCCTCAACTTCCAGAACCGCACCTGCGCCATCATTGAGAACGGCTCCTGGGCCGTCAAGTCCGGCGACTTGATGCAGAAGTTCCTGGAGGATGAGATGAAGAACATGACCGTGCTGGGCGACCGGCTCAGCCTGGCCTCCGCCCTCCACCCGGACAAGGCATCCGAGCTGGACGCCCTGGCCGACTCCATCATCGAGTCCATGGCGCAGGAGAAGGCGTAAACCACACACAAGGAAAGGCCCCGGGACAATGTCCCGGGGCCTTTTTAGCAGGCTTTTACTGATTGGGGGCCAGCTTTATTCCGCCAGCTCCTCACCGAAGAACTCAGCCAGCACCTCGCCGCAGTTGAGCACCGCCTCGTCCTCGTCACCCACCAGGGTGGTGAGTTCGGGCATGACTATGTCGTTGTACAGCGCGAAATTGGTCAGGAAGTCCCGCGCCGCGGCCACGGTCACCAGCTCATCCGGCTCAAACGTGTCGCCGGAGATGATGCCGATGGACTGGGCCCAGCCAATGGCCAGGGCGTACTGGTGATCTGCGGGCACGTCGGCGAAGGTGGCGGGCTCGCTCTCAGGCTCGCCCTCATGCCGCCACAGGTAGTCGATGAACTGGGCACGGGTGATCGGGCCGGAGGCCAGAGGCACCGCGGGGGCGTCGATCTCGACGTCGGAAGCGCCGGAATGATCGGGCTCATCGGGGGTAACGATGGGCTCGTCGGGAGTGGTGGGCTGCTCGACCTCCTCCCACTGAGCCACCAGAGTGATGGCCTTGTCTACCGTCACGGTGGTGACGGGCTCACCGTTCTCGTCGATCCAGCCGAGGAACTTGTAGCCCTCACGCTCGTCAGGGGTCGGGAGGGTGATCTCAGTGCCCTTTTCCACCTCGGCCAGCACGTTGCCGTCCTTATCGGTCACCGTGAAATACTCGTCATGGGCGGCCTTGATGAGCAGCTGGCCGGTATAGCCCTGGATGCTGCCCATTTTGTCGTAAGTATCGCCCCAGCGCCCGCTGTAGTCGTTATACCAGCCGGTGATGTCTTTGCCGTTCAGGTCGGCGCCCATGCTGCCGGCGTTGGACAGGGTAATGGTGGCGCCCGTCACATTCCAGATGTCGTCTCCGCCCTTATTCGCTTCATTTCCATAAAGCTTGCCGCTTTCCATGGTGAACGTACCTTTATTGTACACACCGCCGGCATAGGAACTCGAGGTATTTCCAGAAATGCTGCCGCCGCTCACGGTAGTTTTCGAATTGCTCGCGTTGTAGATGCCGCCGCCATAGGCCGCGTCGTTCCCGGTGATCTCGCCGCCGGTCACGGCGAGGCCGCCGCTTACCACATACACGCCGCCGCCATTGGTCGCGCTGTTCCCGGAGATCTCGCCGCCAGTCACGGTGGCGCTGCCGCCCTTATTGACAAGCACGCCGCCGCCATAGGTCGCCTCGTTGTCGGAGATCGTGCCGTTCTTCACGGTGATCTTGCTACCATCGTAGACGTACATACCGCCGCCCTGATTGGCCTTGTTCCCGGTAATCTCGCCGCCGTTTACCTCGGTCTCCGTGTTGATCCGGTTATAAACGCCACCGCCATCGTTGGTCGCTTCGTTGTCGGAGATCGTGCCGCCGTTCATGATAAAGGTGCCGCCCGTAGTGACAAACACGCCACCGCCATAGGTCGCCTCGTTGTCGGAGATCGTGCCGCCCTTCATGGTGAAGGTGCCATCCTGGACGAGTACACCGCCGCCGCCATAGGCGGCGCTGTTCCCGGAGATCGTGCCGCCGTTCATGGTGAGGTCGCCGCCATTGAGCGACACGCCGCCCCCGCCCCCGGTACCGCCGGTGATCAGTCCGCTGCCCTTGGAGCTGTCCTCCAGGGTCAAAGACCCATCAATTACCCTGATGACAGAGCTTCTTTCATCCCCCTTCAGCGTATGGCCGTTCAGATCCAGCGTAATACTCTTCTTATAAATTTGTATCCAGCTGACGTCATCGTCTTGGGTCGATGAGTAGTCCTCCTCAAGCTTGACCGTACCGCCGTCTTCCGTTTCCCCGATGATATCGCGGAGCTCGGCAAACGTCCCGGCAAAGGACGGCGCGACCAGGCTTGCGCACAACACCAGCGACAACGCCACAGTCATGATCCTTTTCAATTGTTTCACTTCACATACTTCCTTTCTGATAAAAAGACTGGCTTGGATGTCTATTCGTTCACGCCATTCTGGCATGAACGAAAGACCCCGGGGTCTTTCCTGAATTTGATTATAGTATACTTTCAGCGGAAATCAACGGGTTACAAAATACCCCCACCGCTATGAAAAAATCACACCCGTGAGGCGGCAGAAAAAGAAGCGCGGCCTCCTGGCCGCGCTTCTTTCATGGCTTCTTAAATTCCCCGGAGCAGCTCAACTCTCCATATGGCGGCCCAGAAAACCGGCCACCGTCTGAGCCAGCTTCAGCTCTACGTCGCCCAGGGCGGGAGCATCCCCGCCGTCACTGACAAAGGCCACACAGCCCAACACATCCCCCTCGGACAGGATGGGTACAGCGATGAGCACCCGGTACTTGTCACTGCCGTCACACAGTGACAGGGCCTGCTCGGCCTGGACGCTGCGGCGCTCCTCCATCAGCTGCTCCACCTGTGGGGATACCCGCTTGTCCACCACCTCCCGACGGGGTACGCCCCCGGCGGCAATGACGCTATCCCGATCGGTGATGACGGCGGGCAGCCCCGCCACCCGGCTGATGGTGTCGCAGAGCTGGGCGGCGAAGTCAGAGACATCGCCCAATTGAGAGTATTTTTTGAAAATAACGCCGCCCTCGCGGTCGGTGTAAATCTCCAAGGGGTCGCCGTTGCTGATAACACGGACACCGAAAACCTTATTGCTATGCTTGTCGCTCTCCTGGACGATTTCGATTTCATAGGGGCGGGCGCCGACGGGGGCCATGGCGGCCACCGCCTCGGGCTTCTCCTCTGGAAGCGTACCGCTTTGCAGGATGCTGTCCACGTCCGCCTGGAGCTGGATATCTAAGTGATCCTCATACACCACGATTTTCTGGATGATGAGCTCCAGGTCGGCCCGCTCCAGCTTTTCCTTGTTCAGGATGTCGTCAAATACCTCCATGGCGGTTTTTGCCGCCCGGTTCACCCGGATGATGGTGTTGCGCTTGTCCGCCATCATTGCAATCTGGTTTTGCAGGCCCTCCATCCGGCGCAGAAGATCGCTCTCCAGCTCGTCGTAGGTCTCCTCCAGCGTCTCCTCCTGGTCGGGGTGCTTCATAATGTCCCGGATGCGCTGGCGCTTGGTGGCTTTCAGTTCCTCCTGGAGGTCGGCCAGCACCGTTTCCAGGTTGGCGGCACTCTGCTCTGTCTCGGCCACGTCCTGCTCCTCGCGGGCCAGGTCAGCGTTGAGCCGTTCCAGCATGGCGGCGGAGTTATCCTTCACCTTTTGGACGTAGAGCTTCAGCAGCTCGTCCAGCTTGTCCACCCGGATGTGGTGGCTGGTGCAGCCCTTCAGCCCCCGGCGGTGGTAGGTGCCGCAGCGGTAGGCGTCCTTTAAATCGGAACGGCTCATGGCGAACATGGGGGCGCCGCAGTCGCCGCACTCCAGGAAGCCGGAATACACGTTGTCGTTTTTCTTCACGCCCCGGTAGTGGGCGGTGGAGCGGCTCTGCCGCAAGGCCCGGGCCGTGGCGAAGGTGCGGTAGTCGATGATCTCCTGGTGGTGGTGCTCGATGACGATGTGGTCGGATTCGGCCTGGCGGACTTCCTTGCCGTTGATCTTCTTGCGGGTGTACTTGCCCTGCCGCAGGGTGCCGATGTAGAAGTCGTTGTCCAGAATGCCCTGCACGGTGACAATGGCCCAAGTGGGTTTGACGGCGCGGCGGCACTCCTCCCCGGCGGCCTCCTTGCGCTCCCGCTCAGCCATGCGGGGTGTGGGGATGCCCTCGTCGGTGAGGTGGTTGGCGATCTTCTTGTAGCCCCAGCCGTCGAGGTACAGCCGGAAAATCTCTCGGACGATTTCCGCCTCGGTGGGGACGACCTCAAATTCCTGCTTCTTGTTCACGACGTACCCATAGGGGGCGGCGCAGATCCACTGGCCGTCCTGCTGGCGGCGCTTGATGACGGACTTCACCTTTTTGCTGGTGTCGGTGACGGGCATCTCGTTGAGCATGAAGTAAATCTGGATTTTCACCCAGTCGTCGTCATTGGGGAAGTCCACGTTTTCCCCGATGGAGATGATGCGGACGCCCGCGTCCCGCAGATCTTCCAGCTCCACCAGGCCCCGGCCGTTGCGGCGGGAGAAGCGGGAGAAATCCTTGATGATGAGGATGTCTTTTTTGTGGGACACCAGCTCCCGGCGCATGGTCTGGTAGCCGGGGCGCTGGTCGAAGGTATAACCGGAGCGGTCGCGATCCTCGTAGAAGGTCAGGGCGGAGTCGGGGAACCTGTGCTTCACAAAGTCCGCGATGATGGCTTTCTGGTTCTCGATGGAGGTGTTGTCGCGGTTCAGCTCTTCGTCCACCGAGATGCGGCAGTAGCCGGCGATATCGAAGCGTTCGATCATGGTCTCCCCTCCACAAAGCGGTTCAGTTCCTCCCGGAGCCTGTCGTAAAACGCACCGATGTGGATGCCGTCCACCAGGGCATGGTTTGCCAGCAGCGTCACCGGCATGGTGGTGCGCCCGTGCTCCGTCATGTACTTTCCCCAGGTAATGCGCGGGTTGCTGTCTGCCGGTGTGGGCACCGGCTGGCGCAGCCCGGTGTAGTGCAGCCAGGGCACGCAGGAGAGGAACAGCAGACCGATGCTGTCCTCGCCGTCATCCAGGTTGACCTGGGCCTTGGCCGCCTCATGCCGCCACTTCGCCTCGGGCAGGAACTGGTCGAAGGGCTTCATGCAGTCCAGGCGGCAGTAGCTGTATGTCCCGTCGTCCCGCAGCACAGTATGGGAGGTGTCGCAGGCGTCGAACTCGATGATGCTGCCCTCCTGGATTCTCTGCCGGAGTTCGGACACGGCATTTGCCGCCCGTCCGGCGCAGTACAGGAAGCTCAGGAAAAAGGGCCAGCGCTCTTTCCTGCACACTTCCAGCATGAGGCCGACCTCCACATCCACCGTCACGCCCACATATGGATCGGGCATGGCGTTGAAGTAGGCAAAGTGAGCCTGGCGGGGATACGTGCTCATGTCGATTATGTAGTATTCCATAGCTGCTTCCCCTTTCAATTTTGATTCCACATTTTCTTCATATTTACAGATAACATTGTATCACAGTTCAGCCGGGAAAGCAACGGTCAAAACGGGGCGGCAGGGAGAAATACCCTGCCGCCCCAAAGCTTACCGCGCCATATTTTTGCGCCGCTTTCGCTCCCGCTGTACTTCCAGCTCCGCAATCCGCCTTTTGTTGCGGAGCAGCAGAACAACCGTCTCCTCCGCCAGATCCCGGCTGCCGGACAGGAATACGGCTACGGTATATTTTTTTGCCTTGTATTGCTGATATAGGGGTTTCAAACTTTCCTTAATCGCTTGATCCTGTTGTTCTTCGTTGGTTAGCCATACTTCTACGATCTTCCTGTCATCTCTGACATTGATCTCCAACGCAATATCATAGCTCCTTTCTTTGGTATATTGGAAATATTTTCTGCCTATTTTGCGGTTCTTATGCACAAGAAAAGCATAATTTTTGCCGAATTACTTTTGACTCGCAAAGACGGCTGCTAACCGCTATTGCAATCTATTCCACCACAATCGGCTTCCCTACCAATCGGTTCATACACCGAAAACCCCGGATACTGCCGTATCCGGGGTTTGCTATACTTCCCTTATGATGCCACTGAATCGATCAGCTCCAGCACATTTTTGATTGCCGCCCTGCGCTCCTGCTTTTTCTGGCGCTTTTGGGCTTTCTTGTACCGCTTTGACCCCTTCGGAGGCGGCGCTTTTTTCTTCGGAGCCGGATAAATGGGGTGCATCATTCGATAGTAGTCATGCTCTACGATGTATTCCAAATAGTGGCGCAAATCAGTATAGCACACATTTTGGGCATGGTAACCTGGATATGGCCCCTCCGCATTCCCTTTTGGATTCAAATCATTCCGATGGTAAAGCGCAGTTCCAGCCTTGTTGTCTGCATAGACAATCATCCACCGGCTCCGCGGCGTGGCAACACCAACACCGCGCCCATGCCGGTAGACAGACAAACCGTGCTGTTGCGAATAGTCCAGCATCTCTTGCCGCTCGACCTGGAACTTCCGCCCCAACGGGTCGCAGCATTTGCAAAAGCGGTATCCAGCTGTAACCGCCCCTCTCACATCTGTGGCAGTGTCAAGGCGATCTGTCCGAATCATTGCTTTGTAGCGGCAGGTCTTTGTATGAAGAATCTTTTTTCTTCCATCTTTTCTGAAATAATACATGGGTACACCTTCCTTCTTTCTAATGATAAAAGCATATCACAGGAAGTGTCCCATAAACCGGGCCTTATTAGTGTTTTTAAGAAAGCTGTCTCCGCTACATCAAAAAAGTTATGTGCAGACAAGCGGCTTGTGTTTCCCGTCTGTCGGACAAAATTTCTGTTGTGCAGGTATTTCTGTCTGCTTCAATGATCTCAGGGATACGATCCCGAACCAGCTTATTGTAAACCTTAACACCCATGCCACAGTCTCCTTAAAATCGTCTCATCCACCGGGTAAAACTTATGCCGCGGAATCTCCCCCTGGCATTCCCGAATCAGCACCTGTTCCATCAGTTTTTGAAAAAGTCGGCCATAACACTCTCCCCGTACAGCATTCATTTGCTTTTCTTCTCTGACTATGGTATCTTAATGAGTATATAGCAAAAATGAGGGGGATCGCTATGGACTTTTGGACAAACTTGGCCCTTGCTTTCTCGTTTACGTCCCATCGCCAGAAAAAAGAACAGCAGAAACGGGCAGAGGAGATCAAGTCTCATTGGAATGAAATCGCAAACTCGGTTTTTTATCTGGGACTGCTGCTCAATGAACTGTGCTTTTCTCAATGGCACGCCATAGATGAGGAAAAATCGGACGCTTTGAAGGAATTAGCGCCCATGTTTCCCATGGCCGAGATTTTGTCATTGCAGGGCTGCGTTGGCCCAACCCAGGAGGAGTATCTGCGCGACTATATCAATATCCGCCAGCCGCGGTACAACCTGAAGCAATTCCTGACGGCGGCAATTGAGCGTGAAAGCATATACCCCGAATGGAACGCCCTATGCGGCTTGAATGAGACCCACTGCGGCCAGATCTGGCACACGCTGATTGAGATCATCTGCCGCCTGCGCGATCCTGGAAAATTCCAGCAGGTTTGCGATCATCTGGGTTCCATTTTGTATCATTTTTGGTTGCTGGAACACTCTGATATAGATCCGGCACGAATCCGTCTTCAAAATATTGCTTCAAATCTAAATACATATGCTGCCAGCGATCAGCAACAGCCATATCTTCACGCTGTCATGTTCCTTCAGCGGGTACTCTCCGAAAAATACGGCGGTGAACTGACTGACTACTACCCAAAGCTCAGTTCGGACGAGCCTTACCTCATGGATGGGACAGAGGGGTTCCTGTTTAGCGCTCAACGAAAGGATGATTTTGATTTCACCGGCTCCTATGCTGTACGAAAAACAGAGGAACCTCATAATTGTGACTTGGTTTGGGAGCTTCCTCCAAAAGGCGGAGCACCCATCGTACTCTTCTCCGAATAGCAGTACTTCAGCAAGTATATCACAGATTTCCTGCCGCGAAAAGCACGCCAGAAAATCATCAGGCCCGCCCCTCAACTCAGACTCAGCACCGCCTTGGGATTGGCATCCACAGCAAAGGCATAAAACATGGGCTTGGACACGATGGCAAAGTAACTGCCCCACTGGCCCGCGTAGTCCTTCTCAATGATCTCCAACGTCTCCCGAAGCTGGAGCAATACCGCCACCTCATGCTTGCAGGTGTAGCCGCAGGGGCAGTCGCAGAACAGACTGCTGATCCGCCCGTCCCGGTACTGGAACTCCACCTCGTAAGGCCTTGTCCCCTCCACAATGGCCCGTCCCTGCACTCCGTTCAGGCACAGATACCGCACCCGGTTCTCCCTGTAGTAGTCCAGCCCCCGCTCAAATACCGCGCCGGACACGTCCAGCCCGCTGAGACTATCCAGCGGAAAGCCGTCTTCGTCATAGCTGATGTAATATTCCGTCTCATCCTCTTGGAGTGGCTTCACCCAAGAGCAAAACTGCTTCCAAGGCAGCACCAGCAGGTCAAAGGTGATGAGATGGGCGTTGGCCTGGTAAAGCTGTCCGACCACGTGGGTGTCTGCCAGACCGATTACCCGTTTGTAATCCTCCACTTTCACCTTGAAATGGGTGCTCACCGCCGTCACCCGGCCCCGCAGGCCCTCCAGCTTGCCGTCCACAAACACGATGTCGCCCACATGGAGGTCAAAGCGGTCATTGTAATACGACAGAGTGCGGTTCCGGTCAGGGAAGAATATCTGCACGATGGTTGGCTTTATTTCAGCTTTTATCTTGATTTCCGGCTTTTTCTCACCGTCTTTGTCTGCGCGTCTACTAAAGGGATTGAAACCGATGGGATTCATGGAATGGCCTCCTTTTCTGGTTATCATTTCTCCATGGTTTCATGATAGCATAGACAAAGTCCTATAAACCGGCATATTTATAAGTCAAGTTCGGTATCACTGACCTTCATCAGATAGCGGTAGTGCGTCCAGCTCAATTCGGGACGCAGTGCGTCCTGAATTGGGAACGCAAGATAGAATCGCCTCATGTTGCGCAGATTGCTTTCATCAAACCCTTTCCCGAACTCTGCTGTCATTCTATCAGAAATATATTGAAGCACCTGTTTGCCGTAAGCCGCCCTGTCATTTTCCCCGCAGGCCTCAAAAATCGACTTGCCGATCTTCTAGCAGGCGGTCACCATCGCGGCGTTGACCGCCGTATAGATCTGCCGCTGCGCCTCAATCACATAGCCCCGGATGGACCGGTAAGCGTCCTCCGGCTGCGAATTGCTCAACGAATTAGAATTATTTTGTTTCATCAGTTCATCCATAAACTTCGTCCTTTCAGACTCTGCAAAATTCTCTCCATTATTCTAACTGGTTCCGGCCCAATCAACAACACGCTTTGGTATAAAAGGTCGCCCGGCCCTTCCCGTGTTTCACGAGGATGCCCTCATCCACCAGCTGTTTGATGGAACACTCCACCGAGGTCTTGCACAGCGTAGGACAGAGTTCCATGATGTCAGTTTTCGTAAACTTGCCAATCCTGCTCTCCACGGCCCTGCGTACAACCTCAATGGCCGAAAGCTTGTCCCCTATCAGCTCCAACCGCTCATCCAACTCCCGGTAAGCGGCCAGGATAACCGAAAGCAGATATTTAATGAACGGCGTTGGGTCATCCGCGTTCTCATGCCAACCGGCTTGACTGGCCTCTAAGGCGTCATAGTACAGGTCTTTGTTTTTCGCGATCTTGCTCTCCAGCGAAATATACTTTCCCACGTGATACCCGGAGCGATAGAGCAGCAGCGTCGTCAGCAGGCGGCTCATTCTGCCGTTTCCGTCATTGAACGGGTGGGCACACAGGAAGTCATGGATCACAACTGGAATCAGGATCAGCGGATCAACCTCCTGGGTGTCGATCACCCGGTTGCAGCTGTCACAGATCATGTCAATGGCCTCCGGCGTCTCATAGGGCGGCAGAGGAGTAAACAGCACAAAGGTATTCCCCGCTGTATCAGTCGCACTGATATAGTTTTGCGTATTTTTGAAACAGCCGCCGATGCCCTTTTCAGAGTAGCGGTACAGGTCTCGATGGAACTGTAAAATATAGCTGGGGCGCAGAGGGATGTACTCGTAGCTCTCATGGATGGTATTCAGCACATCCCGATAGCCCATGATCTCACGCTCATCCCGCGTCCGCGGGGCAGTCTTGTCCGCACAGAGCTGCTTCAGGCGGGTATTCGTTGTGCGGATACCCTCAATCTCGTTGGAAGCCTCCGTACTCTGTACCTTAGCGATCTCCACCAGCCGCTCAAGCTCTATGGGCATCTGCTTTAGAAGCACCTGCTGTTTTCCCTTGTACTCATGGATTTGGGCGACATAACCTAGTATCTCACTGTCCCAGGTTCGGTTCTTCAGCTTTCTATAGTCAAATTTCCGCATCCCGTCACCTTCTGCTCAATCAATTATCTCCCGAATTATAGCACAAACCGGGAGATAATTCAACCGCATACAAAAATATTCTCCCGAATAGTTATTATATTCGGGAGAATATTTTTTGATACCTATTTTCAAGCGGGCAACCTCTCCTATACAGCAGTTTATTGGGCCGCAGTGTTGCAAACGCGGCGGAGAATTGGGACAAAGTTAAGCAATATCCAATAATCTGCGGACAGGCCTTTAATCACCGCAAACAAATCAACCGCCCTGTACCGGTTTCGGTACAGGGCGGTTTTGACATCTCCTGTCAGGTGTTCTCCATGAAGTTTTTCAACAGTTGCGCCGCCTGGGCTCGGGTGGCTGTCCCCCTTGGGTCAAGCACACCGTTGCCCTTACCGCGCAGAATACCATTCTCTACGGCCCAGCACAGCGCTTCCTGAGCGTAGCTGCTGACCTGGTCTGCATCAGCGAAGTCAAGAATCTGGCTGCTGGCCTCGGGACTTCCCGCATACCGCCACAGCATGACAACAAACTGTTCCCGTGTGACACTGTCGTTGGGGCCAAACTGGCCGCCGCCGTAGCCGTTCGCGATGCCGTTCTCTAAGGCCCAGGCGACCCCCTCCGCGTACCATGCGTCGATGCTGACGTCGTCGAACAAATCGGTCAGATCCAGCTCCGGGCTGCCCTCCAGCCTGTACAGCACGGTGGCCAGCATACCACGGCTCATAGCCAGGTTCGGGCTGAACGTCGTCGCGCTGGTACCGCTGAACAGCTCATGGGAACTGGCAAAATCCACAGCGTCGGCCGCCCAGCTCTCTGGCGGGACATCGGCGAAGTCTTTGCTGTTGTCCACGATCTCCACGGTGGCGGAGCCGCTCAGGGGAATGCTCATCATGCCGTCCTCCACAATGGATTTCCGGACGGTTTCCCGGGTGCCGTCATCATGAACCAGGACGGCCACCGTGCCGGGACCGGCGTCCTCCACCGGAACGGTGAGGGTCAGGCCGCCGGGGACCTGTTCCACGGTCTCGCCGCCCGCGGCCAGGGTCAGCACCACCGACTGTTCCACCCGCTCGGTCACGACGCTGACCGTGCCGCCCGCCTGGGACAATGTATCCAGTGCCCCGTTGGGGATGGTCACGTCGGCGACAGGAGAGGAGACGGTGAGGGCCGCGTCCGTTTTGCTGCCCAGCTGACTTACCGTCGAGGACGGGATGGAGACCTCCGCTTTGGTCACATCACCGGTGATCTCCGGCTTGACCACAACATTTTTGCTCTGATTCGCGGTTGCCTCCTGCACCAGCCTGCTGCCATCTGCGGCGCTCACAACGGTGCTCGCCGTGCCGTTCTGGACGGTAGTGGTAGTTTGGGTCTGGGTGCTGGACGTACTCGATGTGTCCGGACTGCTGGCCGGAGTGCTGCTCGTACTGCCGCTGCTTTCGGGCGGCTGCGCGGTTAACGTGACCTTGACCTGGAAGGTGCGCGTGTTGTAGTTGGCCTCGTCTTTCGGCGTGAAGATCACATCATACTCAGTCCCATTGACAGCTGGGATACTGCCGTCCACCCAAGCAAACGTGCCGCCCGAAGTGTTGGTTGCGCCGCCCTCCAAACGAATTTCACTCAGCTTCTGCCCTTCCCTGCCGGTTGCCGTGGGCTTGCTGGTAATCTCCGGATCCGCTTTTGCGATCTCCACCTTCACCTCCGCGGCGGGGATGCCGGTGTAGTTCACGCTGTCCGCCACCTTGTACCAGACGGTGTAGGTTCCGGCTTTGGTGCCTGTGGGAATGCTCGCCGAATACGTGCCGTTCTGGCTCGTGCTGTAGACGATCGTGCCGATATTGCCGACTGTCGTGCCGCCGGTGACAAGAGCCTGCGCGCTTCCGGTGTAGGTCAGACCCTTAGAGTCGGAGCCAGGATCAGGCTGCGGGGCGTTTTCAATCTGCGCGTCCACCTTGTAGATCGACGCCGTCGTGCTGTCGGGCCAGGTGATCTGATAATTGGGATTTGTGACCTTTGTACCCTCACCGTATACGATCGTGACTGTTTTGTTGGTTCCGGCATTCTCGTCGTCAAAGGTACCCGTTACCGGGATCGTGATGTTGAGTTCAGGCACGGTAACCGTTACATTAGCAGTCTTTTCGGTGTTATACCCTCTGCTCACAGCCGTCGCAACAGCGGTGATCGGCTTCGGGTTCGCATAGAACGGTACGCTGGCCGTGTTGGACGCGCTGTAGCCGTCCGAAGCCGCCCGGTACGCTTTGACGGTGAATCCGCCCGTGCCCTTTACAGTCACGACGCCATTACTGTCAATTGTCGCAATACTGGTTTCTTGCTCAATACTCCAATTGATCGCACCGCTGCCGGAGCCGCCCATGGCGCTCAGGCGGAAGGTGTCGCCGTAATAGATGTCGGAGGGCTTGTCGGTGACGATGGACAGGGGGTTCTGGCTGGCCGACACGATCTCAAAGGTTCCGGTCAACGATCCACTGAACTCATAGTTGCCCCCCGGGTTGTCTGTGACGGTCACCGTGTAAGTGTTCACCGCGATAGCAGATGGAATTGTCACGGTATACTCGCTCTCCGGGATGATGCGGTTGGCAGAGTCCAGGACCACGACCGTAGGCGTCTTTACCGTGCCGTCAAACTGGAAGGTGTCCTGTGTGCACAGAACGGTCGGCTTATCTGTGTTCACGCCGATCGCCGCATTGTTCACCTGGGCCGGTGCGCTGTCCTTGTGATTCTCATCGGTGGCAGCGGCCTTGTACCAGACGGTATAGGTTTTCGCGTCCGTACCCGTGGGGACGGTGTAGCCGTAGTTGATGCCGTCCAGAGAATAGGCCATGTTCCCGTTTGCCGCTGTGCCAGCGGTGACCAGGGTCTGGGGCTGGCCGGTGTACTTCAAGCCGTCGATCTTCTCCGGTGCTTCCTTCACCTCTGCGGGCGCCGGGGTAATGGACGCCGTTGTGGTGTCGGGGCAGCTGATGTCATATTTCGCGCGGATGGCCTCCGAGACGGTCAGGCCGCTGATGATGACGGTCTTGTCTGTCCCGGCGTTCGCGTCCTTGAAGTAGCCCGACGCGGTAACATCACCGCTGCTGATAGTATCACCAGAGATCAGGCCTCTGACGGTGACGGTAAAGGTGGCAGTCGTATTGCTGTCATAGGGCTTATCCGCCGCCGTCACCACCGCGGTGACCGGCTTCGGGTCAGCGTAGAACGACCATGTATCAGTGCCGCCGCCGGCCTTGGTTGCCGTGATCGAGACGCTGCCGCTGCTTGTGATCTTGAACTGGCCGTCGCCGAGCTTGTCAACAGGCCCGGACGCCTCCCATGTCACCGCGCCGCTGCCGGAACCGCCGGTGGTGCTGAGCCGGAGGGTGTCGCCGTAGCAGACAGTATCCTGCTTGCCGGTGATGGTCAGCGCGGGGGCATCGCCCTCCCTGATGGTGAAGTGGACGGTCTTGCTGAAGCTGTAGTTCTTGGTTGTGCTCTTGACCGTGACGTCGGCGGTGCCCACCGCAATATTATTGGCGTAAGTCACCTCGTACTCACTGGCCGAGATGGTGACGTTGTTCTCCACATCCCGAACCGTGACTGTGGGCTTCAGCTCATAGCCGGTAAACGTGACGCTGTCGGCGGACAGGGTGACGTCCAGGTCGGCCTCTGCTATTGTGTTCCTGCCGATGGTCACCCGGTACGATTTGACATCGCTGTCCGCATAGAAATCGTTGCCCTGTACCTTGGCCGAAACTACATAGCTGCCTACCTCAGTCGCTGTGGGGACGAAGGGATAAAACGCCCCGCCGTTCAGCGAGTAGACCACAGCCGCGCCGTCCTGTCCCATACCCCAGTCAACAAGATCCTGGGCTTCGCCGGTGTAGACCAAGCCGGTCTTAGCCTCCGGCTCCATCAAAAATCCTGCCTTGGTCTTTGTGATCTCAAAGGTCGCCACCGCGGTGAACTGATAATTGCTGCCCAGGCTTATGACTGTGGCCGTTGCGGTGCCGGGATTGATGCTGTTGCTGATGACGAGATAGTCAACCCCATTGGTAAGCAATTTGCCGTCCACGATAACAATCACACTAGGCGTCACTGCACTGCCGGTATATGGATAACTGCCACTCACCACGACAGTGGGCGTTACCTGTTTCGGCTGAATTGTCACCGTCTTGGAACGCGGTGTGGCGTCGGCCTCGCTGACTTCGGCGCCGTTTTCGCCCTCCACCTTGTACCAAACCTGGTAGGTGCCCGCGTTGGTTTCCTCGGGAATCGATGTGGTGTAGCTGCCGGTTTTCGATGTGGAATACACCACACGGCCGTTGACCGCCGTGCCGGGGGTCAAAAGCTCTTGGGCAAAGCCATTGTAGGTCAGGTTGTTTGCCTTCGGCTCATCCTTCAGAGAGGCCACGCCCGCCCTGATCGTAAAGGTGGTGCTGCCGCTGACGTTGTAGTTCCCGCCGGGGACATCGCTGATCGTGACCTTGGCGTTGGTGCCCGCGTTCACGTTGTTGCTGTAGCCCACCGTATACTCGCCGGCGGGGATCACGACGCTGCTGTCCTTGACCGCAACGACGTCAGGTTTCTTCGGGTTGCCGTCGTAGTCGAAGGTCTCAGAGGATAGCTCGATCGTGGGGCTGCTCACCGTCTTCGGGTCAATGGTCACAGGTATCACAGCCGGGGCAACATCCTTGTAATTTTCGTCGCCAGTGACCTTGTACCAGACCGTATACGTGTCCGCGTTTTTCCCCGTAGGAACATTCGGGCCGTAGATGATGCCGTCCAGAGAATACAGGATGATCCCGTTTGTCGCAGAGCCAGCGTTGACCAAAGGTTGCGCGCTGCCTGTGTAGACCAGGCCGCCATCGATTTGCGTCGGAGCGGTCACCTTCGCGGCCTTCGGGGTAATGGATGCGGTCGTTGTGGTGTTGTAGCTGATCTCGTACTTGGTGCTGTCGGGAATCTCGCCGGTGATCGTGACCGTCTTGTTGTCCCCGACGTTGGCGTTGTTGAACGTGCCGGTCAGGTTCAGTGTGACAGTATCGCCCTTCAGCAGATCCCCGGTCTTCCAGGTGATGACCAGTTCGGCATCGTCAGTGGTATCAAACTCCTTGTCCTTGGCAGTCACGACCGCCTCGGCGGGCCTCTTTTCCGCGCTGAACGTCCAGGTGGCAGTACTCTCGCCGTAGTTACCGTCGGCCAATTTGGTGGCCGTAATGGTGACAGAACCAGATTTCACGATTTTCACAAAGCCGTTCTGGTTGATCTCGGCAACATCTGTTCCAGCCGTAACATCCCACTTGATGGTTCCCGTACCGGAACCGCCCACTGCGCTAAGAGTAAAGCTGTCGCCGTAGTGGACTGTGCCAGGTTTGTCTGTGATCGACAGCGGGCTCTGACCTGTCGCAAGGATCTCAAACTCGGCCTCTGCCCCGGTAATCTTGTAATTGCCGCCGTCCACATCCGTGATCGTGACCTTGTACGTCCCGACGTCCTTCCAGTTCCCGTCGCCGTAAGCGAACGTGTACTCGCTGTCCGGGATCACGCGGCCATTGCTGTCCTTCACCGTGACCTCCGGCTTATGCACCGCGCCGTCGTAGGACACGCCGGTGGGCTTGAGCTCGATGGTGGGAGAGGCCACTTCCTGCGGGGCAATGGTCACGCTTTCTTCCAGCTTTGTGCCCAACCTGTCATTGTGGTTGCCGTCGCCCTTCACCCGGTACCAGACGTCATAGCTGTCCGCGTCGGTGTCGGTGGGCAGGCTGGCGGAATAGGCAAGGCCGTCCGTCGAGTATTCCAGGGTGCCTTGCGTGGAGGAACCGGCTGTGACCAGGGCCTGCGCGATGCCGGTGTACTTCAGATCGGTCTTAACCGCCGGAGGAGTCACGTCTGTTACGTCCGCCTTGAGGATCGACGCGGTGGTCGTGGCGGGATAGGTGATGCTGTAGTTCTCATAATTACCCGTGCTGCCGTCAAAATCCGGGCTTGTGCTGTCAACTTTCACCTTCTTGTCCGTTCCGGCGTTGGGGTCTTCAAAGCTGCCGGACAGCGTGATCTTGACCGTATCGCCGTTTACCAGGTCGCTGCTCTGGAGCACGGCGGTCACAGTGGCGTCCGTATCGCCGTCGTAGGTCTTGGCCTCTGCGGTCACAACAGCTGTGACCGGCTTCTTCTCCGCGAAGAACGACCAAGTGGCCGTCTGATCGGTGTAGCCGGGGGCGGTGCTGGTGGCTGTGACCTTGACGGAGCCCACGCCCGTGATGGTGAGCAGTCCGTCATTGCCAATGCTGGCAGGCGCGCCGTCGTCGACCTTCCAAGTGACTGTGCCGCTGCTGCCGGTTGTGCCCAGCAGGATCTTGTCGCCGTAGTAGACGCGCTCCCGCGTGTTGGTGATGGTCAGCGGGGTCTGATCCGCCGGGAGGATCTCAAATGTGGCGGTCTTGGTATTACCGGTAAAGTCGTAGTTGGCGCCCGTTGCGGTGATGGTCAGGGTGTAGGTACCAACGTCAGTCGGGTCGGTCGTGACATTGCCATCGGTGTCCGTATAGGTCACCGTGTACTCACTGCCGTTGATCTCAAGGCCGTTGTCGTCCTTGATCGTGACTGTCGGCTCCTGCTTCTTTCCGTTGTATGTCGCCGCTTCAGGCGTTACCTGGATGGTGGGATTGGTCACGGTGTTCACGATGATGGAAGCATCTACCGAGGCAGGATCAGTGCCGTCGTGGTTGCCGTCGCCCTGAACCTTGTACCAGACAGTGTAAGTGTCCACAGCAGTTTGTGTGGGGATCACCGGGGAATATTCGCCGTCCTTGCTCAGGGAGTACACCATCGTACCGCCGGACGCTTTGCCCGCCTCGGCCAGCGCCTGGGCGGCGCCGTTGTAGGGCAGGTTTTCCTTGCCGGTGGGGGGTGTCTCGACCGACGCGTCGGCCTTCCCGATGATAAAGGTGCCCGTACCGTTGACGATGTAGTTGCCGCCGTTGGCGTTGGTGATGACCGCCGTCGCCTTACCGGCCTCGACGTTGTCGCGGAAGGACACGGTGTACTCGCTGGCCGGAATGACTGTAGTGCCGTCTTCCACCGTGACAGCAGCGGCAGCCGGTTCCTGCGGGTTGCCGTCATAGGTATAGGTGCCGGTCACGGTGACCTTCGGGCTGACGACCTCCTTCTGCTTGATGGTCACGGAGACCGTCCAGGTCTCAGTGCCGCTTGTGTAGTTGCCGTCGCCCACCACCTTATACGCCACGGTGTAGGTGCCCGCGGTCTCCCCTTTGGGGATGCTCTCGCTGTAGGTGATGCCGTCCAGAGAATACTCGATGTGTCCGCCGGTGGCGGCGCCCACGGTTACCAACTCCTGAAGCTGATTCGGCCCAATGTAGGTCAGGTTCCTCGCCTCTGGAGACTTCGTCAGCTGCGCGCCGGCGCTGGTGATCTCAAATGTCACGGTCTGCTCGTCAAAGGTGTAGTTGCCGCCCGCGTTGCTGGTGATGGTCACAGTGGCGGTGCCCGCGTTCTTATTGCCACTGTAGGTAACCATGTACTCGCTGGCCGGAACCACCGCCTCGCCGTCCTTGATGGTGACGGTGGGCTTCTTGTCGGTGCCGTCGTACACGTAGAAGTAGTGTCCATCTGTGTCATCCGTCTGCAAATCGTTGCCGGTCAAAGTGATATTCACAGTGGTCAGCTTCTTCGGGCTGATCGTAACCGTCTTGGCCTGGGGCGCGGAATCGTTGTGGTTGGCGTCACCCAGCTCCTTGTACCAGACGGTGTAAGTCCCCGCGTTGGTTCCAGTGGGGACGTTCGCGGAATACACGCCGTCTCTGGCATCGGAGTAGACCGTAGTATTGGTATTGCCGCCAGTCACAAGGGGCTGCGCGGTTCTGTCGTACTCACGGTCATTCGCCGTCAAATCGGGCGCAGCCGTGTCCGCCTTGAGGATAGACGCGGTGGTGCTGCCCGGGATGGTAATGACGTACTTGTCGCTGTCGATCGGGCCGCCGGTGATCGTCACCGTCTTGTTCTGCCCCACATAGGGATCGTCAAACGTTCCCTCCAGAGCCGCGGTGTTGATGGTGTCGTCCCCCACCAGGCCGCCGTCCTTCCAGGTGACGTGAATCGTGGCCTTGGCGGGAGTTTCGCCGTCATACACCTTGTCGTCCGCGGTCACGATGGCCGTGAGGGGCTTCTTCAGCGCGTTGAGGGGATAGGTCGCCGTCGCCGTGTCGTAATTGTCGCCGCCGGGCTTTGTCGCTTTGATGGTAGCAGACCCTGTGCCGATGATCTTCACGAAGCCGTTGGCGTCGATATCAACAACAGCCTTGCCAGCGTCATCCACGCTCCATGTGACAGCGGCGTTTCCGGAGCCGCCCACCGCGCTCAGAGTAAAGGTGTCACCATAGTAGACGAGGCCGGGCTTGTTGGTGATCTCCAGCGGGTTCTGCGCTGTGGTGCTGATGGTGAACGTCTTTGTGGCCGTTTTAACAACATAGTTGCCACGGTCGATGTCCTCGATCTTGACGGTGTAATCGCCCTTGTCCGTCCAGTTCTCATTGTTGTCGGTAACATAGGTGACCTTATACTCACTCGTCGGGATCACATTGTTATCGTCGTCCCAGAGGGTAACTGTGGGCTTATGCTCTTTGCCGTCATACTGTGCGCTGGAAGGAAACAGCTCGACCTGAGGCGTCACAGACTGCTTGGCGATGGTCACCTGCGTGGACTTGACCGCGCTGTCGGTATGGTTGCCGTCGCCCTGGGCCTTGAAATAGACCGTGTACGTGCCGGCGTCCTTGCCCGTGGGGATGGACGCGGTGAAATTGGCGCCGTCCAGGGAGTAGACCATGATGCCGCCTGTCGCAGTCCCCGCCGTGACCAGGGTCTGGGCCTGGCTGGCATCGTAGGTCAGGCTGTTCGGCGTCGGATCAGTGTCCACCGTCGCGGCCTCCGCCAGGATGGAGGCGGTAGTCGTGGCGGGATAGGTGATCTCATAGTTTTCCCAATTGGTGCCGGTGACAGTCGGATTTGAGCTGTCCACCGTCACCTTCTTGTTGGTTCCGACATTGGAATCGTCAAAGGTTCCGGTCACGCCGTTAATGGTGATGGAATCGCCGGACACCAGATCGCTGTTGGGTACAGAGGCATGTACTGTGGCCGTCTTGTCGTCGGCATCATAGGCTCGGTCATCAGCAGTCACGACCGCCGTCACCTGTTTTTTGGCCGCGCTGAACTCCCATGTGGCGGATACGTCGCTGTAATTGCCGCCTGCGGAGCGCTTCACCGTTACCTTGAGGGGCCCGCCCACGTCCTCCACCGTGAGCAGTCCGGTGCTGCTGATCGTGCTGTTGCCTGTGACCTCCCAAGTGATCGTCCCGGTGCCGGTGCCGCCTGTGATACCCAGCTGAATGACGTCGCCGTAGCGGACCTGAGCCTGGGTGCCGGTGATGGAGATGGTCTCCTGGTTCGCCGGTACGATCTTAAAGGTCCGGGTGTTGTTAGCCGCAATGACGTAGTTGGAATTCTCCGATGGGGTGATCTTGACAGTGTAGGTGTCCACATCCACCATACCATTGTTGCCATTGGTTCCGGTGATCTCCACGGTGTACTCATGCTCCGGGATCAGGAGGCTGTTGTCATCGTAGACGGTGATCGTCGGTTTCTGCTGGCCGCCGTTGAACGTGAACTGATCCGAGGACAGCGTGATCGTGGGGTTGTTCACGGTGTTTTTGTCGATGGTCACCGTACCCAGTGTTTGGGGAGTGGTATCACTATGGTTCGAGTCGCCCAGCACCTTGTACTTGATTTCGTAGTCGCCAACTGCTGTGGCAGTGGGGATGGCCGCAGACCAGTTCCCGCCGTTCACCGAGTACATCACTGTGCCGTCGTCGGACACACCGGCCTTGACCAGCTCCTGGGACGCGCCGCTGTACTGTAGGCCGGTTTTCTCCTCCGGGGCCGTAAACGCCGGAGCCTTCTTTGTGATCTCAAAGGTAGCCGTGCCGTTGACGATGTAGTTGCCGCCGTTGTTGTCGCTGACGATGACCGTCGCAGTACCCGCGTTGGTGTTATCGCGGTAAGATACGGTGTACTCCGACGCCGCGACCGTGACGCTGCCGTCCTCAACGGTGACGGTGGTGGGGATTTTTGCCGTACCGTCATACTCACAGGAAGCCGGGGCCACTGTGATCTTCGGCGTGATCGTCTTGGGCTTGATGGTCACGGACACCTGGCCGGGCGCGGTATCGTCGTGATTGGTATCGCCCTTAACCATATAATAGACGGTGTAAGTGCCCGCATTGGTTTCCTGGGGGATGGTCTCCGAATAGGAGCCAGCCGCGCCGGTGGAGGAATAGACCACCGTACCGCCGGTGGCGGTGCCCACGGTCACCAGATCCTGCGCGGTGCCGTCATAGGTCAGATCCTTGGCCTTGGGAGTTTCGGTCAGCACCGCGGCGCCGTTCCTGATCTCGAAGCTCACCGTCACGTCGTCAAACTTGTAGTTGCCGTCGGCATTGGCCGTGACGGTCACGGTAGCGGCGGTGCCGGCATTCTTGTTGCTGGCGTAGCTCACGGAGTAGTCGCTGGTTGTGAGCGCGGCGCTGTAATCGCCGTCTACACCTGTGACTGTAACGGCAGGTCTTTTCTCGGTACCGTCGTAGGTGTAGTAGTATTTGCCATCGTTGTCCGTTTTCAGGTCGTGGTCGGACAGCTTGACGGTCACGGTGACATCTCTGGGCGTGATATTCGCCTGGGCCGTGTCGGGGATGGTGACCGCATACTTGGTGGTATCGGCGGTGATGGAGAAACCGGGATCGGAGCGATCCAGCGTGACAGTCTTCTTGTTGCCGGCGTTGACATCGTCAAACGTACCCTTCAAACCGGTGATGGTGATGGTGTCATTGTCGGGGTCTACCAGATCGTTCACGACAGCGTTTGTTACCGCAGCCGCATTGTTTCCGTCATAGACCTTATTCGCGACAGTCACCACCGCCGTGACCGGCTTGGGCTCCACGGTGAATGTCCAGGTGTCGCTCACCGTCCCGTAGTTGGGGACGGTCCGCTCCGCTGTGACGGTGATGGAGCCGGTGTCCTTGACAGTGAGTTCACCCGTGGCCGGGTCAATGGCGGAATTGGCTCCGCCCGCGGTCATGCTCCACGTCACCGTCCCGTTTCCGGAGCCGCCGGTGGTATCCAGCGTGGTGACTTTGTCGCCGTAATAGACGTGGTCGGGCTTGCCGGTGATGTTCAGGGCGGCCTGCTCCGCCGCGACGATCTCCACCGTAGCGGTCTCGGAGAACGTGTAGTTCCCGTTGGCCACATTTTTGATGGTTGCCTCATATGTCCCGGCATCTGTTAATATGCCGGTAACCGTTGTGCCGTCAGTATTTGCCCATGTGACCGTATACTGCTCCTCGTCAATGACGGTTTTGCCGTCTTTAACCGTAATCTTCGGATCCTTCTTCGTACCGTCGTACAGATAGGAGGACTCCGACAGCTCGATCACAGGGGTGATGGATTTGGGGGCGATGGTTACGGTCACAGGTACCGCGTTCACCACCACGCCGGTATGATCGGCGGTTTCGTCTACCTTATAGTAGACGGTGTAATCGCCCGCATCGGTTCCAGTGGGGATCTCCGGGAAGAAATTGATCCCATCCAGAGAATACACGATAAAGCCCACATTGGTCTCGCCCGCTGTGACCAGCGCCTGGGGTTGACCGTTGTAGGTCAGCGGCGCGATGCCTTCGGGGTCAGTGGTGATCTCTGCGGCCGCCAGTGTGATATCGGCGGTCACCGTGTCGGGGTAGCTGATAGCGTATTTGGCCGTGTCCCCGGTCACCTTGACTTTGGAGGTATCCAGCGTGACGGTTTTCCCCGTTCCAACTGCGGGGGTATCAAAGGCGGCGGTGATGCTGGCCGGGTCGATGGTGACCACATCGCCATTTATTGTGGTGATCTCTGCGGAGGTCACAGTGGCGTTTGTATTGCCGTCATAGAGCTTATCCGCAACCTCAACAGAGGCCGTCACGGGCCTCGGCGCGGCGGTGAAGATCCACTGGGTCTCGGCGGCAAGGTAGTTGGTATCCGCGGCTTTCTCCACCGTAATTGTCACTTCGCCCACGCCGGTAATGGTTACCTTGCCGTCTGTGTCTACAGAGGCGGGGCCGGTCGCATTCCAGGTCACATCACCGTTTCCGCTGCCGCCGCTGACGGTCAGCGGGAAGCTGTCCCCGTAGTTGGTGGCGGCGGGCTTCCCGCCAATAACCAGCGTTTCCTGCGGGATCTGGCCGATGGTGAAGGTCGCCGTATTGGCGGTAACACCGGTCAGATCGTAGTTGCCGCCTGTGGCGTCGCTGACCGTAATGGTATAAGTCTCTACGTCTGTCGGAGCGTCAACGTTACACGACCAGGTGTACTCCTCCTCCGGCAGTACGGTCTTTCCGTCTTTGACCGTGACTGCGGGCATTTTGGGCGTGCCGTCGTACGCAAAGCCCTCAGGCGACAGCTCGATGGTGATGGCGGTCAGCGGCTTGCGCTGGATGGTCACAGGCACGGACTTCACTGCCAAATCGTTGTGGTTCTTATCGCCGGTGACCTTATAGTAGACGGTGTAATCCCTCGCCTCGGTGCCGGTGGGGATGGCTGCGGTAAAGGTGCCCGTCGGACTGTTCAGGGCGTACAGCACTTCGCCGCCGGAGGTCGTGCCCGGAAGCAGCAGCTCATGGGACTTGCCGTCGTAGGTGATAGCAGACGCGCTCGGGGCCGGATCAAACACGATATCCGCCTTGACGATCACGAACACCGCCGAACCCGTCACAGTGTAATTGCCGCCCGGCTTATCAGTGATGCTGACAGTCCCCTTCCCGGCGTCAATGTTGTCGCTGCAGACCACATTGTATTCATCCGCGTCAATCACCGTGCTGCCGTCTTTGACGATGACTGTGGGTTTTTTCGCGGCGCCGTCATAGGTATAGCTGACCAGGGGATCCCCGTCGTCATCCAACAGCTCGATGGTGGGGCCATTCACCGGCTTGGGGGCGATGGTGACGGTCACCGAGCCCACATCGGAATCACTGTGGTTGCCGTCGCCCTCTACCTTATAATATACTGTGTAATCGGCGGCGTCAGTTTCGGTGGGGATCTGATCTGTAAAGTTTGTATTGTCCGTGGAGTAGACCATCTTGCCGCCGGATCCTGTGCCCGCGGTCACCAGTTTCTGGGCGCGGTTATTAAAGGTCAACGGGTCGCCCGCCGCCTCCGGCGCGGTGAGGACTTTGGCCTGCTCTTTTTTGATCGTAAAAGTTTCTGTAACGTCGGTAAACTTGTAGTTGCCGTCGGCCTTGGCCGTGACGGTCACGGTGGCGGTGGTGCCCACGTTGACGTTATTGCTGTACGACACCGTGTACTGGTCAGCCGGGATCGTCCCATCGGCCTCTGTCAGCGTGACAACCGGTTCCTTTGCGTTCCCGTCGTAGATGTAGGAGCACGTGCCGTCGTCCTCTTCCTTCAAGCCGTCGCCGCTCAGCGTGATCGTGGGCGTCACCGGCTTGGGCGCAATCGTCACGTCCACACTGGCCGGAGCCAGGCCGGTGTAATTGCTGGTCTCCTGAACGCGATACCAGACGGTGTAGGTGCCCGCATTGATCCCTTCCGGGATCGCTGTAGCATAGGGGCCGTCTTTACTCAGGGCGTATTCCACCTGCACACCCTCGGTGTCAACAACCAGCACAGAATCGTCGATCAGTTCCTGGGCCGTTCCGTCGTAGGTCAGATTGGCGGCGTCCGGCGCGGTCGTGATATGCACGACCGCTTTGTTGATCGCCGCCTTGACGGAGAGGCTGGAATAGGTAACGGCGTAGTGCTCAGAATTTTTGCCGTTGATCGACGCGCCGCTTGTATCCACAGTCACCGTCTTATTTGCGCCCGCGTTTTCGTCGCTGAACGTGCCGGTCAGGCCGGTGATCGTGATCTCATCTCCGGGCAGAACGCCCTGCTCCACCACGGCGTGGATGACAGCGGTAGTATCGCCGTTGTAGGATTTATCCTCCGCCGTCACCGTCGCAGTGACCGGCCTTAACCCTGCGTTGAACGTCCAGGACGCGGTGGCGTCGTCGTAATTGACCACGCCGGTGGCGGGGTCTTTGCCGGATTTTGTGGCCTGAACGGTAACGGAACCGTGGCCGGTCACGGTGACCTGCCCGCTGTGTTCATCCACCTCGGCAACATCCGAACCGGCCGTGATCTCCCAGGTGACATTGCCGTTGCCGGAACCGCCCAGGGTGCCCAGGGTGAACTGATCCCCGTAAATGACGGTATTGGGCTGGTTGGTGATGGACAGCGCGTCCTGCGTTTTGGAGGTGATTTTGAATGTAGCGGTAGCTGTTGTGAGCTTGTAGTTGCCGTTTTGCTTGTTTGTAACTGTAACAGTAGCTGTGCCCACGTTTCGATTGTCAGTATAGGTCACTTCATACTCACTGTTTGGAATTACCGCTTCCCCGTCTTTGACGGTGACCACCGGCTCCTTATCCCCGCCGGTGTACAAAGTCGTCTTATACTCCAGTTCTACCGTAGGCGTGATCTCTTTGTGATTGATTCGCGCGCTTGTATATTTTGTATCCGGGTTTTTGATCAATGTCTCCGAAACACCGCTGTAGTTCTCCGTGTCCGCTACCCGATAGTAGACGTTATAACTACTCACGCCAATACCGGTGGGAATATTCGTGGAGTAAGTGCCGTCTGTACCTAACTTAAACTCGATCTTCGCCCCCTCAGCGGCCGCGCCGGGCTTCAGAACGCCCGCTGTCACCAGCTCCTGGGCTTCGCGGTTGTAGGTCAGCGTTTTCGCTATGGGTGCGGTTGTGACCGCTGGTATTTTGTTGATGGTCAGGGTCAGTAGATCCGTTTCGGCCGCTTTATAGTTTTGGCTTTCCGGGATGTATGCCTTGATCTCATACTCGCCCGCGTTTGTGGGAAGGCCGGCGGTAAATTCTGTATCTCCAACCTTCCGGTAGGAGTACTGGAGATACGGATGCAGATCCTCGGAGGCTTGTATGGTAATGGTAATATGGGGCAGGCTGGCGCTGTCAACCGGGAGCCCCCTGCTGTCATAGTCCACAGCACAGGTGGACTCATCCCACCTGATCCCAGGCTGATCCTGCTCGACATGGTACGTCTTGGTAAAGGTTCCGTTGAACGTAATGCCGGTGACGGTCACCGTAATTTCACCGGCGTCTTTCCGGGGCTCATAAGCTACCTGATAATCGGTATCCTTCACCAGCTCCCTGCCGGAGCCGTCGGTCAGGGCCACTGTGATGGAAACCTCTTCCGGTTTCACGGTGCCGTCATAGACCAGACCGGTCAGGTCGCGCTCGTCCACGCCGATGGCGACCGTATTTCCACAGGAGTTACAGATCCCGTTTCCGTTCTGATCAAAGGTGAAGGTACACGCCTCCGTCTTCTCCGTGCCGCAGTATGGACAAGTCCAGGTGTGCGTCGTGGTGCCGGGGGTGTGCGTGTAGGTTTTTCCCAAATGGCCGGGGCACTGGCCAACGACGATTATCTTGGCCCTCGCCGCGTCTGCCGGGAGCAGCAGCGCGCCATTGCCGTCAAAGTAGGCATAGCCCGGTTCCAAAAGAGCGGCAAGATTGCCGTCCGCTGCCCGGATCGCGGCGGCTGTTCCCAAATATCTGCCAGCGGACAGACGTACTTGCGCACCGGAGGCGATATCCAGGGCATAGGACTTCCCGGTAATGGACGTGTTCGGCTCCGTGATGCTCAGAAAGCCGCCGGACAAGACTTCCACACCAGCATTATTTGGGGCGATGACCGTACCTTTGAGGTACAGCTTGCCTGTTCCGGTAACCTGTACAGCGACCGAACCCATTCCGGTGAAGGTATACTCGGCTGTATCGAAGTACAGCAAGGACGGTACCTCAAATGGGTCAAACTCACTATAATTCCCTGTTAATGTATAGAAATTCTCGGACGAGGCACTGTTGTCGGGGTCGCCGCTCGGTTCCGCAGAATCCATCTCGTCCAGCTGCTTCTGCACGGACTCACAGGGCGACAGATCCACTTGCTGCTGTTCATCAGCGGTCAGCTCATCATACAAGGCGTAAATTTCACTGAGCTGATCCTGGACCTGCTCGCGGTTGCCTTCCGAAACGCTGTCGGGCAGCTTGTCGATCAAGTCCTCAATGGGGCAGATCTGACAGACAAACGTACATGGCGCACCCGAATTTTCCGGATCTTCTTGGGCATACCCGCACTCATCCGTGTGCGCCGGATGATGCTGGCACAGGCCGCTGTCCGTTCCCTCATCAGCAGCGAATGCCCACACGGGGCACAGGTTCAAGCACAGCGCCAACGCGATCATAAAACTCAGCACTCTGTGTTTCATGCCATAACCTCCCAGGGAGATAACTTCCCCATTTTAGTGTCTCTGATTTTACCACCAGAACCGAAAATTGTCCACTGGTAAAACAGCAATTTCCGTATTTGGCTTTGGAATACAACAAAAAGCATTTGTACTCTCCGTTGCTGTCTGACTGTTCCAAATGAAGGAAAAATACTTATTTATGATACAGCTTTTGCGCTGAAAGCCAGTCTTTGCCAAAGGTTTTTCAAATTGCTGTTACCAAAAACTACTATATTGACGGCTGCTTTTCTGCCCTTCCTGAAAACATTGGAACAGTCAAAACGCCGCAAGCGCTTGTCCCCCAAGCGTTTGCGGCGTTTTGCTTCTCAAATTGGCCCTTCCCGAATTCACACGGTTTCTCCAAATCTTTCCGTCACTATGTACAACTCCACCCCGTCCGTTTTGCCAGATCCAGCATCCCGAAGCAGAACCGCTCCCACCGATCCAACGTTATCTGTGACGGGTCGCCCTCGCGAATACGCATAGTGCGGCGGATCTCCTTGGGGATCACCACCCGGCCCAGATCGTCGATGCGGCGCACGATCCCAGTCGCTTTCATGGTTTTCCTCCTGCGTCTTGCCGTGCAAGCACGGCATATTTTTGTATCGCTTCCTCTGTATTATCCGCAGGATTTGGAAGCGTATTCAATTTCAGCCGCTGGTTTTCTCTGGAAGAATGAGACTGCCGGAATATATCTGTCTCGAAGCCGAAAACTCAGTACAAAACAGGGCGGGAGTACAGCTGACTCCCGCCCCATACGGTACATTTCAAATTTTGCGATCCTTCAATTGGGCCATGTTTACTGTATCTTTGTCCAAAGAGCCATCAGCAGCAGCATAACCGGATAGTAGACGTAGTAAGCATACTTGCTCACCCAGCTCTCATCCTCCCGGCGCTCGCCATTACACATAGATATGAGGATAAAGCCCATGGCCGCGGTGATGTACACCAGGCTGGCGCCCACTCCGGCGATAAGGCTTATGGTTCGCCATTTGCGCAGCAGGAAGAGGACGGCGGCGATAAACACAAAACCCCATCCAAATTTACAGTTGATGAGGACAGCCCACAGGCAGCCGCCAAGGGCGGCCACAGCGCCGAGCACATAGGAGACAGTCCCCCGCCCTTCCACATACTTCATCAGCCACAGGCTGACAAGGGCGATGAACACCGCCCAAAGGGGGTTCTGTGACTCCCAACTCCACACCTTCCCGTAGACAGCCAGATCGTAGGGCACCTCGGAAATCACGGCGAAAATCAGCACGGACAGGGCATATTTCCCCATGCTGGAGGTATGCTCCACTCCCTGCACCAGCAGATAGGCGTAAATCGAAATGCCCACCATGCCGACAATTTCCGCCACCGACGCGATGCCCGCCCAGAGCATGGCCTGAGGGTCTTCGCCCAGCAACTCGTTGAGCTGGGCAGGGGTATAGCTGTTCACATGAAGGATGCCGTTTTGGATCACCGCCGCGCTGAAAAAATACAGAGTCAGCAGAATCGCGCCCGCAATCTTCAGCGTGTTGACGGAGACGCTGGGAAACAGGGATCTTCTCCCCCTCATGCCGCTCTCATTTTCCGCCGCCATGGGAAGCCTCCTCCGCAGATTTTTCAGGGCGAACCGCCGCCGGCCCGGTAGAACCTCGAACCACCAGAGGAGCCCGGAGCACGATCGAGTGAATATCCATGCCGCTCAGCAGGCATTGCAGCGCATAGTAGCCGCATTTGCCCAGAGCCGGCCTGTCCTGCCGGACGGTGGTCAGAGCCGGGTTCATATAGGCGGCGATGGGCAGGTCGTCAAAGCCCACGATGCTCACGTCCCCGGGAATGCGAAGGCTGCGGTCATGGCACTCGGTGTAGGCCGCCACCGCCCGGCTGTCGTCGGCGCACAGGATGGCGGTGGCCCCCTTTTCGATGAGCTTGGGCAGATTCTGCCGGGTGGATTCCGCCACGAAGTAGCCCAGGCCGATAAGATCCTCGTCCACCGGCAGGCCGCACTCCTCCAGCGCACCCAGATAGGCGTTGTAACGCTCTTTTACAATGTAGGAGTCCAGCGGGCCGGACAGCAGCCCGATGCGCCGGTGGCCCAGGCCGTAGAGGTGCTTGACCGCCGCCTTCAGCCCGCCGTCGTTGTCACACCCCACCGAGGCTATGAAGGGGTTCTCTTTAATATAGTTGTCATATAGAACGGTGGGGATCTGGGCAGTTTTGAACTCCTCCATCCAGGGATCCAGCAGGGAGAAGCCCAGCAGGAACGCTCCCTGATACCCACCCTGGGTCATAAAGTCGCTGTAGGTCATATCCTTTTGGCGCTCCTTGTCCAGGGGCACCACATCCACCGTCCAGCCCTCCAGCTTTGCCCTCTGTACAAACCCGGAGATCAGCTCATAGCCAAACTGGTTCGGCTCCTTGTATCCCATGTTCTCCACCAGGATGCACAGCCGTTTCTGCGTCCGCCTGCCGGAATATCCCATTTCCGCGGCGGTTTCTATAATTTTTTTGCGCAGCTCCTCACTGACATCCGAAGCGTTGCTCAACCCTTTGGATACGGTGCTTTTCGATATACCCAACCTGACAGCAATATCGTTAAGGGTAACCATGACAACCTCCTACAGAATGATACCGACACGGCGTTTGCGAATATTGTACCACATTATTACAAAAAATCAAGTTCGTTTCGAAACTTTTTCACCGTCTCCCACAAAAAAATTCGCGGGCCGTTGCTGCCAGTTTTCGAGCGAAAACATCGCTCGAACAAGTTTCGCAAACCGTCCCTCTCCACACAGCACATTAGCATTTTGCACAAAAATTTAGACGAATTTTTGGCGCCGACTCTCCAGCTCAGCGGAAATCTTCCTTGACAATCGCCGGAAGTTGTGCTAATTTAATGTTGGCAAAACTTTGCGAAACAAGGTTTTGCATGGGTTGGTTTCTTCCCTGTCTTACCGTTCAGCCCAACCTTTGCGAAACTTTGCGAAACAAAGCGAACACAAAAAAGGAGGACTAAATCAAAAATGAAAAGAAAAACTTTGGCCATGCTCCTGGCTGGCGCCCTGTCTCTGAGCCTTCTGGCCGGCTGCGGCAACAAGACCACCGACAACCCCGGCAGCAATGACAACCCCGGCACCACCAACACCGACAACGCCGGCGGCTCCGGCGAGGTCACCGACATCACCCTGAAGGTGTGGTGCCCCTCCAACCAGATCGACACCGGCATCATGGAAGAGCAGCAGAAGGCCTTCCAGGCTGAGCATCCCGAGTGGAACATCACCTGGGACACCACCGCCGTGGGCGAGGACACCTGCCAGGAGAACGTGCTGCGCGACGTGGAAGCTGCGGCTGACGTGTACTTCTTCGCCAGTGACCAATTGCCCGACCTGGTGAACGCCGGCGCCATCGCTCAGCTGGGCGGCGCCACTGCTGAGATGGTGGAGAACAACATGGGCGAGGCCGTTGTCAACACCGCTAAGGTGGACGGCAAGCTCTACGCCATCCCCTTCACCCACAACACCTTCTTCATGTTCTATGACAAGACCCTGCTCAACGAGGATCAGATCAAGTCCATCGAGGGCATCATGGCCGCCGAGACTCCTGACAACGCCTATAACTTCTACTTCGAGTCCGCTGGCGGCTGGAAGCTGGGCGCTTGGTACTACGGCGCCGGCCTGTCCGTGTTCGGCTCCGACGGCAGCGACCTGTCCGCCGGTGTGGACTGGAACAACGCCACCGGTATGGCTGTTACCAACTACCTCATCGACCTGATCAACAACCCCAAGTGTGCGTATGACGGCGAGATCGCCGTGTCCGAGCTCATCGGCGACCACCGCCTGGGCGCTTGGTGGGATGGCTCCTGGAACTACGATACCTATCATGACGTCCTGGGCGACGACATGGGCCTGGCCGTGATCCCCACCTTTAATCCCGACGGCACCGACCACCAGCTGCTGAGCTTCTACGGCTCCAAGTGCATCGGCGTCAACGCCAAGTCCAAGAACAGGGCCGCCGCCGTGGCGTTCGCCGCCTTCCTGGGCAACGAGGAGAACCAGGTTCTGCGCTATGAGAAGTCCGCTCAGATCCCCACCAACGTCAACGCCGCCGCCTCTGAGGCCGTCAAGGCTGACGTCATGGCCACCGTCATCTCCGACGAGTCCACCAACTGCAGCGTGATGCAGCCCGTCAACACCACCTTCTCCGCCCGGTACTGGACTTACGCCGGCGCTATCCCCACCGAGATCCGCAGCGGCGCGATCAACAAGGACAACGCCCAGGAGAAGATGGACGCCTTTGTCGCCGCTATGACCGCGGAGTAAGGACAGGCTGAAATGAATAT
>JAAVHT010000012.1 GCA_014799565.1 Clostridiales bacterium
ATGCCCACCGACATATAGAAGGCGGTGAGGGCGGTGTTGGCGGCGGACTCGCCGCAGATGCCCACCCAGATGCCCGCGTCATGGGCGGCCTTGGCGGTGCGCTCGATGAGGCGCAGGATGGCGGGGTGGCCGGAGTCGAACAGGTTGCTGATGTTGGCGTTCATCCGGTCGGCGGCCAGGGTGTACTGGGTCAGGTCGTTGGTGCCGATGGAGAAGAAGTCCACCTCTTTTGCCAGCACGTCGGCCATGACAGCGGCGGCGGGGGTCTCAATCATGATGCCGTACTCCACGTCCTGGCTGTAGGGGATGCCCTCCTTGTCCAGCTCCTGCCGAACCTGGTTGACGATGGTCTTGATCTCCAGCACCTGCTCCAGNTGGGTNATCATGGGGAACATGATGTTCAGCTTGCCNTACACCGAGGCNCGCAGCAGCGCCCGCAGCTGGGTGCGGAANATNTCAGGCTGCTTNAGGCAGATGCGGATGGCCCGGTAGCCCATGGCGGGGTTCTCCTCCCCCTCGATGCCNAANTAGGGGGCCTGCTTGTCGCTGCCCAGNTCCAGGGTGCGCACCACCACGGGACGGGGNGCCAGCCGGGAGAGCACCTCTTTGTAGATCTCGAACTGGGCCTGCTCGGTGGGGAAGTCCGGGCTGTCCAGGTAGATGAACTCGCTGCGGAACAGGCCCACGCCGGCGCCGCCCCGGGCGATGACCGCGTCNATNTCCTTCAGGCCGCCGATGTTGGCGCANACCAGNACCTTNTGGCCNCTCTTGGTGACGGCCTTGCGGTCNTTATACGCCTCCAGCGCCACCTGGTCGGCCAGGAACGCGTCNCGGCGGCGGGTGAACTCCNCCCGGGTGGCCTCGTCGGGCTGGGGNGCNACCTCGCCGGTGGAGCCGTCGATGGCGACCAGNCCGGACTTGGGCAGCTTGTCNTANTCGTCGCCCATGCCCACGATGCAGGGGATGCCCAGGGTGCGGGCCAGGATGACGGAATGGGAGGTGGAGGAGCCCAGCTTGGTGACAAAGCCCGCCACNTGNTNCTTNTCCAGCCGGACGGTCTGGCTGGGCAGCAGATCCACCGCCGCCACGATCACCGGCTCATCGGGGAAGTCGGCGGCGTCGGGGATGCCCTTGAGCACCCGGATCAGGCGGTTGCCCACGTCCATCACGTCGGCGGCGCGGGCCTGCATATACTCGTCGTCCATGGACTTGAACATGGCGGCCAGNGAGTCGGCGGTCTCCCGCACGGCGTACTCGGCGTTATACCCCTCGTCCAGCAGGCCGTCGATGCCGTCGATCAGATCCGGATCCTCCAGCATCATGCGGTGGATGTCAAACACCTGGGCCACGTTCTCGTCGGTGGCACGGGCCTTCTCATACAGGCCGTCCAGCTCATGGATGGCCTGGGAGGCGGCTTGGTCATAGCGCTGGTGCTGCTGGGCGGGATCCAGGCCGGTCTCTTTGGTGACGGACAGATCGGGCTCCTCCAGGTAAAACAGCTGGGCGACGGCCGCTCCGGCCGAGGCGGCAATTCCTTTTAACATGACAGTTCCTCCGTTCATTTGGCAGTTTCGGACAGGCGCGNCNGATNNGCGCNGTTCTTCTTTGTGTATANCATATAATTCNCNTTCCTGCAATGGGTTTGAGCAAAANNTTTTCAAAAATTTTTTATCNGCGCGGCCTTTTATNNTTNNNCTTGAAAANNNCGGCANNGNCGTGCTATAATACGNTAAAACGTTTGTTTGGATNGGNGGGCCGGTCATGCCNGNGGAGATTGNCGAGATGACNGGNCGGAACCAGGTGGAGGGCACGGTGTCCGCCGTGCTGTTCCGCAATGAGGAGAACGGCTACACNGTGCTGAAGCTGGACTGCGGCGANCGGGGGGAGATCACGGCGGTGGGCTGTATGCCCGGCGTNGCCCCCGGCGAGAGCCTGGAGCTGGAGGGGGCCTGGGGCCGCCACCCCAGCTACGGCGANCAGTTCAAGGCGGAGGTGGTCACCCGCCGTATGCCCGTGGGGGAAAAGGCGGTGTTCGAGTACCTGGCCTCCGGGGTGGTGAAGGGCATCCGCATGGGGCTGGCNNGGCAGATCGTGGACCGCTTNGGGGAGGACGCGCTGGCCGTCATNGANAACGAGCCGGAAAAGCTGTGCGAGATCCGGGGGGTNTCCCCCAAGCGGGCCCGNGCCATCAGCGAGGACTTCCGCCAGAAGATGGGGATGCGCCGTCTGGCGGAGTTTTTGTCCGANCACCGGCTGCCCCTGGCCGCCGCCATGCCGCTGTACNAGCGGTTNGGCGANCTGGCGGTGGANGTGATCCACGACAACCCCTATCTGCTGGCNGACCGTTCGCTGGAAATCCCCTTNGCCCAGGTGGACGNNCTGGCCATCGAGCTGGGGGTGGCNGGGGACGANCCCCAGCGGGTGGAGTCCGCCCTGCTGTTTGAGCTGGATCACAACGCCGACAACGGCCANGTNTTCCTGCCNGAGAACAAGCTGCTGGCCGCCACCGCCGCCCTCATCGGGGTGGAGGGGGNNTGNCTNACCGANGGNNTNNANGCCCTCATGGAGCGGGGCGAGGTNGTGCGGGANGACATCGCCGGGGTNACCGCCTGCTANCCCGCGGGGCTGTANGGCGCGGAGTGCTANGTGGCCATGCGTCTGGGNGAGATGTGTTGTACGGAGATCGCCCCGCCGGANGGGCTGGGGCGGCTCATCGACGCCATCCAGCGGGAGCAGGGCATCACCTACGCCGCCCAGCAGCGCACNGCNGTGGANCTNGCCGCCAGCCGTCAGGTGATGCTGCTCACCGGNGGNCCNGGCACCGGCAAGACCACCTCCCTGCGGGGGGTGCTGGCNCTGTTCGAGACNCTGGGNCTGGAGACNGCCCTNGCCGCCCCCACCGGCCGCGCCGCCAAGCGNATGGGCGAGACCTGCGGNGCGGAGGCGCTNACCATCCACCGGCTGCTGGAGACCAAGCTTGACCCCTTCACCGGCCAGCTNGCCTTNACCAANAACCAGGACGACCCGCTGGAGGTGGACGCGGTNATCGTGGACGAGACGTCCATGGTGGACGTGTCCCTCATGGCGGCGCTGCTGGCCGCCCTGCGGGGGGACTGCCGNCTGGTGCTGGTGGGCGACCCGGANCAGCTNCCGTCGGTGGGGCCGGGGAACGTGCTGGATCACCTGATCCGCTCCGGGGTGGTGCCCGCCGTNTCNCTNNCNGAGATNTTCCGTCAGGCCCGGGAGAGCGCCATCGTCATGAANGCCCACGGGGTGAACCGGGGGACGGCNCCGGAGCTGANCAANAAGAGCANNNGANTTCTTTTACATGGGCCGGCGGGACGCCGNNCGCACGGTGGACACCATNGTGGAGCTGTGCCAGACCCGCCTGCCNAANAACATGGGCATCCCGCCNGAGCAGATCCAGGTGCTNACCCCCACCCGNAANCGGGGGGCGGGCACCGCCGCGCTGAACCGGGCTTTGCAGGAGGCGCTNAACCCCGCCGCCNACGGCAAGGGGGAGCGGGCCTTCGGCCCCTTCATCTTCCGGGAGGGCGACCGGGTGATGCAGGTCAAGAACAACTACGACCTGTTCTGGGAGGATCCCGACACNGGGGCCAAGGACATGGGGGTGTTCAACGGCGANATCGGCACNATNCTGGAGGTNAACGCCGGNGGNATNACCGTGTCCTTTGACGGNCGGCTGGTGGCCTATCCCCCGGAGCTGCTGGGGGAGCTGGAGCCCGCCTACGCCGTCACCGTCCACAAGGCCCAGGGNAGCGAGTACCGGGCNGTGATNNTNGCCCTCAGCGACGTCCCCCCTTCCCTGCTGGCCCGGGGGGTGCTGTACACCGCCATNACCCGCGCCCGGGAGCTGTTCATCCTGGTGGGCAGCGGCGAGCTGATGGCCCAGATGGTNGCCAACGACNGGCAGACCCGGCGGTANTCCGCNTTGCGCACCNGATTGCTGCGGGAGACGGGGCAGGANGCGTAAAACCCCGGATTCGCGGTCTGTGGGGANNNATTCTCANGGCCGGTATGGTATACTNNNCNNNAAGGAGGGNNNNTNATGGATCAANNNAAGGTNGGNAAATTCATNGCNNNACTGCGNAAGGNNCAGGGGCTNACNCAGGAGGCNNTGGGCCAAAAGCTGGGCGTCACCAACAAGACCGTCTCCCGCTGGGAGAACGGCAACTATATGCCGGANATCGAGCTGCTGGTGCCCCTGGGGGANNCGCTGGGNGTCAGCGTCAACGANCTGCTGGCCGGGGAACGNNTGANNGATGAACAGTTCCGNANGCAGGCGGACGAGAACCTGGTNGCGGCGGTNCGGGAGAGCAGCTTCTCNNTCAAGGAGCGCACAGCGTTTTTCCAGAAAAAGTGGCTGCGGGACAACGCTTGGCTCATNGCGNTATCCATCGNGGCGGGNGTCGCCGTGTCTGTGAAGCTCTCGTTTGACCAGCTGTGGGTGCTGATCTCGCCCTTCTGGCTGATCGTGTTCTGCTGGCTGCGCAACCGCATGATGGCCTATGTGGAGGGCAGGGTGTACGGCGNCCCNAANCCGCCAACGGACGGTTGACAACNGGCGAAAAATCTTATATGATAGCCTCTGTGAATTTACCGCAAGGAGACACAGAGAGATGAAGAAGCCCTTCCTNACCCTGGCCCAGGCCCGGGAGATCATAAAGACCTANCCNACCCCCTTCCACATCTACGACGAGCGGGGCATCCGGGANAACGCCCGGGCGCTGAAGGCCGCNTTNGCCTGGAATCCGGGGTTTAAGGAATATTTTGCCGTNAAGGCCACNCCCACCCCCGGCATCCTCAAGCTGCTGCGGGAAGAGGGCTGCGGCGTGGACTGCTCCTCCCTCACCGAGCTGATGATGTCGGAGAAGTGCGGGTTTTCGGGCAGTGAGATCATGTTTTCCTCCAACGAGACCCCGGCGGAGGAATTTGAGCTGGCCGCCAAGCTGGGGGCCAACATCAATTTGGACGACCTGACCCACGTCGATTTTCTCTACAACACCTTGGGCCGCGTGCCCGAAACGGTGTGCTGCCGCTTCAACCCCGGCGGGGTGTTCACCCTGGGGGAGAGCAAGGAGGGCTTCCAGGTCATGGACAACCCGGGCGAAGCCAAGTACGGCATGACCCGGCCCCAGCTGGCCCAGGCGTTCAGCCGATTGAAAGAGCTGGGGGCGAAGCACTTCGGCATCCACGCCTTCCTGGCCTCCAATACCATTTCCAACGGGTACTACCCTGCCCTGGCCCGGCTGCTGTTCCAGACCGCTGCCGAAGTGGCAGCAGAGACGGGCTGTCACGTGGCCTTCATCAATCTGTCCGGCGGCGTGGGCATCCCCTACCGCCCGAGGCAGAGCGCCAACGACATCGCGGTGATCGGCGAGGGCGTACGAAAGGCCTACGAGGAGATCCTCGTCCCCGCCGGGATGGGGGACGTGGCCATCTACACCGAGCTGGGCCGGTTCATGCTGGCCCCCTTCGGCCACCTGGTCACCACCGCCGTCCACGAGAAACACATTTATAAGGAGTATATCGGCGTGGACGCCTGCGCCGCCAACCTGATGCGGCCGGCTATGTACGGGGCCTATCACCATATCACCGTGCTGGGCAAGGAGGACGCGCCCTGCGACCACGTATACGACGTGGTGGGCTCCCTGTGCGAGAACAGTGATAAGTTTGCCATTGACCGGGATCTGCCCAGGATCGAGATTGGCGACGTGCTGGTCATCCACGACACCGGGGCACATGGCTTCTCCATGGGCTACAACTACAACGGCAAGCTGCGCTCGGCGGAGCTGATGCTTCGGGAGGACGGCTCGGTGGAGCTGATGCGGCGGGCCGAAACGCCGGACGATTATTTTGCCACTTTGATTTGGTGAGCCGAACAAAAATGACGGCGGGGCTTCCCCCCGCCGCCTATATGCGGGTATGGCGGAATTGGCAGACGCGCAGGATTTAGGTTCCTGTGGAGCGATCCGTGTGGGTTCGACCCCCACTACCCGTACCAAGGCGGTCGGCAGACCGCCGGAACCGGTCGTTCGCCCATAGGGCGAATGACGGTTCCTTTTATTTTTGGGTACCAGGCAGTCCAGCGGACTGCTCTCGGTCGTTCGCTGGGCAGCAGAAGGCCGCCGGAACCGGTCGTTCGCCCATAGGGCGAATGACGGTTCCTTTGTTTTTCCGTTTTTTAGAACCAGAAAAGCACTCTTGCCACATTAACCCAAACTGCCGGTTAGAAAACGCAGGCAAAAAATCCGCACCGAGGTGCGGATTTTTTGCACATCATTTGCGTTTTTTGACTCAGCAGAAGATTTTTTAATCCTTAAGAGTGTACAAACAACGGTGTTTTAGATCCTAAGCAAACCATAGCGTTCCGTATGCGTTGGGTGTTCGCCGAGGTATGTGTCCAGCGCGGTCTGGAATTTCGGATTCGCGTCGGGATGAGCCAGAAGAAATTCTCGCAGCTGCTCCACAGTCCGACACAAAGCCTCCCCTTCCTGCTTCAACGTCAAATTAAACTGTGTCTGGGCATATGATAATTGCACTTCCGCACTCTGTGGGAATTGTGTGAGCAGTTTTTGGGATTGATTCAAACTCTCCAAGATATCCGCTTCCCTCGTTTGGGCCAAGGACAGGTTGACCAGACTCTGCCCATATACGACGGCCAGTTCTTCGCTTTCCGAGAACTGTTCCCGCAGCGGTCTCAGCCTGGCCATGCTGCTCATCTGATCTTCCAAAGCCTGATCGACGGACAGATTGACTAAGCCCTTGCCATACCTGACCGCAAGATTCTCGCTTGTCGGGAACCGTTCATGTAGAAGCCTCAGCTTGTCCACACTGCGCGCACAGTCTTTTGATTCCTGTTTTGCGGTCAGGGTGACGATCCCTCTCGCATATGCGTCCAGAAGCGCTTCACTTGCCGAAAACTGTTCATGCAGCAGTCTCAACCGATCCACATTGCGCCCGCAGTCCTCCAATGTCTGCTTGGGGGACTGATTGACCAAGCCTTGCGCGTATATGAGTGCAATCTCTTCATTTGCCTGGAACCGTTCGTGCAGCAGTCTTAATTCATCAACACTGAGTGCGCAGTCCTTTGCCGTCTGCCCTATAGTCAAATTGAACAAACCCATCGCATAATTGACCGCAAGTTCTCCGCTGTCCGGAGCCTGTTCATACAGCAGTCTCAGCTCGTCAACGCTGCGTATACAATCCGTTAGTTCCTGCTTGTTGGACAGATTGATTAGACCATGCCCATACGTAATCGCCAATTCTTTGCTTGCCGGGAACTGTTCATGCAGCAGCTTCAGTTGATCCGCACTGCGTACGCAGTCCTCCAGCGTCTGCTCTGTGGTCATATTAAACAAGCCGTCCGCATATGTAACCGCAAGTTCTTCGCTTGTGGGGAACTCCTCATGCAGCAGTCTTAGTTTGTCAACGTTGTGTACATTCTCCCTTAACGTCTGTTTCGCGGTCAGATTGACCAAGCCCTGCGCATTCACGACCGCAAGCTCCTTGCTTTTTGGCAGCTGCTCATGCAAGAGTCCAAGCTTGTCAATGGTGTGTGCGCAGTCCTCCAGTGCCTGTTCCGCGGTCAGATTAAACAATCCCTGCGCATATAGAACCATAAGCGCTTCGCTTGCCGGAAATGCCTTATATAGACGCTTCAGTTTGTCCACACTGCGTACACATTTTTCCAATACCTGCTCTGTAGATTGATTGACCAAGCCCTGCGCATACTCAACCGCGATTTCCTCATCCGCATGGAACCGGTCACAGAGCTTTTCCAGCCGGTTCAGCGCCTGTATACTCTTTTCCGGAAGCTGCGCCGTGACGCCAAACAGCAAATGGCTGTATATTCGCGCGGGGAATTCAGACGCCGGATCACCCGCGAAGAACTTTGTCAAGAATTCATCGCTTTCCCCTAACCTTTCCGGATAGTCCAGAAGAAGCCGGCTGAGGAAAAGCAATGCCAGGGGATTATTGTCCCAATTCTCCGGAAGCAGGAGATCTAGGTGCCCTTTGGCAAAAGCCTGCCGCAAGACAAGGTATTCCTTCACCAGATCCGGACAGTCCAAAAAGATTGCCTCGACGGTCTCTTTCCGCTCTGCCCAATTTTCGGGCGTACCTATTTCAATATGAACCACAATTTTTTGAACGGCGCCTGTCTGCCGAAGCAGTTCCGGGAGATCCATATCCAGTTTACCCGCTTTTTGGCTCAGTTTTGGGTATTCTGCATCCGTTATTTGATCCAGCGGCAAAACGGGAACCGTGCATGACCGGGCCAAGAGATTTTCCAGTTCCGCCTGCATTAGCTTGGACACCGAGGATAAGCTGCGCAGCCGGTCATAGTAGAATTTCAGCTCACGGTTGATCAGCGTGTCCAAAATTCGTTCCTTGCTCCAGTGCGTGGGATCTTCGTCGTTGCACCATGCGTCCGTGATCGCCAGGGCGTACATGGGACGCTGCAAACCACCGTCGATATTTTTCAGCGCCTGCAGCAGGCGGTTCGCATGGTCTGGACCTGCCAGCGGCTTGCCCGACACCTTGGCAAAGTCCATCATAATGGCCTTCAGGTCATCGTCGGACAGGGGGCCCAGGCTCAAGAAATCCGGGCAGTAGCATTTGGAGGAAATGGTATCGTCATAAGGGGAATCCGACTGCAGCAGCTCAGCCCATTTGGCGGAGGCCAGATCCTTTCCACTGCGTTCCAGCAAAAGGATCCGCAGCTTTTCACTGCGCAGACGGGCCGAGACGGAGGCAATCCAACTGCCAATCACCTGAATATGGGCCTGAACATCATCCGCCACCACGATGCAGCGGTCAGTGGGCGGCATCCAATGGGTCAGATCGTCATAATCACTGTGTTTCAGCCAATGGATCGTCCAGCCGGCGGCCTCCTGTTCGTTGGTAAACTGGTAGACCAGCCGGCTCTTGCCCATGCCGCCGGGCCCTGTAACAGCCCACCAGGAGACCTGCTCGGTGTGCTGGCAGAAGTCCCGCAGCCGTGTAAGCTCGTCCTTCCGCCCGACAAACGAGATATAATCAGCGTCATACATAAAGCGCCGCGACGCGCTGGATGTGGAAGCAGTTTTCCGGGCATGGCGGTTCAGCTCTTCGTACGCGGCATGGTCGGTATCCTCCAGCAGCCGCTCCAATATGACCCGAACCGCCTCGTGCGATCCATCCGGATAGTAGATGGCGGATATCCCCAGCTCCCCCAGTTCACGGTGCCGCCGCGGTATGTCCTCGGGCGGGCACGCAAGGATCGCATAATGATCCAGCCCGGGGTTGGCCGCCGTCGCCCGCTGGAGCACCTCCATTGTCCGATCCATTGCGAGGCTGCACCCCAAAAACAGCAGCTTTTTGCTTTGGAACCACTGGGGCAGTTCCGTCATGAGGCGGCCGCCGTCAACATATGCCTGATCGTACTGTTTCTGGGTAAATACCAGCTTGTTTATGTCGTGAATCTCCGGGCCGATGTCGCCGTGCAGCTTGAAGAGGCAGTGGGAGTTGTTTTGACGGGCCTGCGTCAAAAGATCAGGCGCGTACGGCGTGATGATATTCCCGAATTTTTTGCGGCATCCGTCATAAATCTCCTCCAGCACACGGTCGAAATTTGTGGTCATAACAAGACCGCTGCCGAATAAATACGGAAGAACATACGCGGCGGAGGCGCACAACCGGTCATGATCGCAGTTCTTGATCTTATCATAATCAATGATTTTCCGAAGCAGCTTCGACATCTGGCGGTAACTGTCCTGAATCACTTGCGCGGCTTCCAGAAGCTGTCCGGCGCTAATCATCGCCTCGACCTCGGCCTTTGTAGTGGGGTCAAAAACATATTCCGTAAGCTGCCTCAATACGGCCGGCCAGCTTTGATAGCCGCAAAAAACAGAAAGGCCCGCCCCAACGAAGGGGATAAGGCACCCGCCCTGGCAGGCGCTTTTCAGTTCCTGATAGACAAAATCGTTATGCGCAGGGTAAAACTTCATGATTTCCGAAAAAGTGATGCTGCTCAACTCTCTCACCCGCATATCTGTTTGAGATATCATGCGCCGTGTTTACGATTCCGCCGGAGGCGGGAGCAAACGGCAAAAAATGGTACAATACCCGCTTTGCAAATATTGTACCATTTCTATCGGCGGTTTTCAACAAGCTTCGCGCGCTAATTCTTCCGTAAGGATCAAATGATTGCTTTGCTTGATCTTCAATCGGCAGTCGCCGTGATTTCGCTGCCGGTATGGAGCGCCGCCTAACCAAAAAACCGGGCAGCCTGTCCTTCAGTCCCTGCTCCTTATGCCTGAGGCCGCTGGTAAATGACCCGTCCCGCCTTGACAAATGCCCGCCGCGAGGCTATACTTCTCTTGTTCATCGGAGGAAATGCGCCCGCAGGAGGCGCAGGTCCGGATAAGATGGCGGGCTGAGACGCCCGCGGCTTATCTGGGCTTTTTTCTTGCTCTGCCTAAAACCGAGGAGGTCGTCTTTTGTGAAACAGACTGGGAACTTTATTGAGGGATCTATCCTATCCCCGCTGCTGCGGTTCACCCTTCCTGTGCTGCTGGCGCTGTTTTTGCAGGCCATGTATGGCGCGGTGGATTTGATGGTGGTAGGCAAGTTCGGCCAACCCGCCGACGTGTCCGCCGTATCCACCGGCAGCCAGGTGATGCATACTGTCACCTGCCTGGTTACCGGGCTGTCCATGGGGGCCACGGTACTTCTGGGGCAGAAGCTGGGCGAGGGCAGGTCAGANGAGGGNGGNCAGGTGCTNGGCAGCGCCATCGCCCTGTTCNCGGCGGTGGCGCTGCTNCTGACGGGGGNGATGGTATGGGCGGCGTCCCCCATGGCGCGGCTCATGCAGGCCCCNGCCGAAGCCTTTGCGCAGACGGTGACCTATGTGCGCATCTGCTCGGGCGGNGCGGTGTTCATCGTGGCCTACAACGTGCTGGGGGCCATGTTCCGGGGCATTGGGGACTCCAAAACACCACTGCTCACTGTGTTCATTGCCTGCGTGGTAAACATCGCCGGGGATCTGGTGCTGGTAGGNGCCTGCGGTCTGGGGGTAGCCGGGGCGGCNCTGGCCACGGTGCTGGCCCAGGCTGTCAGNGTGGCGCTGAGNNTGGTGTTNACNGCNCACCGNGGCCTGCCCTTNTCCTTTTCCCGTCAAGACATCCNCTTCGATCCCCGGCATACCGGGCACATCCTGCGCCTGGGCGCTCCAGTGGCCCTCCAGGACGTGCTGGTAAGCGTTTCCTTCCTGGCCATNGCCGCCATTGTCAACGGCCTGGGGGTNATCGCCTCCGCCGGGGTGGGGGTGGCGGAGAAGCTGTGCGGCTTCATCATGCTGGTTCCCTCGGCCTTNGGGCAGTCCCTGTCCGCCTTTGTGGCCCAGAACATCGGCGCCGGGCAGCGGAGCCGGGCAAANAANGCCATGCTCTACGGCATGGGNTCGTCTCTGTGCTGCGGCATAGTGCTGGCGTGGCTGACCTTCTTCCATGGNAACCTGCTGGCGGGGATGTTNGCCCGGGACGCCGCGGTCATCGAAGCGGCGGCGGACTACCTCCGGGCCTACGCNATNGACACCCTGCTTACCTCCATCCTGTTCTGCTTCATNGGCTATTTCAACGGCAGGGGAAACACCACCTTCGTGATGATCCAAGGCATCGTNGGGGCGTTTTTGGTGCGCATTCCNGTGTCCCTGTTCATGAGCCGGCTGGANCCGGTNTCGCTGTTCAAGGTCGGGCTGGCCACNCCCTGCTCTACCGTCGTGCAGATCGCGCTGTTTCTGGGATGCTATGCCNTTGCNGCCGCCCAGGATCGAANGCTGGAGGCNCAATGACNAAAATCACTGCGGCTTNATNANTGNATTGAAATCATCTGAGCGGCGGNGGCCACCATCTTTGAAGGTAANATCCTGAGCGCGATAAAATGCGGAAATGCAGTAGATTTTCCCCGCCGGCTATGGTACAATTCAGCCGATGACAGGAGAGATGTGTTTATGGATATGACCTTAAAAAGCCTGAAGGCGGGAGAGAGCGCTGTGATTACAAAGGTAGGCGGAGAGGGCGCGCTCCGGCAGCATTTTCTGGATATGGGTGTGATCCCGGGCGCGGAAGTCACGGTGGTGAAGTTCGCGCCCATGGGGGACCCCGTTGAATTGCAGATCCACGGCTATGAGCTGACGCTCCGGCTGGCGGATGCGGATCAGATCGCCGTCAGGCCCATTCAGGAGAGATCAAATCAGCACCGCCGTGTNGATCGGTTTGATCCCACGGAGCACCCGGGACTGGGGGAGGACGGGAAATATCACGCCAAGGGGGATGGCGAGGCACTGCCGGAGGGGACGCTGCTCACCTTCGCCCTNGTGGGNAACCAGAACTGCGGGAAGACCACGCTGTTTAACCAGCTNACCGGCGCCAACCAGCACGTGGGCAACTTCCCGGGCGTGACTGTGGATCGAAAGGACGGGCCCATCAAGGGGCATCCCGGAACGCGGGTCACCGATCTGCCGGGGATTTATTCCATGTCGCCTTACAGCAGCGAGGAGATCGTCTCCCGGAATTTTGTCCTGGAGGAGCGGCCCCGCGCCATCATCAACATCGTGGACGCCACCAACATCGAGCGCAACCTGTACCTGACCATGCAGCTTCTGGAAATGAACGTCCCTCTGGTGGTGGCCCTCAACATGATGGACGAGGTCGCCAACAACAACGGCTCCATTGATATCAATGGGATGGAGGCCATGCTGGGCGTCCCCGTGGTTCCCATTTCCGCCGCAAAAAATCAAGGGGTGCGGGAGCTGGTAGACCATGCCCTCCATATCGCCCAGTATCAGGAGCGGCCGAGGAAGCAGGATTTTTGCAGCAAGGACGACCACGGCGGCGCCATCCACCGGGCGATCCATGCGGTGGGCGCCATCCTTGAGGATCACGCGGAGCAGGCCGGCCTGCCCCCGCGGTTTTGCGCCACAAAGGTGATCGAGGGCGACGGGCTGATTCTGGAGCAGCTGAAGCTGGATCAGAATGAGAAGGAGACCATCGAGCACATTGTCACGCAGATGGAGCGGGAGGGCGGAATGGACCGCAGCGCCGCCATTGCCGATATGCGCTTTGACTTTATTGAACACGTCTGTGAGCGCACGGTACAGAAGCCCCGGGAGAGCCGCGAGCGCGTTCGCTCGGAGAAGATCGACCGGATCCTCACCGGGAAATGGACGGCCATCCCCTGCTTTGTCGCCATCATGGGGCTGGTNTTNTNCCTNACNTTCAATGTGATNGGNGCATTCTTCCAGGANCTTNTGGAGNCGGGNATNGACGCGNTNTCCNCTGGNGGNNGACGGCTGGATGACTGCCGCCCATGTCAANGANGCGCTTCACAGCCTGGTGATTGACGGGATCTTTGGNGGCGTGGGGAGCGTNCTCAGCTTCCTGCCCATCGTGGTCACGCTGTTTTTCTTCCTGTCCATCNTGGAGGACAGCGGNTATGTNGCCCGTGTGGCGTTCTTTATGGACAAGCTGCTGCGAAAGCTGGGGCTTTCNGGGCGCAGCATCGTNCCGATGCTGATCGGCTTTGGCTGCACNGTGCCGGCCGTGATGGCGACCAGNACNCTGCCCAGTAAGCGTGANCGGAAAATGACCATCCTGCTCACGCCGTTTATGAGCTGCACGGCGAAGCTCCCCATCTACGCNTTCTTTGTGGGCGCGTTTTTTCCCGGCCGGGGCGGNCTTATCATGACCGGGCTGTACCTGCTGGGCATCGCCGTGGCCATCGTGGTNGCCCTGCTGTTCAANGAGACGCTGTTCAAGGGCGAGGCGGTTCCCTTTGTGATGGAGCTNCCNAATTACCGGATGCCCGGNGTAAAAAACGTGGCGCAGCTTTTGTGGGAAAANGCCAAGGATTTTTTGAACAAGGCGTTCAGNATCATTTTGCTGGCCACCATCGNGGTGTGGTTTTTGCAGAGCTTTGANTACCATCTGAACACCGTATCCACGCCTTCGGAGAGCCTGATGGCGGCGGTNGTNGGCTGGCTGGCCCCGATCCTGGCNCCCCTCGGGCTGGGCGACTGGCGCATCGTGACCTCGCTGGTCAGCGGNTTNATGGCGAAGGAGAGCGTGGTCTCTACCATGGAGCTGCTGTTCGGCGGCGGGATCCAGGCCGCGTTGACAACCGTTGACGCCGCGACGATGCTGGTGTTTTCCCTTTTGTANACCCCCTGNGTGGCNTCNATNGCCGCGATCCGNCGGGAGCTTGGGGGCAGATGGGCNGTGGGCGTCGTGCTCTGGCAGTGCGCGGTCGCCTGGATCGTGGCGTTTTTCGTGCGGGGNGTTTGNCTGGCCATCGGCTTTTAGGNGGCNCATGATGAACGGNGCTGATATGATNGTTGCAATTGCGGTGGGGATCATGGTTTTGCTGGCCGCCGCGANNATCCGGAGAAACAGACGGAANGGNAAGNGCAGCTGNGGCTGCCAGTGCTCTGANTGCGGGTNCGGCTGCGGAAAACGCATACCGNCCGGNGAAAAGAGNCCTGCGGANAGGTAAGGATAGCCGGTTGGGCAAAAGTTAACTCGACAGGTTTCNTGTGGAAACCTGTCGAGTTATGCTNNGTGTTGNCGAAAAAGACGCGCCGAACCATAAATNCACTGGTGCGNNTGGCGATATAACATTTCAAAGAAGCCCTANTATTTTTTCATAGCTTTGCATTTTGGATCACATATNTTACATACAGCNCACGGCTCGATTGCTTCACCTTGTTTCGATATTTTTATATAGCTGCATTTCGGTATTCGTCCGTCTTTAATCGCATCGATTCTAAATTTTATCAGCCTTTTTGCTAACTCAATTTGCTCTTCGGTTGGATTTACCAAATCAAAACCAGTAAAAGCACATTTACCGTCTATGCACCTTCCGCATCCTTCATGTCCTGTACGCGTTTTGACAAGCTCCTGCATTGCGGCAGTTTCACTTGATAAAACTGGCTCTAAATATTCGTCATACTGAACGCATATACGAATATGCCAATCACCATCTTCCGATTGGCTGACCGAACCCCACCGTTTTCCTTTATATTTACCGTTAATACTGATTTTGTTCTCTTTTAGCCATTCCAAAAATTCATTCATATATGATCCCTCATAAATGTTTGTCTTGTCTGCAATTTAATGTAGCAAAAGAAGTCGATTATTGTAAAAACAATCGGCCAAAGAAGACGCGCCGATTTTAGGCTCTGCAAAGAGCGGAGTCGGCAAATTTCTTGTCGAAATTTGCCGACTCCGTTGGTACGCCCGGAGGGACTCGAACCCCCAACATTCAGAACCGGAATC
>JAAVHT010000013.1 GCA_014799565.1 Clostridiales bacterium
TTCGTGCATACGGTGGAAGCAACAGCCGCCAATGTCCACGACATCACCGTGGCGGCAAAGCTGCTGCGGGAGGACGATGAAGTCGTCTACGGAGACAGCGCTTATCTGGGACTTGAAAAACGAGATGAGATCAAACAGGATCCTCAGCGCTCCACGATTGATTTCCGCGTCAACCGCCGGCCAGGCAGACTGCCCAGGGTTTCAGACAACGCCATTGACTGGGAGCGGTATACTGAGAACCGCAAATCCGCTGTACGCTGCAAAGTGGAACATCCCTACCGGATTGTGAAGAATATCTTCGGTTTTCGAAAAACCGTTTACCGAGGGCTGCGAAAAAATCTCAACCGGCTGCATGTACTCTTTGCCAGTGCGAACCTGTACATGCTTGCCTGGGCGGGCGGTTCCTTATCTCCCGCCTGGACTTATTGCGCCTTTTGAGCAAGACAGAATAAAGAAAACAGAAATGTTCCCCCATAATGTGAACCTATTCTCGATTTTTATCTTCGCTTTCCCCTATTTGCCTGCTCTTTGGTCTCTTTAAATCAGTGCTTCCCTAACTGCCCACGGGGCGCATAGGGAGATCACTTGCATCCATAAAGAAAAAATAGCACTTGACAAAACGTTTCATGGGCGGCGTTCCCATCCCGCCAGCGGGCCAAAGCCGCCCCATTTGGGATCAAAGCTCCGGGCAAAGAGGGAGGCGGCCTGCCGGACAAGCTCCCGGCGGGGCGCGCCGGGGCGGTTTTCCGCCTCCTGCCGCAGGCGGGCGGTGAGAGGCCAGCCACCGGGGCCGTTTATGCTCAGACACGCCGCCATATATACCGTGTCCACGTCGGAGCGCTTTGCCTCCTCAAAGACCTCCGGCCCCCAAGGACGCCAGTCCACGGGGTTGTCCGCGTGCTGGAGGAGATAGGGAGAGTGTTCCATGCTCAGGCGGTTGCTCATCTGCATTCCTTTCTCGGCCCGCACGGCCACGGGCGCGTTGGCTTGATAGAATCAGTATTTGCGGCGAGGCGGCGAAATATAAACCCTGCGTGATGCGGGAGGTACTATTGGATAAAAATTCCCCGTATCCATTGAGAATACGGGGAAGGGTGTTCCGCTGGCGTTCAGGACGCGAACGTAGAATTATACAGGTCGATGCAGTCGGCCAGCACCTCGTTGACATACAACAGGCTCCCCAGGTAGGTCCGGCCGGGATCACTGACCAGATACTGGCCCTCCACCTGATTAATCATATGCTCGATAGCCGAAGCCATCCGGTCGATCTGGGTGCCGATGTGGTAGGCCCCGTCGGCGGTCATGGACTCCTCCATCAGCTGGTTGTTGTCCTCGGCGGCGGCTTTATATGCCTCGATGGTATCCAGCAGCTCCTGGTACAGCGGGCGGATGGGTGCCAGATCCAGCTCCAGAAGGTTGTAGTCGTTGACCTCCTGGTCATAGCACGCGTTGACGAGCTTCTTGACTACGGTAATGGAATGGCTGAATCCATAGGCCAGCGCTTGGCCCTCGTCCAGCATTCTCTGCTCATCGGCCTCCACCCGCTCAATGCTCATCTCCTGAATGGCATCCATGTACAGATAGGCCAGGGTTTCAAAAATGGCCGCGTTGGCCTGGATTGCCTTGTGGTACTCCTTGGGCTTGGCGTACTGGTCGGCGGCGTAGTCGTAGTCGCGGTAGATGGCGGAGAAGGTGTCCATCAGCGTCCGCATGGGGTCGATGATTGCAAGCGTCAGTTCGTCCAGCGATTCAAAGGCCGGTTCCAGCGTGGCCACGTACTCGGCGTCGTCCAGCAGGTCGGTGTTGTAGGGGGAGATGTCGTATTTGTAGGTGTACGGGCTGTCAGCAAGCAAAGCGAACTCGTCCGCGTATTCCACCACCTCGTAGTAGCTGTACAGGGTGTCCAGCACATCTACGATCTCGTTGTTCATCTGCACATAGATATTGTATTTGGCCGATTCCACCACCTCCGGATCCAGGGTTTCCTCCGGCTCGTCCGGCGTGGGTGTGGGTTCTGGCGTCGGGCTTGTGCTGCTGACGCTTTTGTCATCGTCTTTCTTCTGGTCCTTCGTGTCTGAAGCGGTACATCCGGCGGATGCCAACAGCAGGAACGCCAGCAGCAGAGCCAGAAGCTTCTTTGCCTTTTTCACAATCCATTGCCTCCTAATCGTTCATGTGTTCCGGGAAAAAGCCGCTGCCCACAACGAATTGAGATAAAAATCCGCGCGGGCTTGGCTTCCGGTTCTGTCGGTACTGATATCGTCACAGATCGGTGGAAAAATAAGGTGGGGAGAGATGTTTGCCGCATGATTGCCCCTTGTGGTTTTCCCCATTTTCTGCTATAATACCGAGAAATGCCGCACGAGCCGCATAGCGGCTTGCAGCTGGGAAATGCTGTATGGAATGCGGCGGCGAAGATCTAATCTTATGGGAAAGAGGCGAGTTGGCGATGCTGGAAGAGCTGATCGAGCTTATACTGCCCACCATCACATCCTTATTGGAGCTGATGGGCATCTTTGTGGTGTGCTTCAGCGCGCTCCACGCGTTCTGGGAATATCTGCAAACCATTTTGCTCCACCGTGAATTCGATTTCAAGGTGGAGCTGGCCAACGGCCTGGCCACGGCGCTGGAGTTCAAAATGGCGGCGGAGATTTTGAAAACGGTGCTGGTGCGGGAGATGAGCGAGCTGCTGATCCTGGGAGCGGTGATCGCTCTGCGCGCCCTGCTGAGCCTGCTCATCCACTTTGAGCTGCGGGGAGAGCGGGAGCAGGCGGGTTCGCGGAAGGATCCGCCGGAGCGGAAATAACGTCCCCGAACGCGGGCCAAAGCCGCCTGGGGAGAAAGGAGGGACAAGCCGATGCTTTTCACCAGCATGGAATTTCTGTTTATGTTTTTTCCGTTGACGCTGGGCCTTTACTTTTTGCTGCCCACAAAGGCGCGCAACTATTGGCTTTTGTTGGCAAGCCTGTTCTTTTACGCGTGGGGCGAGCCCAAATTCGTCGCCGTCATGCTGTTTTCCATCCTGTGGAACTATTTGATGGCCCTGCGTATTGCGGAGTTGGAAGTGGGAACCGCCCTGCGAAAGCTGGTCCTCGCCATCGCGATCTGTGTGGATCTGGGCATTTTGTTCGTATACAAATACATGAATTTCGTCACCGGAACCATCCACAGCCTGGCGCCCGGCGCGAATATCCCGGTTACCTCCTTTGTGCTGCCCATCGGAATCTCCTTCTTTACGTTCCAATCTGTCAGCTATGTGATCGACGTGTACCGGGGGACGCCGGTGCAAAAAAATCCGGCCTACCTGGGGCTGTACATCGCCCTGTTTCCCCAGCTGATCGCCGGGCCCATTGTGCGCTACACCACCATTGAGGATCAGATCAACGAGCGCCGGGTGACCTGGGAGGGCTTTTGCGGCGGGATGCTCCGCTTCCTCTACGGCTTCAACAAGAAGATGCTGCTGGCAAACCTTCTGTCACAGGCTGCGGACGCGGCCTTTGGCACGGGAACGCCCAGCGTTGCCCTGGCATGGCTGGGGGCGGTGTGCTATTCCCTGCAAATTTTCTTTGATTTCTGCGGGTACTCGGAAATGGCCATCGGGTTGGGGGAGATGTTCGGCTTCCACTTCCTGGAGAATTTCAACTATCCCTATATCTCCAAAACCGTGACCGAGTTCTGGCGGAGGTGGCACATCTCGCTGGGCTCCTGGTTCCGGGATTATATCTATTTTCCGCTGGGCGGCTCCAGGGTGGGCAGCAAGTGGCGGCTGGTGTTCAACCTGTTCGTGGTGTGGCTGGCGACGGGCGTGTGGCACGGCGCGAGCTGGAATTTCATCGTGTGGGGCCTGCTGTACGGCGTACTGATTACGGTGGAAAAGCTGCTCTCACTGCCCCAGCGCCTGGCGAAGCCCGGTGCCGCCGCCGGACTGTATCAGGTGTTTACCCTGCTGGTCGTCATGTTCGGCTGGGTGCTGTTCCGCGCGGCGGATCTTTCCTCGGCGCTGATCTACCTGCGCTCCATGTTTGGGGCGGCGGGCAACGCGCTGGTGGACGACACGTTCCGGAGCCAGTTCAGGGAGTGCTTCACCGTCCTGGCGGCGGGCCTGATCTGTTCTACCCCGATTTGGAGGATCCTGCGGGAAAGGCTGTCCGCCCGAGGCCCCACCGCTGCGTCGGTGTGCAATGGAATCGCTTACACCGTACAGTTCCTTCTGTTCCTGGTGGGGGTCTCCTATTTGGAGATGAACGCCCATAACCCGTTCATCTATTTCAACTTTTAAAAAGAGCAGCCGGAAAGGGGAGTGAGCTGAGCATGGAGAAAAAGAAGCGTGGAAAGCCGTCGGGTTTAGGCGTTCTCACCGTCGCCGTGCTGGGGTTTCTTGCCGCCGTCATGCTTTTGAATGTCCGGGCGATTTTTGCTCCAGGGAAGGCTCTGGCGAACGGGGAGAGCGATTTTCCCCAGTTTGTCCAGGAGGTGCAGGCCGCGTATACCGGCAGCACTAAGGAGAAAACGGCGTTCGTCAACGTAAATGGACTGTTTTCTCGGGCGTTGGGGCAGCGGGTGTGCAATGGCGTCATCCGGCTGGACAACGGAATGCTGACATTTCCGTCCTATGAAAAAGACATCGGCCCCACCGCCGACAATCTCATTGCCTTCAACGAATTTTTGGCGGACAGGGACATCCCGCTCCTGTATGTGCAGGCGCCCTGCAAGGTGGACGCAGAGGACGAGCTGATGCCCGACGGCATGGACTATCCCGCCAATGGCAACGCCGACGAGCTGCTGCGGCGCCTGGAGCAGAGCGGCGTACCCACCTGTGACCTGCGCCCCGCGCTCAGCGCCACGCCGGAGGCGGTGACCGAGAATTTCTTTGCCACCGATCACCATTGGACGTGCACCGCGGCCCTGAAGGCGTTCCCGATGATCGTGGAGCAGCTGGCCCGGCTGGTGCCGGAGCAGACCGTTGACATGACCTATACCGATCCCGACCTGTGGGAGGCCCACACCTACCGGGATTGGTTCCTCGGCTCCCAGGGGAAGCGGGTGGGCGTCTTTTTCGGCGGCGTGGACGACATCACCTACTATACGCCGAAATTCGAGACAGAGATGTCCTGCGCGGTGCCGATGATCCACTACGCGTTCTATCATGGCGATTTCTCAGACGCGATCCTGCGCATGGAGCACATTGAAAAGCGGGATCTGTTCAAGCTCAGCCCGTACTGCGTCTATATCGGCGGCGACTACCCTGTGGTTCAGCACCGGAACGCCGCCGCGCCCAACAAGCTGAAGGTCGTGATGATCAAGGACAGCTTTACCCTGCCCATGCAGGCCTATTTCTCCACGATTTTCCAGGAGGTTCACGTGCTGGATCCGCGCTACATGACCTCATGTAATGTGTCGGAATATATCACCATGTGCCAGCCGGATCTCGTGATGGTGATGATCAGCGCCGATATGGTGGGCACAGCGGTGGGCTATACCGATTTTGGCTGCGCGGCCACCGCCGCATGGGAGAGCGCGCTGGGCGAGCCTCAGGTCGTGGTGGAAGAGGACGTGATAGAGCTGCCCGCCAGCGAAAACCAGTACAATTTCGCGGTGGTGGCGGATGAGCTGGAGTATGGAAAGCGGTATACGCTGCGGTTCGATGGGGCGGAGCTGCTTGAGGGCGACCTGGCCAGCGTCGGAACGCTGCTGTACAACGCATCCACCAGCAGTGCCATCGACTATGGGGTCATTGATCTGGAGTACGGAGAGGAATACGGCTATTCCTGGAGCTTTTTCACCCCCAAGGAGGGTAACGACCGGCTTCAGCTTTTGATCTACAGCGGGATGCCCGGTGAGACCGCCGGGGTGGGCCTGCGCTATTCCGGAGTCACGCTGACAGAGGAAGGATAAAAAGAACACCGCCCTTCGATCCAATGGATCGAAGGGCGGTGTTTGTTCAGCTCAGACGTGGTAGCAGCCCCCGCCGATGAACTCCCGCATGAGGGAGGTCTTGGGGATGTCGTCCGCGGGGATGGGCAGGAAGTAGTTCAGGAACTTCAGCAGCCGCTTGGCCTCGATGTACTCCTCGCTGTCCCGGGGAACGCCAAACAGCAGGGGCTGTACGTAGGGCTTCAGCAGGGCCGTCTCATAGACCAGGGAGGAATTGAATACCATATCCGCGCTGTCCTGGAAGGGGAAGATGTTGTTCTCCTCTCCCCGCCGGACGGAGGGCCACATCTTGATGGTGGCCTGGGCGCTGTAGCCCCGGGTTCGGGCGTCCCGCTCAATGCGCCGCAGCAAGCGGGCGTCGGTGGTGGGGATGCGGTTGTGGTCGTCCACGTTCAGTGTGGTGAGGCAGCTGATGTAGATCCGATACTTGCTCTCGCGGGGCAGCGCGTAGGTAAATTGGTCGTTGAGGCAGTGGATGCCTTCGATGACCAGCACGTCGCCATCCTTCAGGGTGAGGAAATTGCCGTTATATTCCCGGGCGCCCTTTTTAAAGTTGTAGGAGGGCATCTCTACCGTCTCGCCGTTCAGCAGCCGCACCATGTCCGAGTTGAACTGTTCCACGTCCATGGCCCCCAGGCCCTCAAAGTCGTAATTGCCGTTTTCGTCCCGGGGGGTTTTGTCCCGGTTCACGAAATAGTTGTCGGTGGCGATGGCATGGGGGTGCAGGCCGCAGGCCCGCAGCTGGGTGGACAGCCGGTGGGAGAAGGTGGTTTTGCCGGAGGAGGAGGGCCCCGCGATCATGACGAAGCGGACGTCCTTCCGGCTGGCGATCTCAGCGGCGATGTCGCCGATCTTCTTCTCCATCATAGCCTCGTAGGCCAGGATCAGCGGCGTGGCGCCGCCTTGGGCGATGGTGGTGTTCAAATCCGCCACATTGGAGGCGCCCAGCGCCTCACAGCGCCGGGTGGATTCAGACAGCGCCTGGAAGACCTTCATGGAGGGGCGGAAGTCCCCTAGCTGGCTGGGATCCTTCAAGGTGGGCAGGCGCAGGACAAAGCCGTCCTCGAACAGCTCCAGGCCAAAGCACCGGATATAGCCGGTGTCCGGCACCATGTAGCCATAGAAATAGTCCACAAAGCCGTCCAGGGAGTAGACGTTGACGTGGGAGTTGACCCGGAAGCTGAGGAGCTGGGCCTTGTGGAACAGACGCTCCCGGCGGAACAGCTCTATGGCGTCATCGGTGTTGATGGACTTCTTTTCGATGGGAAGCGCCTGGGCGGACAGCTCCCGCATCCGATCCTCTACCCGATCCAGCAAGGCTTGATTCAGGGTAAAATTGCCCTCGGCACGGATAAAGAGAGCACGGCTGAGGGAATAGCCCACAGAAATGCCATCCACGTTTTCCTGGCCCGCCACGTCGTAAAAGGCCTTCAGCAGCAGGAAAAGCGCACTGCGCTCATAGGTCTGGATGCCGGGCACGTCCTGGGCGGTGACCATTTTCAGTGAACAGTCCCGATCCAGGACTTTGTGGAGCTCACACAGCTTTCCGTCCCGGTTGACCAGAAGGATGTCGTAGGGGAAACGGCTTTGAAAATCCGCCGCAATGGCGCGGTAAGGCGTCCCGTGGGGATAGGCATACTCCACGCCGTCCACGATGACTGTCAGCATTCTCTTCTCTTCCATGGGATGGCCTCCTCTATGTATAATTTTCCCGTTGAGACAGCGGGCTTTCCAGCTTCCCGCATACTTATTCTATCATACGACATTTTGAGGGAAAATACAAGATGGAGCGGGATAGTAAACCTATCCCGCTCCACTTCATGTTAAGAGCGCCGCGCGATTATTTCGCGGGGATATTCAGGACCTGACCGACCCAGATGCGGTTGGGATCCTGGATGGTGTCCTTGTTAGCCTCGTAGATCTCGCTCCACAGCTTGCCGGAGCCATACTGCTTCTGGGCGATTTTCCACAGGGAGTCGCCGGCAATGACCACATAGGTGGTGGAGCTGACGGGCTCGACGGGAGCGGGCTCGGGCTCAGCGGGAGTGGGTTCGGGCTCAACGGGAGTGGGCTCAGGCTCAGCAGGAGTGGGCTCGGGCTCAGCGTCGGCCTTCAGGACGGTGATGCGGCCAGCGCCGGTGGGATCCTCATAGTTGAGCAGATAGTTCTCGTAGGCGGCTAGGGGGCTGTTGGTGCTGGCGATGACCGTGTCGGTAAAGGCCCCGACATAGGCGGCCATGGCCAGATAGTCCTCGGAGGTGCCGTCCAGCACCTTCTCGGCCTCACCGAACATATTGAAGCCGTCGCCGCAGTTCAGTAGGGTGTAGTTGGTGCCGGCCATGGTGTAGGTCTTGTCCAGCTCCAGGGGCTCGTAGGTGCCGGTCTCCTTGTTGTAGACCTTGACATTGGTCACGCGGTACTCGTCGGGACCGGCCAGCCACACGTTCTTGTCATCGGTCTGGACGGTGTTGGGTACGGACAGGTCGATCTCGTAGGTCAGGCCGGCCACATGCAGGAAACCGCCGTTCTCCTGGGAGTGATCTTCGGAGACAAAGCGGGCGCCGAACTCCAGGGCGTCCAGCACGGCCTGACCGTCCACCTTGACCACGCACAGGACGTTGCCGAAGGTGTTGATGGTCTTGCAGGTCTGATAGCTCCACGTGCCGGCGGCCGCGTTGGCGCGGATACCGCCGCCGTTCATGATGGCCAGGTCGCAGTCCAGACCGGCCACCTCGTTGGAGTACCAGTAGTAGGCGTCGGCGTTCAGGTCGCCCAGGTTGGTCTCAGCCATACGCACGGCGCGGTCGCTGGTGCCGGGGAAGTTGGTGGTGAAGTCGATCTCGCTGGAGGCGACCTGCTTGCCCAGCAGCTCGTTCACCTCGGAGATCCACGCGTCCTCAATGGCCTTGACGTCGGCGTCGGGGGTGACGTCGGCCAGGTCGTCAGAGGAGAGCAGCTGCGTGGTGATGGTGCCGTCGGCGGAAATAGTCATCTGGCCGAGGGCGCTCAGATAGGAGCCGGTCTGGGTCAGAACGACGGTGTTGCCGGCCTGATCCTTGACTTCCTTCATGGGGACGGTGCTGTGGGAGTGGCCGTCAATGAAGGCGTCCAGGCCGGTGGTGTGGGCAATGACATCCTCGGAAGTCCAGGGCTGGGAGGAGGGGTCGATGCCCAGGTGGCCCAGGGCAATCACCAGGTCGGCCTCCTCGGAGGCGGCGTCAATGGCGGTCTGCACGGCGGAGTACAGGGCGGCGCCGTCATTGCCGCCGGCGATGCCGTAGATGTAGTTGCCGTTTCCATCCTGGAAATAAGCGGGGGTGGACTTGGTGAAAGACTCGGGGGTGGTGATGCCGATGAAGGCGATCTTGGTGCCGGCCACCTCAAAAACCTTGTAGCTGTCCAGCACGCTGTCACCGGCCACGCCGTCCTTCTCATGGTAGAAGTTGCAGGAGACATAGGGGAACTCGGCCCAGTCAATAGCGTTCATGCAGCCCTGCATCCCATAGTCGAACTCGTGGTTGCCCAGGGTGGCCAGGTCATAGCGGGCGGCGTTCATCAGCTTGATGATGGTGGCGCCGCTGTCCATGCCGCCGAAGGCGGTGCCCTGGATGTGGTCGCCTGCGTCGACCAGGAGGACGTTGTCCAGTGTGTCCCGATACGCGGACACCAGGGAGTAGGTCAGATCCTTGTCGAGGTAGGTGTGGACGTCGTTGGTATACAGCACCACGATGTCGCCGCTTTCCGCCTCCTCTGACGCGGGAGCCGCCATCGCCGGAACCACCATGGCGATGACCATGACCAGCGACAGCAGCAGCGAGAGGAGCTTCTTGCTTGCTTTCATTCGATTTCCACCTTTCTGCTTTTCTTTTGTTCACAAAAATTGTGACAATTTCAGCATAACATTTTTTGCCGGGACTTTCAAGGAGGAAACGCGAAAAATCCACGCGGATTCGTGGACAATATTTCGGCTGTGAGATATGGGGGCACATCCTTTGTAATTTTGACAACGCCCCGCCTTCTGCCCATCCCGGACGCGGGGCCAGCTTTTTCTGCGGGGAGCGGCACTGGAGGCTTGACTGCCCGTTTCCAATCCGATATAATGATACCGAACATTTGAACGAAAGGGGGCGGGGTGACCGGTATGGATCCAAGAAAAGTTGCGGCGGAATGGTTATACAATACCGTGTTTAAAGAGGAGGCGATCCGGCCCCGGCCCCCTAAGCCCGCCGAACGCGTCCCGCAGGTGATCCGCGCCGCCCGTTCCCTGGGAAATGGAACCTATCAGAACTGGCAGTCCCGGGAAACTATTTTTATGAAGCAGGGGAAGCTGCTGGCGGGCTACGAGGACGATTACGAATATGGCGGCAGCGTCCAATGCTACTACCCCACCTACCAGTCCCTGACGGATCGGCAGCTGCGGGGCTACTTCTCCTGGCGGACAAAGCTGCGCCGGGGAGACGTACGTGAAGCCTCCTTATCTTTCGCGTTTCTCTATATCTATGAACTCATCAACCAGATCGGCGTCACAGACCCCATGGATGGATACCGCAGGCTGACGCATTTCCGGGATGCCTACGGCCAGATCGACAGCCATATTCTTTCGTATCTGAACCGGTGGCTCACGGATTATGTGGTCTATTACGGGCTGGATCGGGAGCTTCTGTCCGACACGCCCCCGGTGATCCGTGACCGAAGCATTGCTGTGCTGGAGCGCATTCAGGAGCGGGATGCCGCCGGGATCATGGACGCGGTAAAGGGACTTTCCAGTTGGCTGGAGCGCTCAAAATTCTACGCGGCATATCAGGAGGACATGGACACGGTGATCGTCCGGGTGCTGCGGCAGGTGTCGGCCCACTATGCCGCCCGGTGTAAAAAGACCATGACAGAGCAATATTTCGGCGGCTACAGCCAGTGCCAGGTGAGCCTGTTTGACACGGCTGTCTTTTGTGACCCATTGAAAAGGCGGAACTATGAATACGCCGTGGATGAGCGATGCGTTTACTCCTGTAAAAACGGCCTCTGGTTCGCCCGGAAGCGCGTCGCCTCTCCCGGTTCCGGCGGGAAGCTGGACGATCTGCTGAAAACCATCGACTCCGTCATGCGTCAGGAGTTTGACTACCGCCACCCGGTCAAATCCAAAACCGAGACCAAGTGGCTCCTCCGGCTCATCCAGGAGGAGGTTCAGAAGCTTTTGGCGGAGAAAAAGGCCGCTGAGGAGAAGAAAATCACCATCGACTACGGGCGGCTCACCAAGATCCGCCAGGACGCCGCCATTACCCGGGAAAAGCTCATCGTGGATGAGGAAATGGACGTCCCGGAGGAGACCGCCCCCCAGGAACAGGAGCCGGAGCAGCTCTCCCTGGAGGGGCTGGCACAGGAGCAGCGTTCTATGCTCCCGCCGGCCCAGGTGGAAGCCACCCCGGCCGCGCTCTCTGCCGCTCAGGGCGGCGATACCCCCCTGAACCCCCCGGAATACCGCCTGCTGCAATGCCTGCTGTATGGCGGGGACACCGGCTGGGTGCAGGGGGAGGGGTTTTTGCTGTCCGTCCTGGTGGACGGCATCAACGAAAAGCTGTACGACACATTCCTGGACACGGTTTTAGACGACATACCCCAGTTGGTCGACGACTATATTGATGATTTGAAAGAGATGGTACACCCATGAAAATACCCAGACGGATCGCCCAAACGTTAATCAATTCCCTGAAAGGCGGCGTTGTACCCCGTGTTGGCCTGCCCTATGTCACCGTGGGCCGGAAGGCCGAGATCGATGCCCTCCTCCACGACGTGGACATCATTGCCGACGGCGGCGCGTCCTTCCGTTTCATCGTAGGCAAGTACGGCAGCGGCAAGAGCTTTTTGCTCCAGACCATCCGCAATTACGTGATGGCGAAGAATTTCGTGGTGGTGGACGCCGACCTCTCCCCGGAGCGGCGGCTCCAGGGCACCCGAGGTCAGGGGCTGGCCACTTACAAGGAACTGGTTCGCAATATGTCCACCAAGACGAAGCCGGAGGGCGGGGCGCTGTCCCTGATCCTGGATCGCTGGATCAGCGGCGTGCAGCAGGAAGTCATGGCCTCCTCCGGTCTGAGCGTTACCGACCCGGGGCTGGCCCCGCTGGTGGAGAAACAGATCTCCGCCGTCATCGGCTCGTTGAACGAAATGGTCCACGGCTTCGATTTTGCCCGGCTGCTGACCCTCTACTACCGGGCCCACCTCTCCGGCGACGATGAGACAAAGGCCAAGGTGCTGAAATGGTTCCGGGGGGAGTACGCCACCAAGACCGAGGCCCGGCAGGAGCTGGGGGTGAACATCGTCATCACCGACGACGACTGGTATGAGTATCTCAAGCTGTTTGCCTGTTTCCTGAAGCAGGCGGGCTATGCCGGTATGCTCATCCTCATCGACGAGCTGGTGAACATCTATAAAATCCCAAACGCCATTACCCGGCAGTATAACTATGAGAAAATCCTCACCATGTATAACGACACCATGCAGGGCAAGGCCCAGCACCTGGGCATCATCCTGTGCGGCACCCCCCAGTGCATGGAGGACCCGCGCCGGGGGGTGTACAGCTACGAGGCCCTGCGCTCCCGGCTGGCGGAGGGGCGCTTTTCCGGGACGCACAAGGACCTGCTGTCCCCGGTGATCCGGCTCCAGCCGCTGACGCCGGAAGAGATGCTGATCCTGGTGGAAAAGCTGGCGGACATCCACGCGGGGCTGTACGAATACCCCCAAATCGTCACCCAGCAGGACATGGCGGACTTCATCGAGATCGAGTTCGGCCGCATCGGCGCGGACGCCCACATCACGCCGCGGGAGGTCATTCGGGACTTCATCGAGGTGCTGGACATTGTCTACCAGAACCCGGAGGTGAAGGTGCGGGAGCTGCTGGGCAGCGAGGGGTTTACCTATGCCCAAAATGCGGTGCAGGAGGCGGCCACGCAGGAACAGTTTGCGGAATTTGAGCTGTAGATGTTTCTAATTCGGCGGAACAAATTTTTATTGGAAAGGATGGGAATGAACAAATGGAACTTCAAATCATCCCAAAATCAGAGAATATGCCGGTCTTTGATTCCCAAGCAATGAAATTGCAGCATATTGCCTATTTTGCCCCCCCCTACAAAGAATACGAGAGGGAAGAAATCACGGAAGCCGTGATCTCTGAGATTCTGGAGAAAATTCCTTCCGGGATAAACATCTACCTCTCCCTGATTCCCTACGGGGAGGACGATTGGCTGGAAGTAAACTGTGATGGCGAGTGGATCTCTCTTGGCTTTTCTGGGCATTCCGGACAAAATAACTACTATTCTTATAATTCTGCCTTTGCTCATACCGCCGACCAGATTGCAGAAGCTGATTTTTCTGACAGAAGCATCTATACTTCTCTCAACAGCGGCGGTCAGTCACCCATCCCAAAAATCCAGGCGATCACGGATATTGAGGCGGGCATGAGGGCGGTTGAATACTTCATTCGGACAGGAAAATTTTATCCAGGAATTGACTGGTTACATGAGTTCTAATGATTCTAATTGACCAAAAGATCATATCAGGAGCACCCTATGAATATTTTTGACCGCTACGCCCCCTTTGTGCAGGAGTACATCTACCGCAACGGCTGGGAAAGCCTGCGGGCCATCCAGGTGGCCGCCGCCAACGCCATCTTCAATACGGACGACCATGTGCTTCTCACCGCCTCCACCGCCTCCGGCAAAACCGAGGCCGCCTTTTTCCCCATCATTACCCTGTTTTCCGAGAACCCGCCGTCCTCGGTGGGCTGCATCTACATCGGCCCGCTGAAGGCCCTCATCAACGACCAGTTTTCCCGTCTCAACGACCTGTGCGAGGAGGCGGACATCCCCGTCTGGCACTGGCACGGCGACGTGGCCCAGAGCCACAAGGCCAAGCTGATGAAGCATCCCTCCGGCATTCTCCAGATCACCCCGGAGTCCCTGGAGGCCATGCTGCTGCACAAGCACGCCGCCATCCCCAAGCTGTTCGGCGACCTGCGCTTCGTGGTCATCGACGAGGTGCACTCCCTCCTCCGGGGGGATCGTGGCGGGCAGACCCTGTGCCTCATCGAGCGGCTGTCCCGGCTGGCGGGGGTGGAGCCCCGGCGCATTGGCCTGTCCGCCACCATGGGTGAGCCGGAAAAGACAGGGGAGTTCCTGGCCCTGGGCACCGGGCGGGGCACCATCATCCCCAAAATTGAGGCCAAGGGAGCCAAGTGGCGGCTGAGCATGGAGCACTTTTTTGTGAAGGATGTCCAGGCCGGGGAGGATCGGACGGACATCGAAGCCCTGCCTGTGCTGGACAAAAAAACCGACCAGGCCCCCACCAACGCCGACCCCGGCTTGGGCTATATCTTCGAGCACACCCGGGGCAAAAAGTGCCTGGTGTTCGTCAACTCCCGGGAGGAGTGCGAGACGGTCACCACTACCCTGCGGCAGTACTGCGAGCGGGCCCATGAGCCCGACCGCTTCCTCATTCACCACGGCAATCTGTCCGCCTCTTACCGGGAGACGGCGGAGGATGTGATGAAGGATGAGTCCCAGCGGATGACCACCGTCACCACCGCCACCCTGGAGCTGGGCATCGACATCGGGCGGCTGGAGCGGGCCTTCCAGATCAACGCGCCCTGGACGGTGTCCTCCTTCCTCCAGCGCATGGGCCGCACCGGGCGGCGGGAGCTGCCGCCGGAGATGTGGTTCGTCATGCGGGAGGACGAGCAGGAGCCCCGGACCACCCTGCCCGCCACCATCCCCTGGGAGCTGATCCAGGGCATCGCGCTGGTGCAGCTCTATCTGGAGGAGCGCTGGGTGGAGCCGCCCCGGCTGGATCGACTGCCCTACAGCCTGCTGTACCACCAGACCATGTCCACCCTGGCCTCCTGCGGGGAGCTGTCCCCCCGGGCGCTGGCGGATCGGGTGCTGAATCTGCGCTATTTCCACCGGGTGTCCCAGGAGGACTACAAAGTCCTGCTCCGCCACCTGGTCCAGACCGACCACATCCAGCGCACCGAGCAGGGCGGCTTGATCGTGGGGCTGGCAGGGGAGCGGGTAGTGAACTCCTACCGATTCTACGGCGTGTTCCAGGAAAACGAGGAGTACACCGTCCGCAGCGAGGCCCAGGAGCTGGGCACGGTGGTGCTGCCGCCCCCGGTGGGGGAGAAGCTGGCCATCGCAGGCCACGTCTGGACTGTGCTGGAGATCGACCACAAGCGGCATCTGGTGTATTGCGAGCAGGTGAAGGGCACCGTCCCGGCCTATTTGGGCCTGGTGGCCGGCGACCTGCACACCAAAATTTTGCAGCGGATGCGGCAGGTACTGCAAGAGGAGAAGCAGTACCCCTACCTGATGAAAAACGCCGTGGCCCGGCTGGAAAACGCCCGGTTCACCGCCAGCCGCTCCGGCGCCACCGAGACCCCCCTGCTCAACCTGGGCGGCAATATGTGGTGCCTGCTGCCCTGGGTGGGGAGCTACCGGTTCCTGGCCATGGAGCGGTTTTTAAAGATCAAATGCGCTGACCGCCTGGGGCTGAAGAACTTTGACTCCGCCCGGCCCTACTATATGCAGTTCACTATGAAGGCGGACGAGGAGACGTTTTTCAACGTGGTGTCCGAGGAGATCCGCAAGCCCATCGATCCGCTGGAGCTGGTCTACGACAAGGAGCTGCCCCTGTTTGACAAGTACGACGAATATCTTCCGGAGGAGCTGGTGAAGAAGGGCTTCGCCTACGGCGTGTTGGATCTGGACGGGCTTCGCGAGACGGTGCTGGGCTGGGGCGCGGGGGCTCAGGGTCAAATCGATTGACGTATGAAGCAAGCTGTGATATGATAGGCAAAAAAGGAGATGACGGTTATGGCCCTTATCAAATGCTTCGATTGCGGCAAGGAGATTTCCGACCGGGCGGGGATCTGCCCGTTTTGCGGCTGCCCCATCAGCGAATTGCTGGAATCGGGCGAAACAGTAAAAATAAAGCCGTTACCCGTAGTCAACGAGGAACGGATGCCTTTGGATGTTCCAATAGGCGCAGGGGATCAAAAGGTGTCCATATCGTCCAATGGCAAGGTCATTTGGCAAGGGCGCGCCGGCGACGTGGCGGAGCTCTCTTTTGTGCAGCCCACCAACATAGACATCAAATACCATATGAGCGTTTGGCGCGGTGGCGCCAAAGGTTCTGGCGTCATTGATCCCGCGCAGCGTAAAACGTATATAATATTTGCGCAGAATAGAGGATTTGCAGGGATAAAGCTGGAGTTGCGGCCCGTTGACGCGTCAGAGGCTGATTTCTGATTCCAGCGGCAATGCCCCCGCCTTTATCGTTCGGGATTACAAGGGCAAGATGAAGCAGGGAAGAAAGAACAGAAAAAGATCCGGTTTCCATGGGAAACCGGATCTTTTTTACTTTAAAAATCCCTGGATCAAAATGACCAAAATAAGTACCGGCAGCACAAACTGGAAGTACGGCTTCAGCGCCCGGGGCATTTTGACGCCTTTCCCGCTGTTGGCTTCGTCCAGATACTTATCAAAGCCCCAGCCCCATTTGGTGACGCAGAACAGGAGGTACATCAGAGACCCCAGCGGCAGCAGCAGGTTGCTCACCAGGAAGTCCTCGATGTCCAGCACCTGACCCACCGAGCCGTTGGGCAGCGCGGCCTCAAAGTACCACAGGTTGTACCCCAGCACGCAGGGCATACTGGCGATGAGGATGAACACACCATTGGCCAGCGCCGCCTTCTTCCGGCGCCAGCCGAAATTGTCGATGCACCCGGCCAGCAGGTTCTCGAACACGGCGATCACCGTGGAGAAGCTGGCGAAGGACATGAACAGGAAGAACAGGGAGCCCCACAGCCGCCCGCCGGCCATGCCGGTGAACACCTTGGGCAGGGTCACGAAGATGAGGGACGGCCCCGCGTCCGGCGTCACGCCAAAGGAGAAGCAGGCNGGNAAGATGATNAGCCCGCTNANNAGNGCCACAAAGGTGTCCAGCCCGCAGATGCGNANNGCNTCNCNGGCCAGGGTNTTGTCCCGGCTCATNTANCTGCCGAAAATCTCCATGGCGGCNATGCCNAGGCTCAGGGTAAANAACGCCTGNTTCATNGCGGCNGTGATNACNNTNCCNAGNCCTTCCTCCANNGCCCGNCCNAAGTCGGGCAGCAGGTAGAACCGCACCCCNTCCNNNGCNCCGGGNAGGGTCANNCTGTGNNCNGCCAGCANCACGATCAGNCCCAGCAGGNCCAGCATCATNANCTTGGTCACCCGCTCCAGGCCNCCCTGGAGGCCCAGNGAACANACCAGGAAGCCNNCCAGCACNGTCATCAGCCATCCAGACGGTCATCTCGGNGGGATTGGCCAGCATGGCGGGGAACACCGCGTCCACCGCCTCATTGGANAGCCCCGCNAAGGTTCCCCCGGCGAACTTGAAGAANTANCCCAGCATCCAGCCGGACACGGTGGTGTAGTACATCATCAGCAGATAGCACCCGGCCATGCAGAACCAGCCGTGNATGTGCCACTTAGACCCCNCGGGNTCCAGGGCCTTGTACCCCTGGACGGCGCTGCGGCGGCTGGCCCGGCCCACCGCCAGCTCCATGGTCAGCACCGGNACNCCCATCAGNAGCAGGAACACCAGNTAGAACAGCACGAACACCCCGCCGCCGTTTTCCCCGGTGACGTAGGGGAATTTCCACACGTTNCCGATGCCGATGGCGCACCCGGCGCTCACCAGCAGNAAGCCCAGCCGGGAGCGAAANTTTTCTCGCTTCATCGGTTTTCTCCTCTCCGTAAATTCGCNTTATTATACCGAAAGACGGGGCGNATGTCAATTGTTCGCGCCTGGGCGAAGACGCATATGGGCCCGCGTGCGGGGAAGCACGCGGGCCCGTGTTTTACTGTNTTACAGCCCTTCCACGAAGGAGTAGGGNACATAGGTCACACCGTCGATGAGGACGGCNTCCTTCCCATTCACAGGGACGGTCTTGGTCACATCGCCCTTGGTGAGGACTGCNGCCTTGGCGGCGGCGTCCCAGGTGACGGTGTAGCCCTTGGCCTCGGCGGCGGTGCGCAGGGGCACGTTGGGCGCCAGGGCGCTCCACCGGCTGGAGGCGTAACCGGCATTCTTNCTCACCAGGGTCAGCAGCTGGCTGTAGAGTACNTCGGACTTNTTCAGCACATCGCTGTAGGCATTGGCCAGATNNGCGTTCACNTAGTCCACCGCGGCCTCGGGATCGGNCTCGGCCAGNGCCTTGACCGCCGCCAGCTTGGCGGGCATCTGGGCGATAAACGCATCCTCCTGGAGCTTCCAGAAGTTCTGCACGCCCTCGCTGTAAAGGGCCCGGTTGGTGTCGGCCAGGCCGCAGATCCGCTTGAAGGCCCAGTAGGCGCTGTCAGTGCTGTAGCTNGGCGCGTCCACGCCGAAGGCGGCGGGCAGCTCGGTGATGCCGGCGATCTCGGGGATGAATACGCTGTGCTCAGCGCCGGTGAAGGCCAGCCAGTTTACGGCNGCGTGGGCGNNGGGCATATCNNCAAAGAGCTGGATCACATGGGTGTCNGGGGTGCCGGAGACGGCGATGGCCCGGTTGCNCTCCTGGCCTTCCAGGCTCAGGTCNTAGGGGGTGCCCTCGTACCGGCAGCGGTAAACGGCGAACACATCCTGGAGGGTCACTTTNTCATCGGGGGTNTAGAGCAGGGGGTAGAAGGTGTCGGAATCGTACTCGCCGGCGATAGAGGGAGCCAGCAGGTTCATGCCGCCCCAGTTCCGCAGGTTGTTTCCGTCGGAACGNGTCCCATCACAGACGGACTGNGCGGCCAGGACCTTGCCGTCCTCGTCCTTCTTGGTGAGCCCNGCCTCCTCCAGCGTCTCGACAAAGCCCTCGGAGACCACGAANTTCTCCGNATCCTCGGGGTCGATNGCGCCGATCATGAAGTGGTTGCCGAANACGGCCACCTGGTCGTCGGGCAGCTTCATGGCCACGTAGTGCTTGCCGCCGTAGATCTCCAGGATCCACGCCTCNTGCTGGTCGGCNATCAGGATCACNTTGCCCTCGGCGGAGCCGTAGGTATCCACCGCTTTGCACAGGACGTCNACGGCCTCCTTGGCGGTGGACGCGGTGGCGGCGGCCAGCGCGGGGAGGACGGCCTCNCTCAGNCCCTCANNNANNNTGGGGTCGGCCTCCTTCCAGGCTGCGCAGCCGGAGGCGGACACAGTGCCGGTGATCGACACGCTCACGTCATTGACGCAGACGGCGGCGTACAGGCCGTCACCGGCGGCGGGGTAGTCCTCCATCTGGGTGTATCCATGGGTGTGGGCAGGCAACGGATAGGAGAAGCCGTTGATGTCGTCCATGGTGCGGCCCGCTACATCGGAGGCGGGGACATAGGTCTGAAGCTTGTCATATACCGCCCCGATGTCCTCACACCGGCCGATGATGATGGAGCCATCAGCGCTGACGTCCTTGCCCACATACAAACCGGTGCAGGCCAGGGCGCTGCCAAGACTGCTTGTGAGCAGGAAAACCGCCAGGGCGGCAGTCATGATCCGGGTAAAATGCTTTTTCATAATTTCTTAACCTCTCTTCACGTTTTGACAATTGTATGGATATTCCTTTGCTTTGCATATATTCATTGCCGCAGATTGAAAGCGGAATGACAAGGGGTTTGCAAAGGAGCTTCATCGTAAATTGGAGACTCGGCCGTCATCGGCGGGACAGCGGGGTTCGTCGGAGCCGTCCAGAGGGGTGCGGGAGATTTGCTTTGCATAGAGTATTCATGTTTCTCAGCCTTTCTGCCTGGATTTCGTCTGCTATTATTGAATAAAAATTCGTATATGTCAAGTGAAAATAAAAAAATATTCATCCATACAAGTGCAGCGCTCCTTCCGCCGTCATTTTTGTAAAAAAGGACGGCGAAAGGAGCGCCACGCGTTCAGTCAGGCGTTGCATACGCTGAGAGATTGGAGTATCATAGTGTTTAAATGACGTAAGTGAAGGAGCGACTAAGAGATGGACTTGTTTCAATGGCTGAAAAAGGTCTGCAAGGGGAACCAGCGGCCCGTTGTACACGTCCCGGATGGCCCTCATACGCCGCCGGTTCGAAGGCGTTATCGTTTTTCCGGTATTGTCCAAGGCGTCGGCTTCCGCTATGAGGCGCAGATGCTGGCGGGCCAACTGGGTTTGGTGGGCTGGGCACAAAACAAAAGTGACGGAACCGTCGTCGTTGAGATCGAGGGCGAGGCCCGCTGCATTGACGAGTTCCTCCGGGCCATGCGAGCAGTCCGGCGCTTTGATATCACAGAGATACAGACAGAGGAACTGCCAGTCTCTGGAACCGAAACAACATTCAAGGCGCTATACTGACAGAAGCTTTCTAATGGCATTTGCGGCGTTGAACTTGAGAGCGGGGGGCACCACAGATCAAATGTCTGCCGCCTTCTTCCAGATGCGGGCCTCACAGCCTTGCAGCCGCTCCCGGCCGCTGTCCTTGGCCTGTGTATCGTAGACCAGCTCCCACCGGCCGTCCAGAGGAAACGCCTTGCAGGGGGCGGCGCCCAAATTGCAGTCCACCAGATAGGTCTGTCCATCCAGCTCCCGCTCATAGACGAAGCGGTTCTTCTTCCTGCTGCGGACGCGGAACGTCCCGTAGACCAGGGCCTTTGCCTCGTGGCGCAGACGGATCAGCTCCCGGTACGCCTCCAGCACCTCCGCCTTGGGCTGCTGGCGCAGGCCCTTATGCCAGGGCGGCAGCTTCTCGTTCCAGGGCAGAAGAACCCGCGCGTGCTCCCGCGTCCCCGCCAGGATCGTGGCAAATACCTTGTCCTCAGGCTCCTTTTCAATATGCTCGGCGTAGTAGCCCTTGGCCTCCACATCGGTGATCTGCTCCATGGAGGTAAAGGGATAGTTGGCCAGCCCCATCTCATCTCCCTGGAACACAAAGGGGGTTCCCTTCAACGTCATCTGCATGACGGCCAGCAGCTTGGACAGCGCGGTATGCCGTGAGATATCTCCGGTGATCTTGCTGATCATCCGTGGGTTGTCGTGGTTGTTGTAAAACAGGGACATCCAGCAGTTATTGCCGTAGTGCTCCATCCAGTCGATCATATAGTCCCGAAAATAGTTCAGGTCGTATTCGTAGTCGTCAAACCGGGTGTGCCCCGGCGTCTCCAGGTGGTCGAAGGAGAAGATCATGTCCAGCTCTTTCCGCTCCTCGCCCGTCACCAGCTGGGCCATCTTCATCCCCAGGCCGGGAGTCTCCCCCACGGAAAACGCGCCGTGGGGCTCGAATGCCTTTTCCCGGATCTCCCGGAGATATTCATGGAGATGGGGGCCGTAATAGTAGCGCTCGATCCCCGGAAAGCCCATCAGCGCCCCGATGGTCTCGTTGCCCTGGGGAAGCCCGTCCTCCTTGGAGATGTAGTTGATGACGTCCATGCGGAAGCCGTCCACCCCCCGATCCAGCCAGCGGTTCACCATGGCGATGACGTCCCGGCGGACGTCCGGGTTATCCCAGTTCAGGTCCATCTGCTTTTTGGAGAACAGGTGCAGCGCCCAGCTGTCCGAGTCCTCCACATAGTTCCACGCGGGGCCGGAGAAGAAGGATGTCCAGTTGTTGGGCGGGGTGTGGCTGCCGTCGTCCTTGCGGAAGAAATAATACTCCCGGTAGGGGGAACGCTCGTCCGCCAGCGCCTGCTGATACCAGGTGTGCTCGTCGGAGGTGTGGTTGACCACCAGATCCATGATGAGGCGCATCCCCCGGGCGTGTACCCCGTCCAGAAGGCGCTCAAAATCCTCCATGGTGCCGAATTCCGCCATGATCTTGTCATAATCCCGGATGTCGTAGCCGTTGTCGTCGTTGGGCGAGTCGTAGATGGGGGACAGCCACAGCGCGTCCACGCCCAGCTCCTTCAGATAGTCCAGCTTGCTGAGGATGCCGGGCAGGTCGCCGATCCCATCCCCGTTGCTGTCGCGGAAGCTCCGGGGATAGATCTGGTAGAACACCGCCTCTTTCCACCACTGGGGAGTGATCTCCCCGGTGGAGGCGCAGGGCTCGTCCCGCTCTAAATTGACCAGGCGCAGCAGCGCGTCGAAGAAGTCCGGGCCCAGCTTCTTCTTTGCCAGCCCCGCCACCGTGCGCAGCTTCAGGTTGGCGATCACCGGGTTGGTGATTGCCTGTTCCGGCAGGCCCAGCTGGAGCAGCACCCGCGCCAGCGCGTCGTGGCCCACAGGATTTTGGTACAGGTCTTTGATCCGGCTGTCATAGGTCAGGTTTTTCCGCTCCACATGGATACCCCCTCGCCCGCTTGGCGGGCGTTTATTGTTTTCCCAGCTCTTTGCAGATCCTGTCGTACTCCGCCTCGTCCAGCTTGTACTTTTTCTTGTAAAGGAAATAGGAGATCAGCATCAGGCACCAGGGCAGCACGGTCATGGTGATCAGCAGGCCCATGCTCTGTCCCCCGGACACGCCGCCGCCCCCGAACAGCACTTGTTCGATGGCAGACAGCTTCTGTTCCTCGGACAGCAGGCCCTGGGCGCACTGCTGCTCCAAATCAGAGATCTGGTTGGTGTAGCCAGTGACGCCGAAGATCAGGTAGGTGGCGGAGGTGGCCGCCACAATGAGGGCGGAGCCCATTTTGGTGATAAAGGGCCGCAGGGACGTGATGATGCCCTCGTCCCGTTCGCCAAAGCGAAGCTCATTGTATTCCACTGTGTTCATGATGGAGATCATCATAATCAAGTAGAAGCTGTAATACCCAAAGTTGGCGCACATATAGCCCGCGGTCAGCAGGCCGAACCGGTCCATCCCCGTACCCGGAATGGCGGCGGAGGCCAGCATGAGAACGTAGCCCACCGTGGAGACGACCGTCATGATGCCCATCAGCTTCTTCCGGTGAAGCTTTCGGGAAATGGCCGGGTAGAAAATCATCAGGAAGGCCGTGGCCATCATGCCCACCGTGTTGAACAGGGAGTACAGCCCGCCGCTGTAGCCAAAGGTGAAGTAGATATAGGTGGAGCCCAGTCCGCCCACCACCAGGCCGTTGCCCACCTGCTGGATGAGGAAGATCACCGCAACCCAGACCAGCTGGTCGTTGCGGGCGATGGTCTTGAACACTTGAATCAGGGAGAATTTTTCTTTGGGACGGTTTGCGGGGGCCGCCTCCCGGTGCTCCCTGACGCCGAGCACCGTAAACAGCAAAAACAGCGGCGCGGCGACGGCGATTCCCAGGGCCACCAAACCATAAGCAGTGGACGTATTGCCCCCAAGGGCCCCCGAGCCCGTGGTAAACATGGGTATGAGCATAGACGCCAGCGTGCCGCCGATGCCGGCGCACAGCGTGGCCCGGGAGGTGAACTGGTTGCGGGTGTCAGCGTCCGAGCCCAGGGCCGGGATCATACCCCAGTAAGAGATATCGTTCATGGTGTAGGTGATGCTGAAAGCGAAGTACATCACGCCGAAAAACCAGACGAAGTTCCAGCCCTGGAGGTGCACATTGAACATCAGATAGATCACCACCGAGGTGGACAGTGCTCCCGCCACCAGCCAGGGCTTGAATTTGCCATATTTCGAGCGGGTCCGCTCGATGATATTGCCCATGATGGGGTCGTTCAGCGCGTCGAACACCCGGGCCGCGATCATGATGCCGGTGATGGCGGCCAGCTGCGCCGCGTCCAGCGTGTGGGTGAACAGCACAAAGGTCAGCAGATAGCTGTTGATGAGGGCGTACAGCGCGTCCCGCCCGATGGTCCCGATGGGGTAGCAAATCAGGTTTTTCTTAGTGATTTTCTCGTTTTCCATATTTTTGTACTGTCCTCCAATCAAGAATACGATGTCGTTACCGGGCAGAAACGCAAAGATAGCAACACGTTTGTAGCGAGTTTAAAGCTCTTTTTGGATACTTTTTCTCTCGAGAAAAAGTATCACACCTTTTCCATGAAATAAAGCCGTGACCCAAAGTCCTGGTAGACCCTGGTATCCTTGCCAAAGCCCACAGAGCCGAAGGCCTGCTTCAGCTTCACTCCGTGGTACATCAGCTCGTCACCGTAGACCAGGCAGTCCTCCGTCTCGCCGCCCAGCTTGACCAGTTTGGCGGCCACAGACTCCATCAGGGAATCCTGCTTGATGTGGACGGGGGAAATCATATTGACCAGCCCGCCGAAGTCCCTGATGTCATATTTCAGAGGCCGGTTGTAGAAGTGATACAGTGCCTCCTCGTCCAGCCCCTTTGCCCGGTAGCAGGCAAAGAAATCGTTGGGCACCGCCAGCTTTTGGAAGATCATCCCCACCGCCTTTTCCCGGTCCGGGGAGACGCAGATCCACTCCATGGTGTTCTGCTCCCCGGTGACGCCGATGGCGCTGTGGCTTCCGCCTCCGCTGCCAAAACTGCGGCCCCGGTAAAAGTCGCCGAACTGGAGAACCTCCCGCCACTTTTTGTACAGCGCAATCTGTTTTTGGACGGCGGCAAGCTGCTCATGGCTCATGTCGCAGAGGTTGCACTCATACCCGCACACGCCGAAGGCCGCCACGTGAAAGCGCGTCTCCAGCGGCGTATTGCGCAGGGTTTGATGGTTGGGGCAGGAGGAGACGTGGGCGCTGAGGGTGGACATGGGGTAGCCGTAGCTGTAGCCGTTCTGGATCTCCGCCCGGCACAGGGCGTCCGTGTTGTCACTGGCCCAGATCTGGGGGAAGTAGCAGAGGATGCCCAGGTCAAACCGGTTCCCGCCCGAGCTGCACCCCTCAAACAGGATCTTGGGGAACCGCTCCGTCAGCGTTTTCATGCAGCGGTACAGCCCGCAGACATAGCGATGGAAAACCTCACCCTGGCCCTCCGGCCCCAGGCTCTTGGAGTACACATCGGAAAAGACGCGGTTCATGTCCCACTTCACATAGGAGATGTCGGCGGAGGAGAACACCTCGGTCATGGCATCGATGATGTAGTCCTGCACCGCGGGATTGCTCAGATCCAGAATGCGCTGATTGCGCCCCTCCGAGTGTGCCCGGCCCGGAATATCCATGGCCCATTCCGGGTGGGCGCGGTACAGCTCGCTGTTTACGTTGACCATCTCCGGCTCTACCCAGACGCCGAAGTCCAGCCCCAGGGCCTTCACCTTGTCGCACAGGCCCTTCAGCCCGTTGGGCAGCTTTTTGAGGTTGGCTGTCCAATCCCCCAAGGAACGGGTGTCGTCCGTCCGAGTGCCGAACCACCCGTCGTCCATGACAAACAGCTCGATGCCCACCTTCTTTCCCGCCTTGGCAAGATTCAGCAGCTTTTTCTCGTCGATGTCAAAATAGGCCGCCTCCCAGCTGTTCAGCAGGACGGGGCGGGGCTTCCGCTTCCACTCCCCCCGCACGATGTGTTCCCGGACAAAGGCGTGCATATGGCGGCTCATGGCGTTGAAGCCCTCGTGGGAGAAGGTCATCACCGCCTCCGGCGACTCAAAAGCCTCCCCAGGGGCCAGGTTCCAGGAAAAGGACTGGGGATTGATTCCCACTGCCAGCCGGGTCTTGCCCCATGGGCTGACCTCTGCCGCCTCGTAGTGGTTCCCGCTGTAGATCAGGTTGACCCCGAAGCAGTCCCCCGCGTCCTCAGTGGTGTGCTCCCCAGAGAGCATGACAAAGGGGTTTGCCCTGCTGGAGGAGACCCCGGCGTAGGACGAGTTGACGCATTTTCCCGCCCACACCTGGGTATCCGTCCGCTTCATCTCCCGGGCCCAGCCGCCGGTGAAGGTGGTGAACACATAGCCGCAGTCGGGAAGATCCAGCTGCGCGCTCATCAGGCGCTTGACCGTAATCCCGGCCTCCCCGGTGTTGATGAGCTTTGCACTTCTCCCGATGATGTCGCACTCCGGGTACACATAGTAATGCAGCTCAAGTTCCGCGGCTTTCGCCTTTTCCTTCAGCCTGACACAGAGGTGCTCCACCTTGCCGTCCTCGCTGTAGGAGCCGGGCAGGGAGGCGAATTCCGGCTTTGTGTCGCTGATCTCGTAGGAATCAAACACAAAATCGGAGGTAAAGCTGCCGTCCGGGTACACGATTTCCAGGAAGGGCTCCCGGATGTCCCCCTTCCCGCAGGAGGAGAGCTCCAGGCAGGCGTCCTCCAGGCTGAGGTTCTTATGTGCGTCATCGTAATAGATTCCGTTTCCCGGCGCGAAGGAATGCTTTTCCATAAGCGCCGAAGCGTCCCGGAACCGGATCCTCCGCCCGTAATGCAGGTGCTCCAGGTGGCCTGTGTCCATCACCCGGAACAGGTAGGAGGTCTGTTCCGTTTCTAACGCAAATACACCGGTTTTTTCCGTAATCATACCTTGCTCACACTCCGAAGATGGCCTTAGCCCGCTTCATATTCTCGATGATGGAAACCTCGAAGGGACACCGTTTCTCACAGGCGCCGCAGGCGACGCACTCTCCTGCGTGGTGCTCCAGCACCCCGTAGTGCTCCCGGACAGTCTCCGGCACCTGGCCCTGGGCCACGGCCAGGTTGAGGAACTTGGTAATAGAGGCCACGTCCAGCTTCTTGGGGCAGGGGGCACAGTGGCTGCAATACATACAGTGGCCCTTCCAGCTGATGTTGGGGAAGGAGGCCAGGGCGGCGGCGTAGTCTCGATCGGCCTCACCGGCGTCCTCATAGGCGGCGCTTTGCCGCAGCTGCTCCACGCTGTGGGCCCCTGCCAGCACGCAGGACACCGCCGGACGGGTGAGGGCGTAGTGGATACACTGATTGGCGGTGAGCGCTTTGCCCGCCGGGGAGAGGGAGGCATCCAACAGGTCGCCGCCGCCAAAGGCTTTCATCACCGTGATACCCACGCCCTTGGCCTGACACACCTCGTACAGCTTCTGCCGCTGGGGATCCATGGCGGCGTAGGCCTCGTCCCGCCACAGATCCTCCACGTCCTCGCTGGCGGGCTGGAGGTCGTAGCAGGGATTGACGCTGAACATCAGCACCTCGATGTGCCCGCTCTCCACCGCGGCCAGCGCCACCTCCGGGTTATGGCTGCTCAGGCCGATGTGCCGGATGATTCCAGCCTGTTTCAGTTCCAGGGCGTAGGCCAGCACCGGGCCGTCGGCGATTTGCAGATGGGGTGGAATTACTTATGCAGAAATGTCTTGTAGTCCTCATAGTTGCGCCGCAGCAACTCCGGCGTGTTCAGCCCGTACGGGCAGTGATCCACACAGTGGTTGCAGTGGACGCAGTGGTCGATCCGCGCCATTTTTTCCTGGCCCGCCGGAGACAGGTGGCCTTCCGTCGGCGACCTCCGCAGCAGAAGCGACATCCGGGCGCAGTTGGGGATGTCGATTTGGGCGGGGCAGGGCAGGCAGTAGCCGCAGCTGCGGCAGAAATCCCCTGCCAGTTCGTTCCTGTCGCGATCCATGACGGCCTGGAGTTCCGGTGTCGGCTGGGGCGGGTTGTCCATGTAGGACAGGAACTCGTCCAGCTCCTTTTCCCGCTGAATCCCCCAGATGGGCAGGGCATTGTCATACTGAGCCTGGAAGGCGTAGGCGGCGGCGGAGTTGGCGATCAGCCCGCCTGACAGCGCCTTCATGGCGATAAAGCCCACGTTCTGGGCCCCGCACGCCTCCACCAGCTCGATCTCTTCAGGGGTGGCCAGGTAGTTGAAGGGGAACTGAAGCGTGTCGTAGAGCCCGGAATCCACCGCCTCCCGCGCCACGGCAAGACGGTGGTTGGTGATGCCGATGAAGCGGATCTTTCCCTGGGCCCGGGCCTGCTCCATGGCCTCGTACAGGCCGGTGCCGTCTCCGGGCTTCGGGCAGAAGGCCGGGTTGTGGAACTGATAGATATCCACGCAGTCGGTGTTCAGGTTCTTCAAGCTGGTGTGAAGATCGTTCCAAAAGCCCTCCACATCCCTGGACATGGTTTTTGTGGCCAGGATGAACTGCTCCCGCCGGTCGCTGAGGGCGAAGCCGATTTTCTCCTCGCTGTCCGAATAGGCCCGGGCGGTGTCAAAAAAGTCGATGCCGTGATCCAGAGCCTTTTGGAGCAGATATGCCGCGTCATCCCGGGAAATGCGCTGGATGGGCAGCGCGCCAAAGCCGTTTTTGTTGACGGTGAGCCCGGTTCGGCCCAAGGTAACTTGTGTCATAAGTCTCCCAACCTTTCTGATTTCATCATAAACCAAGGCCATTTGATCGTCCAATGTTTTGACCGTATCATTTACCATACCCAAAAGGCATTATTCTGCTTGCTCCGCTGCTTGAACAAACTCCTTGAAGCGGTTGGCCGCCGAGTGGAACACCCGGTTGTTCTTCCATGCCAGCACATGGCCGGAGGTTCGTTTCGGCGCCAGTGGAACAAAGCATAGGTTTTCGCCGCCCCGGATCTCAAAGCTGCCGCCCACGCAGACGACATAGCACAATCCGGCCTCCGCCAGCAGAGCGGCGTTGGCCAAGAGGTTGTGCTCGGCGAACACGTTCAGCTGGCTGCGCTCCACGCCAAACCAGCCCGCGATATGATCCTGCACAATCTCACGCCGGGGCAGGGACAAGGGGATGTTCAACAAATCGTCTCGCTCGACAGCCGCTTTCCGCGCCAGCGGATCGTCCTTGCGCATCAGGATGCCCCAAGTCTCCCAGTAGGGCAGCCGGAAGAAGTCATATTTAGCCGCCTCTACCGGCTCCATCAGAATGCCAAAATCCAGATCGCCCCGATCCAGTTTCTCCCGGATGTCATCGCCGTCGGCGCTGTACAGCTCATACTTGACTTTGGGATAGCGGGCTGAGAATCCGGCAAGGATCTTCGGCAGCATACGGGAAACACAGGTTTCCACGCAGCCTATGGTGACGGTTCCTCCCAGTAAATCGTCCTGATCGGTGATGTCACGCATGGTCTTTTCCATCAGGGACACGATCTCCTCCGCCCGCTGCTGGAGCAGGACGCCCGCTTCGGTGAGCGTTACCCGCCGCTTCCCGCGGATCAGCAGGGGAGAACCCACCGCTTTCTCCAATTCCATCAGCTGCCGGCTGATGGTGGGCTGGGTTACATGGAGCTGCTCCGCCGCCCGGGTGATGTTGCCGCATTTCGCTACGGCCAGAAAGTATTCTAGCAATCGGATGTCCACATGATGCCCTCCTTTCCATGCCCTATTTCAATTATCCGGGATAGGACGCGGAATGTCAAGCACAGCCTTTCTGCATCATGTGGAGCAGGCATGATAAATAAATCGGAGAATAAGGCTTAATAGTGACAAGTAACTATATTTGCCGCAGAGGGCGGCGTGACCGTGTGTCACGCCGTCTTTCTGCGTCCATAGGTGGTTTCTGTGATAACAGGTTCGCTGATTTCTGGCACTTCAACTTCCTCCAGGAAGTTGAAAACGACCTTGACCTTCTGCGTTCGCTTGCCGCTGGACTTGTCAGGGGCGTAGACGATGATCTGCTTGATGAACTCATTCACGATGGTTTGGGGCAGTTCAGGGATGTCTACATACTTCTCCAGCAGGACGAGGAACTGGTCAACATTGTCCTCCATTTCCTCACGGGTCGCCACCCAATCGTCCAGACCAA